>JBQCEU010000215.1:0-5535 GCA_051959955.1 Terriglobales bacterium | reverse complement strand
CGTGACGGCGGTGGGCGGGAGCTGGGTGGAGACGGTCACCGCCTGGGCGGCATCGAAGCCGGGCGCCACCGCGGTGACCCGCAGGAAGGCGGTGAGCAGCAGCCCGGCGCTGATCAGCAGCGCCAGCGCCAGCGCCAGCTGCACGCCGACCAGGGTGCCGCGCAACCGCCCCAGCCCGCCGGTGATCAGCGCGGGCGCGGCGGCGCCTTCCTGCAGCGCGGTCCACGCCGGCGCCAGGCCGCAGGCGAGCGCGGTGGCCAGCAGCGCCAGCGCGGCGACGGTCAGGACGCTGCCGTTAAGGGACGGGGTGCGCGTGCCGAACAACTCCGGCGGCGCGGCTTGCGTTAGCCAGCGCAAGCCTGCCCACGCGCCGGCAACCCCGAACGCGGTGCCCAAGCCGGCCAGCACCAGGTGTTCGGCGGCGAGCTGGCGCAGCAGGCGGAGGCGGGAAGCGCCCAGCGCACGCCGCATGGTCATCTCCGGCCGCCGGGCCAGCGCCTGTTCCAGCAGCAAGCCGGCCACGCTGGCGCAGGCCAGCAGCAACAGCAATCCCACGGCGCCCAGCAACATCATCATGGCGGCGCGGTGCGGCGCCCGCACCCAGCCGGCGAAGCCCGCAGCCGAGTAGCTCAGCCCGCCATCCTGGGCGGCGTACTCCCGCGCCCAGTTGGCGCCCAAGGCCGCGATTTCCTGCTCCGCCTGCGCCGCCGTGACATCGGCGCGCCGCAGCCCCAGCACTTCCAGCCAGCGCAGCGAGCGCGGCGTGGTCATCAGCGGATTGAGCGCCAGCGGCATCCACAGGTCAATGTGCGCCGCCGAGCCCGCCACCGGTTCGCCCAGATAGTGAAAGTGTGCCGGCAGCACGCCGATGATGAAGATCGCCTGGCCGCCGATGCGCATCGGTTTGCCGATCACGTCCGCCCGCGCCGCGAAGCGTTCGCGCCACAGGCGGTCGCTGATCACCGCCACCGCGTCGGGCGCCCCGGCGCGGTCCTCGGCGGCGGTGAACCAGCGCCCCAATTGCGGCCGGATGCCCAGCATCGGCCCCAGGGCGGCGGAGGCGAACAGGGTGGGAATGCGCTCCGCCGGCCGGCCGTCCACGGCGTCCGCCACGTTGTCCCACACCGGCGAAATCCCGGCCACGGCGGCGAAACTGCCCGCCTGCTGCCGCAGGTCGGTGAAGTCGGCGCTGGAGAGCTGATCGCCGGCGGTGGGCGGGGTGGTCGTGGTGCGGACCAGCATGAGCCTTTCGGCGTGGGGATAAGGCAGCTCGCCGAGCACGAGCAGATCGGCTGCCGCATACACCACCAGCGCCGCCGCCAGCCCCAGAGCAAGCACCGTCAGCGCCGCCAGGGTGACGCCGGGCGCGCGCCGCATGCGCCGCAGCCCCAGCCAGGCATCGCGGCCGGCGGCGCGCAGCCAGCCCGGCCACCAGCGCGTGGATTCCCAAAACCGCTCCTGCGCCCGCAGCGTGTTGCCGAAGGCCTGGGCGGCGGCCCGCGCGCCGCGCTCGTCGGCCTCATGCGCCAGGTGGCTGGCGATCTCGGCGGCAAAGTCCTCGGGGCTGCGCCGCTGCTTCATGCTTCGCTCTCCGGCTCCAGCGTCAGGATGCGTCCCACCGCCCCGGCAAGCCGCTGCCAGCGCGAGTGCTCGCGGTGCAATTGCTTGCGGCCGGCGGCGCTGAGCGTGTAGAAGCGCGCCCGTCGGCCGGAGCTGCTGGTGCCCCAGGCGGCGGTGATCCAGCCCCGGCGCTCCAGCCGCTGCAAGGCGGGGTAGAGCGAGCCGTGATCCACCAGCAGCACGCGCCCGCTGGTCTGCTCAATGGCGCGGGCGATTCCCTGGCCATGGCGCGGTCCAAACACCAGCGTGCGCAGGATCAACAGATCGAGGGTGCCCTGCAGCAGGGCCAGCGATTCGCCTTCTTGGGTAGCCATTCGACCCCACGCTACCTCCGCCCCGGGTAGAATGTCAACCTCAGGCGCGACCGGGTTGGGGCGAAAGGGGCCCCCAGCCCGGTCGCGCGTCAAACGGGTCGAGGGGCGTAGCCGCTCGGGGTCCCGCGCCAATCAATAGGCGCGCTATGCTCCAGGTATGCAGCCCAGCGCGGTCTACGCAGATCGCCTTCAGTTTGCCTTCACGCTGATGTTCCATTACCTGTTCCCCATCATTACCATGGGGCTGGGCGTCTTCATCGCCTACTTCGCCACCCGCGAGTACATGACCGGGGAGGGGCATTACGGCGAAGCCGCGCGTTTCTGGACGAAGATCTTCGCCATCAACTTTGCGGTGGGGGTGGTCACCGGCATCCCCATGGAGTTTCAGTTCGGTACCAACTGGAGCCTGTTCTCCAGCTACGCCGGCGGTGTATTCGGGCTGACGCTGCCGCTGGAGGGCACGTTCGCGTTCTTCCTGGAGTCGGGCTTCCTGGGTTTGTTTTTGTTCGGCAAAGGGCGGGTGCCGCGCGTGGTGCACTGGCTGAGCGGGCTGGCGGTAGCCGGCGGCTCGCTGTTGTCGGGTTACTTCATCACCGCCGTCAATGCCTGGATGCAGCATCCGGTGGCCTACCGCGTGGGCGCGGATGGGCGCCTGGAGCTGACGTCCTTCTGGCGGATGCTGTTCAACCCCTACGTTGGCTGGCAGTATGCCCATGTCATCTGCGGCGCGGTGCTGGCGGGCGCGTTCATCGTGGCCGGCGTCGGCGCCTTCTACCTGCTGCTCGGGCGCCATGCCCGCTTCGCGCGGCAGGCGGTCGAAGTGGGGGTGATCGCCGGCCTGGCGCTGGCGCTGCTGCAGTTGTATCCCACCGGGGATGGCGTGGGCCACAACATCACGCGGATGCAGCCGGTGAAGCTGGCGGCCATGGAGGGCCAGTTCTCCACCGAACAAGGCGCGCCGCTGGCGATCCTCGGCATGCCCGACACGCAGCGCGGCGTGCTGCTCGATCCGGTGGTGGTGCCCCGGGCGCTGAGCTTTCTCGCCTACGGCAGCTTCGGCGCGCGCGTGGTGGGGTTGCAGGACGTGCCGCGCGAGAACTGGCCGCCGGTGGAGCTGACCTACTACGCCTATCACATCATGGTGGGGCTGGGCACCATGTTCATCGCCATCATGCTGGTGGGCGTGCTGCTGCGCTGGCGTGGGAAGCTGTTCGATGCCCGCTGGTTTCTGTGGATTCTGATGCTGGCGGTGCCGTTTACGCTGATCGCCAACGAAGCCGGCTGGGTGGTGGCGGAGGTGGGGCGGCAGCCGTGGCTCATCTACGGACTGCTGCGCACCAGCGCCGGCGCCTCGCCCAACGTCTCCACCGGGGAGACGGTGTTCACGCTGCTCGGCTTCGCCGGCCTGTATTTGCTGCTGGCGCTGCTCTACCTGCTGCTGGTGGGCCGGCTGATCGCGCGCGGACCGGAGGAAGGGGCGGAGGCATGAACAGCGTCTGGTTCTGGACGCTGGCCGGCATGCTCACCGTGTATGCGGTGCTGGACGGCTATGACCTGGGCGTGGGCGCCGTGCACCTGTGGCTGGCGCGCGACGATCACGAACGCCGCATCCACCTCAACGCCATCGGGCCGGTGTGGAACGGCAACGAGGTCTGGCTTCTGGCCGCCGGCGGCATGATGGTGGTGGCGTTTCCGCGCCTGTATGCGGCCGCCTTCAGCGGCTTCTACCTGGCGCTGATCGTGGTGCTGTGGCTGCTGGTGCTGCGCGGGGTGGCGATCGAGTTCCGCGGCCAGGTGCGGCACGCGATGTGGAGCGGGTTCTGGGACGCCGTCTTTGGGATCGCCAGCCTGCTGCTGGCGCTGCTGCTGGGGGTGGCGCTGGGCAACGTGCTGCGTGGGCTGCCGCTCGATGCCAGCGGCTACTTCCTCGGCAGCTTCAGCCTGATGCTGAACCCCTACGCGTTGCTCATCGGCCTGCTCAGCCTTACGGTGCTGGCCTGGCACGGCTGCAACCTGGTGCACACCAAGGCCGAGGGCGTGCTCGAGGAGCGGGCCCGGAGCTGGTCGCGGGCGCTTTGGTGGGGAGCGTTGCTGCTCGCCTTGCCCGCCACCGTGGCGACGCTGTGGTTGCGGCGGGGGACGCTGGACAACTTCCTGACCCATCCCGCCGGCTTCGTTTTTCCGCTGCTGGCGGGTTTGGGCTTTGGGCTGGCCCGCAGCCGCCGGGATAGCCGCGCCTTCGCCGGCTCGAGCCTGGTGATCGCCGGCCTGCTCTTTTCCGCCGCGCTGACCCTGTACCCGGTCTTGCTGCCTTCCACCGTGGCGGCGGATTACAACCTGACCATCGGCAACGCCGCTGCCGGCGCGCACGGGCTACTGGTGGCCTGGCTGGCCAACGTAATCGCTTTGGTGGGCGTGGCCTTCTACACGCGGTACGTGCACCGCGCCTTCCGGGGAAAAGTACGCATGGGTCCGCACAGTTACTGAGCGGCGGGCCGGGGGGCGTAAGATTAAAGCATGGGGTCCCTTCCCGAGAATCCGGAGCCGCCGCCGCGGCCAGTGGGCCACGACAAACTGCAAGGCACCCTCGACCGGCCCATTTTGCGCTTTGACCTGAACGGCGAGATCCAGCATTTGAAGCAACAGAGCGCCTGGCAGAGCGGCAGCGGGCCCAGCTCCACCACCCTGGTCAAACATCCCGATCTGCGCCTGGTGCTGGTGGCCATGCGCCGAGGCGAGCACCTGCCCGAGCACCGCACCGCCGCCCGCATCACCGTGCACGCACTCAGCGGCCACTTGCGCCTGCATCTGGACGGCGGGGATCAGGATTTGGCGGCCGGCCAGGTGCTGGTGCTGGATCGCGAACTGCATCACGACGTGGAGGCCCTCCAGGACAGCTCCTTTCTGCTCACCCTGGCGTGGCCCACCCAGGAGAACTGCCCATGATCCAGCTCAAGCGTGCCTATGACGGAGCCGCGGCCGGCGACGGCCGCCGCATCCTGGTGGAGCGGCTGTGGCCGCGCGGGGTGAAAAAAGCCGACCTGCCGCTGGACGCCTGGATGAAGGAAGTCGCGCCTTCGACAGAGCTGCGGCAGTGGTTCAGCCACGATCCCGCCAAATGGGCTGAGTTCCAGAAACGGTATGTGGCGGAATTGCGCGCCCACGCCGCCGCTCTCCAGCCGTTGCTCGCCGCCGCCGCCGCGCCGGGAAAACTAACGCTGATCTACAGCTCCCATGATGAAGAGCACAACAACGCCGTAGTACTGAAGCGTTATCTTGAAGACCGACTCAAAAGAAAGAAGCACGCCGCATGAGCACCACCCTCCTGCTCGATCGCCAAACCGTGGCCGAAGGCACCATGGCCTTTCGCTTTGAGAAGCCGCCGGGCTTCACCTTCCGCCCTGGCCAGACCGTGGACCTCACCCTGCCGCACCTGCCCGATTCGGTGGCGGGCGGCAATGTGCATACGTTTTCCCTGGCGGATGATCCGGATGCCGCAGCCCTGACGGTGGCCACGCGCATGCGCGGCAGCGCCTTCAAGAATGAGTTCGGCAGCATGCCGCTGGGCAGTCAGTTTGAGATGCAAGGACCGTTCGGTGAC
>JBQCEU010000214.1:0-4213 GCA_051959955.1 Terriglobales bacterium | reverse complement strand
ATGCTATAGTCAGCTAGGCATCGAGGTCTAGGCATGAGTCCATTTCACAAGGATCGGTTGCAAGGAACACTGGATCTGTTGATTCTGAAGACGCTGGCGGTGCAGGGGACGGCGCACGGCTACGCCATCGCGGCGCACATTGACCGCATTTCGGAGGCGCTGCTGCAGGTGGAGGAGGGGTCGTTGTACCCGGCGCTGCACCGGCTGGAGCAGGCGGGATTGATCCAGTCGGAGTGGCGGATTTCAGAGACCAACCGGCGGGCGCGCTACTACCAACTGCGGGCGGCGGGAAGGCGGCGATTGGCGGAAGAACAGGAGCAGTGGAAGCGGCTGGTGAAGGGCGTGGCGACGGTGCTGGCGCAGGAGGCTTAGGCGGATGGGGTGGTGGCGCAAATTCGCCGGGACGCTGCGCGGGAGCGGGACGGACGGCGAGATCCGCGAGGAGCTGGAGCACCACCTGGCGATGCGGCAGGCGGCGGGGGGCGAACCGCGGCGGTTTGGCCACGTCGAACAGGTGCGGGAGAGGACACGGGACATGGACATCCACGTGGGGCTGGAGAGCTGGCTGCAGGATTTGCGGCAGGCGGGACGGATGCTGCGGCGGGCGCCGGGGTTCACGGCGGTGGCGGTGCTGTCGCTGGCGCTGGGCATCGGAGCCAATGCGGCCATCTTCAGCCTGATCAACACGGTGCTGCTGAAGACGCTGCCGGTGCTGCTGCTGGCCTGCCTGGGCGTGTACGGGGTGATGGCCTACGCGGCGGCGGCACGCGGGGCCGAGTTCGGCATCCGCATGGCGCTGGGCGCCGCACGCGGTCAGGTGATGGGGCTGGCGCTGCGGGAGACGGCCCTCCTGCTGCTCGCCGGCCTGGCGCTGGGCTTGCCGCTGGCGCTGGCGGCGGGGCGGTGGGCGCAGCCGCTGCTGCCGGGCGTGGCCGCAAGCGACCCGCTGACGCTGGCCGCGGCGGCACTGGTGATGGCGGCCACGCCGCTGGGGGCGGCGCTGCTGCCCGCCTGGCGGGCGGCGCACGCCGATCCGCTACGGGCACTGCGGGCGGAGTAGCGATATGTCGTGGACAGGAAAAATCCGGGGCAGTTTTCGCAGCCGGAAGCTCAAGCGCGAGATCGAAGAGGAGCTCGACCATCATCTGGCGATGCGGCAGGCGGCGGGGGGCGAGTTGAGGCGGTTTGGGAACGTGGAAGCAGTGCGGGAGAGGACACGCGACATGGACATTCACATCTGGCTGGAGACGCTGCTACAGGACTTGAAACATGGGGGGCGGATGCTGCGGCGTTCGCCGGGGTTCACGGCGGGCGTCATCCTGTCGCTGGCCATCGGCATTGGCGCCAACGCGGCCATCTTCAGCCTGGTGAATTCGGTGCTGCTGAAGACGCTGCCGGTGCCGCAGCCGCAGCAGTTGGAACTGCTGGGGCAGACCGACGGGAACGCCCACGTTCCGGGCAGCAACCAGATACCGCTGTTCTCCTATCCGCTGGTGCAGCAGTTTGCGGCGGCGGCGGGCGCGGCGGCGCAGATTGGGGCGGCGTCGCCGACCACGCATCTGGACTGGGGAAACGACCTGAGCCATCCCCTGCGGGCGGATGTGCAACTGGTTTCCGGAAACTACTTCCCTGCCCTGGGGATTGCACCGGCGCGAGGGCGGTGGATCCGCGATGCGGACAACCGCGCCGTGGGAGCTTCGCCGGTGGCGGTGGTGAGCTACGGGTTCTGGCAGCGGGAACTGGGCGGGGTGGCGGACGTGATCGGGCGGGAGATCCGCTTCCGGCACGCGACGCTGACGGTGGTGGGGGTGGCGCCGGAGGGATTCGCGGGCATCAACCCGGCCAACCCGGCGGAGGTGTGGGCGCCGGTGATGATGCAGTCGCTGCTCGGGGTCCACGGCAACGCCATGGACGTGGACGGAGACAGCAAGGCCGCCTGGCCGCCGCAGGAGAAGATCTCGTGGCTGCAGGTATTCGCACGCATTCCCCAAGCCGGTGACCGGGGAGGGCTGGAAGGCGCCTGGGCGGGACTGCTGGCGGCGAGCTGGAAGCGGATGGCGCCGAATGAACCGGGGATGAAGCTGGTGATGACCGCCGGCGGGCGCGGCGAGGACAGCCTGCGCACCCGCTACGGGGCGCCGCTGCGGCTGCTGATGGGGCTGGCGGGATTGATGCTGGTGATCGCCATCGCCAACGTGGCCACGCTGCTGCTGGCGCGGATGGTGCGGCGGCGGCGGGAGATTGCCGTGCGGCAGGCGGTGGGCATCAGCCAATCCCGGCTGGCGCGGCAACTGCTGACCGAAGGCGTGCTGCTGGCCGTCCTGGCGGGCGCGGCGGCGGCGGTGATGGCCACCTGGCTGAGCCGCGGGCTGGTACGGCTGGCGGCGGCGGGCGGGGATGCGCCCTTCCAGCCCGACCTGGACTGGCATGTGTGGGCGTTTCTTGCCGGGGTGGCGCTGGCCACGGGCGTGGTGCTGGGGCTGCTGCCTGCCTGGCAGGCGCGGCGGAGTTCGCCGGCGGCGGTGCTGCGTTCGGAGACCGGACAGGGCGGCAGCCTGCGGCGCGTGCCCATGGGGCGGTGGCTGGTGGCGGCGCAGGTGGCTTTGTCGCTGCTGCTGGTGGCCGGCGCGGGATTGTTCGCCCGCAGCCTGGCGGGAATGTTTCAGGTGAACCTGGGGTTTGACGCGAGCCAACTGCTGACGGTGGAACTGGGATTGCCCGACGGACAGTCAAAACCTGAGGCCTGGCTGCCGCTGGAACAACAGGTATTGGCGCAGGTGGGCGCGTTGCCCGGCGTGGCGGCGGTGGCGTTCGACCGCAACGGGCTGGACGGCGGCTCGCTCGAAACCAGCGGGATCGCGTTTCCCGGGCAGCGGGCGGGCCAAGGCAAGCGGCAGACGCGCGAGGAGACGGTGAGCCGCGGCTACTTTGACGCCGTGGGCATGCGCCTGCTGCGCGGGCGCGGGTTTACCCTCAGCGACACCCCCAAGGGACAGAAGGTGGTGATGGTAAACCAGGCTTTTGTGGATAAGTTCTACGGCAGCCGCGATCCCCTGGGACAGACGTTCGGCTACGATGACGACTCGACCGGACAGTTTCAGATCGTGGGCGTGGCCGCCGACGCGCGCACCTTCGATCCGCACGAGGCGGCAGCGCCGATGATGTTCCGGCTGGCGGATCAGGTCGAGGATCCGCCGCTGCAGATCGAGGTGCGGACGGCGGGCGCGCCGGCCGCACTGGCCGCGGCGGTGCGGCAGGCGATCGGCGAGGCGGACGCGCGCTGGCGCGTGGAACGGGTGTCAACCGTCGAGGAACGCGTGGACCACTTGCTGCAGCGCGACCGGCTGCTGGCGCAGCTCAGCGCCGGCTTTGGCGTGCTGGCGCTGGGGCTGGCCTGCCTGGGCATCTACGGCGTGATGGGATACGCGGTGGCGGCACGGCGGGGTGAGTTCGGATTGCGCATGGCGCTGGGCGCCGGACGCGGCCAGGTGCTGGGGCTGGTGCTGGGCGAGGCGGGACGCATGCTGGCGGTGGGCATCGGAATCGGGTTGGTGCTGACCCTGCTGGGAGGCCGGCTGGTGCAGCCGCTGCTGCCCGGAGCGAGCGCTGGCGATCCGCTGACGCTGGCGCTGGCGGTGGCGGTGATGGCGGCGCTGCCGCTGCTGGCATCGCTGCTGCCGGCGTGGCGGGCGGCGCAGGGGGATCCGGCGGCGGTGCTGCGGGGATAGGGATTAGTGATTAGTTATTAGTAATTAGGTATTGGTAGCGGCGAGGGGCTGGGCGCCGTTCAGTTCGGCGCGGGTTTTGGGGAGCGAAGCGGGGTAGTTTTTCTGCAGGAAGCTGATCAGGCCCTCGCGGATGAGGCAGCGCAAGTCCCAGGCCGTGCCGGCGTCTTTGGCGTCGGCGAGGGCGCGGACTTCGATGACCCGCTCGCGGGCGTCGCTGACCTGGAGGACGCAGACGCCGCCGTACCACTTGTCGGTGGAGTGCACAAGGCGATCGAGCTCCTGGCGCAGGGCGTCGAGCGGGGCGGTGTAGTCAAGGTATAGGTACACCGAGCCGATGAGGGTGGCGGTCTGGCGGGTCCAGTTCTGGAAGGGATGTTCGATGAAGTAGGTCAGCGGCAGCACCATGCGCCGCCAATCCCACAGGCGCACCACGACGTAGGTGGAGGTGATCTCCTCGATCCACCCCCATTCGTTTTCGACAATGA
>JBQCEU010000213.1:0-17563 GCA_051959955.1 Terriglobales bacterium | reverse complement strand
CTGGCGGCGCGCCTGCGTCCGGGCGTCACCGTGGCCCAGGCGCAGAGCGAGCTGAATGGCCTGTTCCATGATTCGCTGTTCAACGGCGCTTCGCCGCTGGCCAAGGCCGCCGACAATCCGCAGCTCCAGTTGCTCCCGGCGCAATCCACCCTCAGCGGCGACCGCGCCGAGTACCGCCAGCCGCTCATGATCCTGATGTGGATCGTGGCCGCCATCCTGCTCATCGCCTGCACCAACATCGCCGGCCTGCTCGTCGGCCGCGCCCACCCCCGCAACCAGGAGCTGGCGCTGCGGCGGGCGCTGGGCGCGGGCAGCGGCCGCATTCTGCGGCAACTGCTCACCGAGAGCCTGCTGCTGGCCGCCTGCGGCGGGGTGGTGGGGCTGGCGCTCGCCTGGGCCAGTGCGCAGGGGCTGCGGGCGATGCTGCTGAGCGGCGACTCCGATCCGTCGGTGCTGCTCGTGGGCCTTGATGGCCGCGTGCTGCTGTTCACCCTGGCCGCCACCGTGGTCACCGGTCTGTTGTTCGGCCTGGCTCCGGCGCTGCGCGGCGCGCGTGGCGACCTGACGCGCTCGCTCACGTATGCCACCGGCAACTCCGGCGCCGCCACGCAGCGCCGCCGCTGGCGCGGGCTGCACTTGGGCAATGGCCTGGTCGTCGCGCAGATCGCCGTCTGCCTGGTGGTGCTCACCGGCGCCGGCCTGCTGGTGCGCACGCTGGGGAACCTGCGTAGTGTGGACCCGGGCTTCGATACTCAAAACCTTCTGCTGTTCAGCCTCGATCCCTCCTCGCTCGGCTACAAGGGCGCGCGCGTGCTGACCCTCTTCGACCGCATTCAGCAGCAGATCGCCGCTCTGCCCGGCGTGCGCCGCGTCAGCTACTCTGAATCGGCCATGATCTCCGGCAACCTGAGCGATACCGGTTTTCAATTGGATCCCGGCGCCAACGGCCGCTCGGTGGACGCCGACTGGATGCCCATCGGCCTGCACTGGTTCTCGACCATGGGCATGAAGCTGCTCACCGGCCGCGACTTCGAGCCCCGCGACTTCACCCCGGCCCCCGAGCCTGGTTCGCGCGGCAAACAGCCGGAAGGGCCGCCGCGAGCGGTGATCGTCAACCAGGAGTTCGTAAGCCAGTTCCTCAAGGACGGCCGCGTGCTGGGCCGCGCCATGGGCTACCGCAAGGAGGGCGGCGGCAATCCGCAATACGTCATCGTCGGGGTGGTCAGCAACGCCAAGTATGAAAGCCTGCGCGCCACGCTGATGCCCACCATGTATGTGCCGTCGAACGAGCCCTACACCACCTTCGAGGTGCGTACCGCCGGCGATCCCATGGCCATGCTCCCGGCGGTGACGCTCGCGGTGCACAGTGTGGAGCAGAACCTGCCGCTGGTGCACCCCATCAGCCAGACCGAAACCATTGACCAGATGCTTTCACGCGAGCGCATGGTGGCCCAACTGGCCGCCATCTTCGGCGGCCTGGCGTTACTGCTGGCGGCCATCGGCCTTTACGGTCTGCTGGCTCAGGAAGTGAGTCGCCGCACCCGCGAGATCGGCATCCGCATGGCGCTGGGCGCGGCCCGTGCCCAGGTGCTGCGGCTCATCCTCGGTCTGGGCGCCGTGCTCACGCTGCTGGGTGCGGCCATCGGCCTGGCCGGCGCCTGGGGTGCCACCCGCTACCTGGGCACCATGCTCTACGGCGTCCAGCCCACCGACGCGCTTACCCTCGCCGTGGTCGGCGCCATTCTCATCGCCGTGGCCCTGGCCGCCTGCTTCATCCCCGCGCGCCGCGCCACCCGGGTGGATCCCATGGTGGCGCTGCGCTGTGACTGACCGGGGACAGGGGAGGGGATTAGCCCATGAAGACGACGTGGACGTAGGTGCCCAGCCGGACGTTGAAGGCCAGGTACCAGCCGATGTGGTCGGGATCCTGGTAGATCACCACCTGATCGCGGTTCCAGCGCCAGTCGTTGCAGTAGACTTCGTCGGCGGGCGCCACGCTGAAATAGTAATGATTGAACCAGAAGCGCTGGGGACCGCCGCCCGCCAGCACCCAAACGTGGCTGCGGCCGAAGCCGCCGCGGAAGCGGCCATGCTCCCAGGCATGATCGAGATGGTAGCGCGCGTCGTCGCGGTCGCCGCCGTGCCCAATCCACCGGTCGGTTCTGGCATCCACGTGTGGTGCGACGCCACGGCCCGCCTCCTCGCGTTTGGCCTGGCCCGGAGGAACCTTTTGGGGCCCGTGTGCGGGTATAAACGGCTTGGCACTGTGCTGCTGTTGTTTGCCGTGTGAATGCTCGGGTTTTCCCGCCTGGGCGCCGGCCCAGCCACACAGCGCCAGCGCCAAAGGAACTGCGAGTAGTTGACTTCGCTTCATACCGACCTCCGAGACTGCTTACCCTATAAGACGCCGGGGCGAGTACGAAGGTATCAAATGTCAAAAGTGTCCGCCAAGGGACGGCTGGGGCACGACCGGCGGCGGCGACAACGGGTGCTCGTCCACCCAGAGGATGTTATTGACGGGAAGCTGCGGCGCCAGCTCGTGCACAATGGCCTCCGCCTTGGCTTTGTCGGCCTTGCTGGTGACGGAGCCGAAGAGCAGAATCTGATCCTCGCGTACGCGCACGCCCACGCGGCTGTACGCCGCCTGACGGCTCAAGGCATCCGCCAGTCTTGATTGTGTCGAGTTCGAGACCGGCAGCGGCGGCGGGGCCTGGCCGATGGGGACCGAGTTGGCGGCCGGCAGTTGCGGCGGCGGAGCGAAGGGATCGGTTACCACCAGCATTTGACTGGTCACCTGGGTTACGCCCGGCGCCGTGCGGGCCACGGCAATCGCGCGCTGCACCAGGTCCTCGGCGGGCACCACGCCGTTGAGGGCCACCGCGCCGTTGTCGCCAGGGTTGACGGTGATGGCGTAGTTCTTGAGCAGCGGATCGGCGATCAGCTTTTGCATCACTGCGCCGACCAGCGCGGTGTTATTCGTGGTGGTTGGCTGCGCCAGCGGATGGGTTTGGGTCAAGGGCTGGGTGCGTGGCTGCCTCACAAGCGGCGGGTTCTGGGCAAAAATCACTCCGGTCAGTGGCATTAGAAGCAGAGGCAAAAGCAGTATGGTGGTGCAACGCGACATCGGAACCCTCCCTTAGTGCTATGTTGGCATATGACGTGTTCGCAGCGCATGATTACGCATTTTCACTGCTGCGTTCCTCACCAACGGCTGCAGGATGCGCTGGAGATCATGGGGGAAGAGGACACGAATTGGGTGGCGATCGTAGCCAACCACGATCAGCCGGAGTGGCTGGGGTGGGTGACTTCGCATGACGCGGCGGTGTTTTTGGGCGCCTTCGACAAGCGGCCATCGGAGGTGATGTGCCGTGAAGTGCTGAGCGCTCCGCCGGTGACACTCGATCCGGAAATGGAATTGAGCGCCGCCTATGAGCGCTTGCGCGCCGCCTGCCTGCGTCGCTTGCCGGTGGTGGCGGGCGGCCGGCTGGTGGGCGAGCTTAAAGCGGCGTAAGCAGCGGTGATGGCAGCCTGAAGCGCGGGGAGTTGAGCCGGTAGAACCGTGCGCAGGTCGCACCAGCAGCGGCCGGCTTCGAGGCGGGTGATGACCGGCGGTGAACCGCGCCGCAGCGGTTCGGCCATGGCCTCGGGCAGGCCGATGCGCCAGGTGGGGAGGCTGTGGCCGGGCAGCGAGCCGCCGCCAACCAGGGCGGTGCCGGCTTCGACCGATGCCTGCAGAGTGCGCGGAAGGCTGGCGGCGAAGGCCCGCGTCCGGGCTTCAAGATCGGGTGCGGCGGCGGCGGCGAAGATGGGAATGTCGCCCCAGGCCTGGCGCGCATAGAGCGCCAGGGTGGCCTCGAGGGCGGCGTAGGCGAGCCGGTCGGCGCGCAGGGCGCGGTAGAGGGAATTGGAGCGAAGCTTCTCGACCACCGCGGCCTCGCCGCTGATCAAGCCTGCCTGAGGACCGCCCAGCAATTTGTCGCCGCTGTAGGTCACCAGCGTCGCGCCGGCGCGCAGGCTGTCGGCCACGCGCGGCTCGGATTCCGCGCCCGGCAGCGGCGCCAGCACGCCGCTTCCCAGGTCTTCCACCAGCGGCAGTTTGTGCCGCTGGGCCAGCGCCGCCAGCGCCGCAAGCGGCGGCTGCTCGACGAAGCCGTGGAGGGAAAAATTGGAGCGATGCACTCGCAGGATCAACCGGGTGCGCCGGGTGATGGCCTTTTCGTAGTCCTCGAGGCGGGTGCGGTTGGTGGACCCGACCTCGACCAGCCGCGCGCCGGCGCGCGCGATGATGTCGGCGATGCGGAAGCCTTCGCCGATTTCGACCAGTTCGCCGCGTGATAGCAGCACCTCGCCCCGCGTCTCCAGCGCCAGGGTGTGGACAGCGAGCAGAACGGCGGCGGCGTTGGTGTTGACGATGCAGTGCCCCGCGGCGCCGGTCAGCTCCTGAAGCCAGGCGAGGACATGGCGGTCGCGGCGCGCGCGCCGGCCGGTGGAGAGATCCAGTTCGAGGTTGGAGTAGTTGCCGGCGATCGCCGCCACCCGCTCGACCGCCGCCCGCGCCAGGGGCGCGCGCCCCAGGTTGGTATGAAGTATGACGCCGGTGGCGTTGATCACCGGCCGCAGGGAAGGCGCCAGGCGGCGGTCGGCGGCGGCACGCAGCTCGTCGTCAAGCGTGGCTAGGTGCGTGGCGGTGGGCGCCTGGCGCAGCGCGGCGAGGCAGGCGCTGATCACCTGGCGGGCTCCGGCCGGCCCCAGCTTTTCCCAAAGCGGCGCCAGCTCCGGGCGGCGCAGGAGGGAATCCACCGAAGGCAGTTGCCGCAGCAGGGAATGGCGGTCTGGGGAGGGCACCATCGCCAACTTAACATGGGCCGCCCCCCCCACCTGCGGGATGGGATGGCGGGGTGCCGGGTGCTAGCCTGCGGCCATGCGGCGCTGCCTGCTGATGGCGGGATTACTGTGCGGGTTGACCTGGCTCCAGGCGCAGTCACCGCCGCCGCTCACCAGGGCCTTCCAGCAGGTGCGCGACGCGGTGGTCACCGTCTGGTCGGATTTCGGCAGCGGCAGTGGGTTCATCGTGGACGCCCGCGGCCTGATTGTGACCAACGACCACGTGGTGGCCGGCGCGCGCTGGGTGGCGGTGCAGTTTGATCCCCGCCACAAGGTGCGCGCGCTGGTGTTGTCGGAAGACGCGGTGCGCGATGTGGCGGTGCTGCGCGCCGAACTTGCCGCCTTTCCCGGCGCGCATGCGGTGGAGCTGGCCCCGGCGGCGGAGGTGGCCGGGGTGGAACCCGGGGCGCCGGTGTTTACCGTTGGCAGCCCGCTGCATCAGCGTGAGGTGCTGACCTCGGGCATCATCAGCGGCATCGAGCCGCGCGCCTTTCTCTCCGACCTCGATCTCAACCACGGCAACTCGGGCGGCCCGCTCTTCGACGGCCAAGGGCGGGTCATCGGCATCACCACTTTCCTGGACGCCGGCCAGCCCAACGGGCCCGGGCTGTCGGGCATCCTCAAGATCAGCGAAGCCCTGCCGGCGCTGGAGCGCGCCCGCGCCGCCATGGCCGCCGACGACCCGCCCAGCGCGACGCTGCTGCCGGTGGCGCCGCCGGGCGCCTATCCGGTCACGGCGCTGCAGCAGGTGATGGGCATGCGCAGCTTCGACCTGCGGCCCTATCAGTTTTCGGTCGGCGGCTACCAGGTGTTGCTTTCGACGCCGGTGGTGACGGCGTGGCTGCAATCCCACAGCGCCACGGCCGTGGCCCGGGCGCGGGCGCGACGCACCGGCCAGCCTGCCGAGGCGGCTTTTAATCCCGCCGGTGATCTGCGCGCCTGGATGCAGTACACCGGGGAGTTCAGCCCGCTGGTGGAGATCGTGGCGACGCCCCGGCTCAAGCCGACCTTCCTGTCGCGGCTGGGGCGCGACCTGGACCGGAGGCGCACGGCGCTGCATTATCGCTTTGCGGCCGACTTTGACCACATGGAGTTGCGCTGCGGCGGGCAGACGATTGCGCCGATCACGCCCGGGCGCATCCCCGCCTCGGCACAGTTTGCCACCCCGGCCGCCGAGAGCCTCGATGCCGTCTATGAAGGCATCTACCAGTACAGCCCCGATGCCATCGCGCCACGCTGCGAAGCGATGGAATTAGTGATCTACTCGGCCGACGGGAAGACGGCGAAGAAGCAACTGGATCCCAAGCTGGTGGAGCGGGTGTGGCAAAGCTTCGCGCCCTGGCGGGCCGTGCAGGCGATGGGCGGGCAGTAAAGCGTCTTCAGGCCGCGGTTTCTTTTTGCAGGCGCTCCGCCTGGAAATGGGCGGTCAGTGCCTGGAGCAGGGGCTGCAGGCGGCCGTCCATGACTTCGCCCAACTGATGCATGGTGATACCGGCGCGGTGGTCGGTGACGCGATTCTGGGGGAAGTTGTAGGTGCGGATCTTTTCGCTGCGGTCGCCGGAGCCGACCTGCTGTTTGCGCTCGGCGGCGATGGCCTGATGCTGCTTCTCCTGCTCGATCTCGAGCAGCCGCGAGCGCAGCACGCGCATGGCCTTGGCGCGGTTCTTGATCTGCGACTTCTCGTCCTGGCAGGAGACGATGACGCCGGTGGGCAGGTGGGTGATGCGCACCGCCGAGTAGGTGGTGTTGACCGACTGGCCGCCGGGGCCGGAGGAGCAGAAGGTGTCCACGCGGATGTCCTTGGGGTCAATCTGGACGTCCACTTCCTCGGCCTCCGGCAGCACGGCGACGGTGACCGCCGAGGTATGCACGCGGCCCTGCTGTTCGGTGGCGGGGACGCGCTGCACGCGGTGGACGCCGCTTTCGTACTTGAGCTGGCTGTAGGCGCCGCGGCCTTCGATGATCGCCACCACTTCCTTCAGGCCGTGAACGCCGCTCTCGCTGGTGGAGAGCACTTCGATCCGCCAGCGCTGCTGCTCGGCGAAGCGGCTGTACATGCGAAACATCTCCGCCGCGAAGAGCGAAGCCTCGTCGCCGCCGGTGCCGGCGCGAATCTCGAGGATGACGTTTTTCTCGTCGTTGGGGTCCTTGGGCAGCAGCAGCTCGCGCAGGCGCTGCTCGCTGGCGGTGATGGCGGGCTCGAGGTTCGCCAGCTCGTCATTGGCCAACTGGCGCATTTCGGCGTCCGCCTCGTGCAGCATCTGGCGCGCGTCGGCCGCCTGGCGCTGCATCTGCTGAAAATGGCGGAACTCGTCCACCAGCGGCTGCAACTCGGCGTGGGCGCGCGCCGTCTTCTGGTAGCGGGTGCTGTCGGCGATCACCTCCGGCGACGCCAGTTGCGCCGTGAGCGCGTCGTACTGCTCCTCCAATTTTTGCAGCTTGTCTATCATGCAATCACCAACGGGCCGCCCTGGTCCTTTTCCAGCGCCATGGCCGTCTCCAGCGCCCGGATGGAACATTCCAGTTGCCCATCACTGGGCTCTACCGTGGTGATGCGCTGCAGCCACAGGCCCGGCCTTGCCAGCAGCGCGAACACCGAGCGGCTGTGCTTCGCCCCAAAGCGGATCACCTCATAGGAGAGCCCGGCAATCACCGGCAGCAGCGCGATTCTCGCCCCGAACCGCATCCAAAACGTTGTCGCCGGAATGGCGATGTACACCGCCATGGCGATCAGCATGATGACAATCATGAAGCTGGTGCCGCAGCGCGGGTGCAGCGTGGTGAACGCCCGGGCGTGCTCCACGTCCACTGGCTGGCCGGATTCGTAATTGAACACCACTTTGTGCTCGGCCCCGTGGTACTCGTACACCCGCCGGATGTCGGGCAGCAGCGCCAGGCCGCCGATGAACGCCAAAAAGAGCGCGATGCGCACCACGCCGTCCACCAGGTTGAAGGCGATCTGCCCGCTGAACGCCGGCCACAGCCGGGCCGCCTCGGTGGCTGCCAACAAGGGCACGAACTTGTAGAAGGCGATGAAGAAGATCACCGAAGCCGCGATGCTGGCGATCAGCCCCCAGCGCCCCACTTCTCCGGGTTTGGCCTCTGCTTGGGCGCCGCCCTCATCCGCCATCACCAGCTCGCTGCTGAAGCGCAAGGCGCGCACGCCCAGGGCCATGGCCTGGCCGAGCGTCGCCAAGCCGCGCAGCATCGGCCAGCCCCAAATGCGGTGGCGCTCGCTCGGCCGGACCAGCGGCCGCGTCGTAGTGGAAATGGTGCCATCAGCGCGCCGCACAGCGACCGCATAGGAGTGGGGGGCGCGCATCATGACGCCCTCCATCACCGCCGGTCCGCCCACCAGAATCTCGCTCTCGCCGCTCTCCAGGGCGATCAAAAGTTGCATGTGGAGAGCCTCGCGGGCGGCGCGGCGTAGCCATGGGAAGCGAGGTTTCATGCGGTGAATCATTATATCCCGGCCCACAAATCTCCCGCCGCGCCAGCCTCGGGCAGCGGCTTGCCGGCGGCGAGATGAAACAGCTCCTGGTGACCGGCGAGCCGCATGAACGCGGTGACCCTTTCCAGCAGCGGGGCCTGGGTGCGGTGCAAGCCGAAGGCCTCGATTTTGCGTTCGAGGAACTCGCCTACCGCCATGGCGACATCGGGCGAGGGCAGCCACACAGGTTCGAACTGCGGCGGCTGAAAAGCCGCGGTGGCGTAAAACAGGCGCTGGGAACGAAACGGCAGCAGCTCCAGCTCGGGAAAAAACTTCTCGCGACCCGCCCAGTGAAATGCCGTGGTGGCGAACGTGCCTGCCATGCCGTGGTCGGGATGGGCGGTGAGCGAGCCTTCGGGGCCGAAGCTGAGGACCACATCGGGTTGGAATTTCCGGATTTCAGCCACCAGCCTGCTCAGGACGTAGTAGAAAGGCGCCTGCGGGAGGCGGGCATCGCCCATGTCCCAGACTTCGTGGCTGGCAAACTCCAGCAGCTTGCAGGAGGCCGCCAGTTCCTCGCGCCGCAGCGCCTTCAGCGCCGCCGGATCGGAGGCGGTTCCCCGGTTTTTGGCGGATTCGCCCGCCGTTAGGCAGATGAGGCGGCAATGCACACCCTGGCGGGCGTAGTGCGATACGGTTCCGCCGAAGGTGGCCACCTCGTCGTCGGGATGGGCGGTAACGCAGAGCAGTTTTCGCATGGCTAAATTATCCGCTGGACGTCAGCCTTCAGGTTCCGGACACCGGACGTTCGAAAATGAACAGCGCGGCGGGGCAGGAATTGCGGAAATGCCCGAAAAACCATGTCCGCAACTTTGGCACGCGGCGTGCGTATTAGAAGGCATGACCGCCCGCACTCAGATTCGGAGCCTGATCGGCATGGTGCTGCTGGTGCTGGTGTTGACCGCGGCCGCAAGCAAGGCGGGCAGGGTGCTGGCGCGTCACTATCCTTCGGTGGCAGCACTGGAAGCCATTTTCCTGCATCCGGAAGACGGAGCGCGGTAGGCGCCGCTTACCACTCGCCGTCTTTTTGCAGCTTGCGAATCTTGCGCTTGATCAGGTCGCGCTTGAGGGCGCTCAGGTGGGAGATGAAGAGGATGCCATTGAGGTGATCCACCTCATGCTGGATGGCGCGGGCGAGCAGTTCCTCACCGTTGGCCTCGAACCACTCGCCTTCAACGTTTTGGGCGCGCACCGTCACCGTGCGGGCGCGGGTAACGTCGGCGCGGAAGCCCGGTATGGATAAACAGCCCTCCTCGCCCGTCTGCTTGCCTTCGCGGCGAGTGATTTCGGGATTGATAAGCACCAGCTTCTGCGCCGGGTCCTCGCCGACGCTGCAGTCAATGACCGTGAGGCGCTGACTGCGGCCTATCTGGGGCGCGGCCAGACCGACGCCGTTGGCGGCGTACATGGAGGCGAACATGTCGTCCACCAGTTGGCGCAGCTCGGGGGTGCCGAACTCGTGAACGGGCGCGCCCGGGGTGGAGAGCACGGGGTCGGGGTATTTGACGATGGGGTAGAGCATCAGAAGTCGCGCACTTGCTGCTGATATTGATTGTAGTTTCGCTGCAATTCGGTGAGCGAATCGCCGCCGAACTTCTCCAGCACGGCCTGGGCCAGAATCAGCGCCACCATGGCCTCGCCGACCACGGCGGCGGCGGGGACGACACAAACATCGGAACGTTCGTAGGCGGCCTTGACCGGCTGGCGGGTGGCGAAATCCACGCTCGGCAGCGGGCGGCGGAGGGTGGAGATGGGCTTGAGGTAGCCGCGCACGATCAACTCCTGGCCGTTGGTGATGCCGCCTTCGAGGCCGCCGGCGTGGTTGCCGGCGCGTGTGAACTCCCGCGCCGCGGCATCGTAGCCGATGGGATCCTGAGCCAGCGAACCGGGCGCAGCCGCCACGCTCATGCCTTCGCCCAACTCCACCGCCTTGACCGCCTGGATGGACATCACCGCCTGGGCGAGGCGGCCGTCGAGGCGCTCGTCCCAGTTGGCGCAGGTGCCCAAGCCGATGGGCAGGCCAAAGGCGCGGACTTCGAAAACCCCGCCCACGGTGTCGCCGGTACGCAGCACCTGGTCCACTTCGGCTTTCATGCGCTGCTCGGTGGCCTCGTCGAGGCAATGGAGGAAGATCGTCGGCCGCGCCGCCAGATCGCGCAGAGCTTCCTGTGTGACCTGGAAATCCGTCGCCAGGCGGGCCTGACCGACCGCCGTGACATGACTGAGCACCTCGATGCCGAGCTCGCGCAGCAGCAGTTTGGCCAGCGCGCCCATGGCGACGCGGGCGGTGGTTTCGCGGGCGCTGGCGCGCTCCAGCACGTAGCGGGCTTCGGCGAAGTTGAACTTGATGGCGCCCGCCAGGTCGGCATGTCCTGGACGGGGACTGGTTACCGGCCGGGCGGCGTCACCGGCGGGCGCCTCCACGGCCAGCGTCTTTTCCCAGTTTTTCCAGTCGTGGTTGGCGATCTGAATCGCCACCGGGGAGCCGATGGTGGCGCCGTTGCGGATGCCGCTCAGGAACTCGGCCGTATCCTGCTCGATGCGCATGCGGCCGCCGCGGCCGTAACCCTGCTGGCGGCGCCACAGCTCCCGTTGCACAAAGGCGGCGTCGAGCGGCAGGCCGGCGGGCAGACCTGAGATCAGCGCCAGCAGGGCCTGGCCATGGGATTCTCCGGCGGTGGAAAAGCGCAGCATGGAATGTACCAGTTTAGCCTTGCCTCTAGCTGCAGGGGAACGTTATGGTACGCTCGCAGCAGGATCCCGCTCGATGGCCACCCTTGCCACGCCTCAGGACCGTCCGCCGCGGCACTGGCCGCTGCTGGGCTGGGTGCGCGGGCACCTGGAGGGCCTGGGGGCGTTTTCGCAGCTCGCCGGCAGGGCCTTTCGCAACCTGTTTGCCCGGCCCTTTTACGGCGGCGACGTTTTTCTGCAGATGGACTCGATTGGGGTGGGTTCGCTGCCCATCGTCATTCTCACCGGCTTTTTTACCGGCGCGGTGATGGCGCTGCAGTTGGCCGACACCCTGGCGCAGTACGGCCAGATCGAGCGCACCGGGCAACTGGTGGCGCTGTCGTTGGTGCGCGAGCTGGGGCCGGTGCTGACCGGCCTGATGGTGGCGGGCCGCAACTCGGCGGGCATGGCCAGCGAGCTGGGCTCGATGGTGGTCACCGAACAGGTGGATGCCATGCGGGCGCTGGGCACCGATCCCGTGAAGAAGCTGGTCACGCCGCGACTGCTGGCCACGGTGGTGATGATGTTTTTTCTGGTCATCATCGCCGATCTGTGCGGGCTGCTGGGCGGCTTTCTCTACTCGGTGCTCTCGCTGGGACTCGATGCCCGCCAATACTGGTATACCGCCCTGCAGTCGCTGGGCGCGAGCGACCTGAGCCAGGGGTTGATCAAGCCGGTGATCTTCGGCATCATCGTGGCCGCGGTGGGGTGCTACTACGGCATGTCGGCCCGGGGCGGCACGCGCGGCGTGGGGCGGGCCACCACCACTTCGGTGGTCTCGGCCTCGGTGCTCATCATTCTTACCGACTTCCTCATCAGCCGGGTGCTGATCGGCTTCTTTGGCTCCTGACCTGTCATCGCCGCCGCAGCGGCAGCCGGTACTGATCGGCTTCGAGAACGTCAGCATCGGTTTCGGCTCGACGCCGGTGCTCGACGATGTCTCCTTCCAGGTCCATCGCGGCGAGACCAAGGTCATGCTGGGCGAGAGCGGGGCGGGGAAGTCGGTGGCGCTCAAGCTGGCGCTCGGGCTGCTGCGCCCGGATGCGGGCACGGTGGAGGTGCTGGGCGAGAAGGTGAGCCAGTTGCCGGAACAGGAACTCTACGAGTTGCGGCGCCGCATCGGCATCGTCTTTCAGGAGAGCGCGCTGTTTGACTGGCTGAGCGTGCGCGGCAACGTGGCCTACCGGCTGGAAGAGGAGGGGCGGCTCGATGCCGACGCCATCGAGGCGCGGGTGCGGGTGTGCCTGGCGGCGGTGGAGCTGGAGGAGGCGATTGACAAGATGCCGTCGGAGCTTTCCGGCGGCATGCGGCGCCGGGTGTCCATCGCGCGCGCGCTGGCCACCGAACCGGAGATCATGCTCTACGATTCGCCCACGGGCGGCCTCGACCCCATCACGGCAACCAACATCATGCAGCAGATCATCAAGCTGCGCGACGTCAACCGGGTGACGGCGCTGCTGGTCAGCCATCGCCTGCAGGACGGCTTTTTGATGGCCACCCAGTGCTGGGATCCGGAGCGCAACGCGCTGCGGCCGGCCGGGGCGGGCGACAGCAGCACCTCGTTTCTGGTGCTGCACAACCGCTGCGTGCTGTTCGACGGCAACGCACCGGGGTTGCTGCACTCCGCCGATCCCTATCTGCAACGGTTCCTGAAGATGTAGAGTGGCGACATGCGCTGGCTGATTGTGGGCGTTTGGGTGCTGTCGCTGGGAGCGCAAAAGCTGCCGCCGGGGGCGCCGGCAAGGCTGGCATCGGAGTGGACCACGGTGGCGCTGCCGGAGATGCCGCTGACGGTGGCGGCGCACGCGGGGGCGCTGTGGGTGGCGGGGGCGAACGAGATGGTGGCGCGTTCCGACGATGCTGGCCGCCACTGGAGGGTGCTGCACCGCCGCCAGGGCGAGATGTTGTTCGACCTGCAATTTCCCGGAGGCGGCACGGTGCTGGCCTACGGCTCCGGGCACATCCGCCTGACCTCGCGTGACAATGGAGAGACTTGGAAGCAGGACGACGGGGCGCCCAGCCTGCAGGTCATTCTGGCGGTGAGCGAGATGTCGCGCTACGGCTATGCCGGCAATCAGATTGCCTGGACCCACGACGGCGGCCGGCGTTGGTCAACCCGCGCGCTGCACAACGGCCCCGCCGATTTGCCGGCGCCCATTCTCTCCCTCGCCGCCCGGGATGGAGATCATGCCGTGGCGCTGGCCGCGGCGCCTCCGCGCCCCCGGCTCACGGTGCGGAAGGATGCCGAGGCCACGGTGCCGCAGCCGGGTGGATCCGAGATCGTCGCCTGCACCGGCGACGGCGGCGGCTCGTGGCAACTGGCGCCGCCGCCGTCCGATGTCGCCTGGAAGACGGTGCGTGCCTCGTCCGCCGGCTACCAACTCTTCGGGGCGACCCTCGCCGGTGCGCCCCGCGCGGCGCAGAGCCACGATGGCGTGCACTGGACGTTATCGCCGCCGCCGCCGGCCAACTTGTACGACTGCACTGCGCAGGGCTGCCTGCTGGAGCAGGGCTGGGCGGAAATGGAGGGAAACAAGTTGGAACAGTGGCAAGTTCCGCCCGATCCCCAGGAGCCGCTCACCGCCGGCTGGGCCGCCAGTGGGGATACGTTCTGCCGCATCAGCGCCACACTGCGGTGCCGTGCCGGCCGTGCCGCCTGGCAGCGGCCGCGGACGGCGCTCTACGTGGCGCCCAAGGACACCGATTTTTCCCATTTCCAGGAGCCGCGGGTGACGTTTGCCGCTGACCCCGACGTCGCCACCTACCAGCATGACGATGCCGGCGTGGTGTTGCTGCAGGTGTTGCTGGGCGCTGATGGCAGTGTGCGGCAGGCGCTGGTACGCTCCACGCCCCGCGCCGAATATGTCCCGACGGCGATGGCGGCGGTGCGGAGGTGGAAGTTCAAACCGGCGGTGCGTGACGGCAAGCCGGTGGCCGCGGAAGCCCTCATCACCATCGGCTTTTTCCAGTCCACGCCGTAGAATCAGGGGATGACGCAAGCGGAAAGAGCCGATCGGCTGCGCCGGCTGCACCAGGGGCCGGAGGTGTTGCTGTTCCCCAACTGCTGGGATGCGGCCAGCGCCCGCATGTTGGAAGAGATGGGCTTTCCCGCGGTGGCCACCTCCAGCGCGGCCATTGCCAACTCGCTGGGTTACGCCGACGGCGAGCGCATCTCACGCGCGGAAATGCTGGCCGCGGTGCTGCGCATCAGCAAAGCGGTGCAAGTTCCGGCCAGCGCCGACTGCGAGGGCGGCTATGGCGCTGACGCTGCCGGAGTGGCGGAGACGGCCCGGCTGGTGATCGCGGCCGGGGCGGTGGGTATGAACCTCGAAGACAGCCAGGAGGACGAATCGCGGCTGCGCCCGCTGGAGGAGATGGCCGAGCGGCTGCGCGCGGTGCGCGCCGCCGCCACCGCAGCCGGGGTCAACCTGGTGATCAACGCCCGCTGCGACGCTTTTTTCCTGCACGGCACGCCGCCGTTTGACCCCATGAGTGAAGCCATTCGCCGCGCGCAGGCATACCGCGCCGCCGGGGCGGACTGCATCTTTCTGCCGGGGCTCCGCGATCTCGGAATCATCGGGCAGTTTCTGGCGGCTTGCCCGGGGCCGCTCAATATTCTGGGCGGCACGGCCGCGCCGCCGGTGGCCGAGCTGGCGCAGGCGGGGGTGCGGCGCATCAGCCTGGGATCGGGCCCCTACCGCGCGGCGCTGGCTTGTGTGCGCAAGATTGCCGGGGAGCTGCGCGGCGAGGGCAGCTTTGCCGGGCTGGCGGGCGCGGTGCCGCCGCCCGAGGCCAACGGAGGGTGTGGGAAGTGATGCGACCAGTCGTGCCGGCCGCGCTGATGGCGCTGCTGCTGGCGGCCGCGGCGGGCGCGCAGCAGCCCCGTCTCGTACTGCCGGAGGTAGCCCTCGCTTCGGCTTGGACGCCGGTTCCGCTACCCGACCGCCCGCTCGATGTCGTCGCCCACGACGGCGCGCTCTGGGAGTGCGGCGCCAACCAGAGCGTCGCACGCTCCCGGGATGGCGGGCGGCACTGGCAGTTGCTGGCGCGCCGGCCCGGCGGACAGATGCTGTTCAGCCTGACCTTTCCCGACGCCGCGACGATCACCGCGTTTGGCACCGAAGGGGTGCGCCTCATTTCACGCGACGACGGCGCGACCTGGACGCAGGCCTACAGCCATCCGACGCGGTCCATTGTCGAGGCCCGGGCCGTCACCGGGAATATTGTGGCCGGCAGGGGAGCATCAGGGTACGCGATCAGCACCGACGCCGGAGGGAGCTGGTCGTTTCACGAAGCCGACAGTGACGTGACCGGCAGAGCAGCCAAGGCGCTGGCGGTCGGCGATGCATGGCACGTGGGCCTGGTGCTGGACGCGCCCGCCGGCAAGGCGGAGGAACTGTTGACCAGCAGCGACGGCGGACACCACTTTCAGAAGTTCTCCTTTGCCGCTGATTACGAATGGAACGCGCTGCGCGCGACGGCGACAGGGTTCACAGCCTACGGGTTTCGCGGCGCGACCGATTTTGACCGCGGCACGCCGGCAGCCGCCGCTTTTGACCAAACCCACGGCTGGCAGCTCCTGACGGGCGTGACGGAAGCGTATGACAACTGCACGGCGCAGGGCTGCCTCCTGGACGGCGGCTGGGAGGACTTCAGCGGTCCGCAGCCACAGCGCTGGGGCTTGCCGGCGGATGCGGAACAGCCGCTGGTACGCACTTGGGCCGCGCAGGGTGACACCTTCTGCGAGGTCAGCCAGACCCTGCGCTGTCGTAGCGGACGCGAGCCGTGGACGAAGGCCGCGCCGCGGCCGCCGAGCCCGGGCGCCTATCACCCGCCGTGTATCGCCTGCGGCGCGCCGCGGTATCCGGTTGCGGCGCGCTACGCCCACCGGCAGGGAAAAGTCGTGATCGCCATGATGGTGTCCGCCGCCGGGACGCCTTACGACCTCGTTCTGCAGTCGGCATCGTCGGTCAGCCTGGCGGAGTCGAGCCTGTCGGCGGTTCGGGCATGGCTTTATAAGCCGCACATGGTAAACGGCAGGCCCACCGCTTTCTCCGCAACCATAGAAATCCGATACACCCTGAGCGAATGAGAACCCTGATCGCCCTATTCCTGCTTGCGGTCGGCATGGCCGCGCAGGCGCCGGCGCCGCAGCTGGTGATACCCGCGGTGGAGCTTGCCTCGGCGTGGACTTCGATCCCGCTGCCGGACATGCCGCTGGACGTGGTCGAGCACGGGGGCGCGCTGTGGGTGTGCGGCGCCAACGAGAGCATCGCCCGGTCCGCGGACGGGGGGCGGCATTGGCAATTGCTGGCGCGGCGCGAGCATGGGCAGATGCTGTTCAGCATCAACTTTCCAGAGGCGGGCACAATTGCCGCCTTCGGCACCGAGGGGATGCGGATGATCTCCCACGACGGCGGCGCCACCTGGGAGCGGAGCTACGCCAAGCCCTACCGGTCGCTGATGCAGGTTGCGTTCGCCACGCCCACGCTTGCCTTCGCCAGTACCGACCAGGGCTACGGCATCAGTCACGACGGCGGGGCAAGCTGGAAGCTGCGCGGCGCCGGTCAGCCCTTGCTGGCAGTGCGCGATGCCGTGCACGCGGCGATGATCCGCGACGACGGGGACTCACAGGAGTTGCTCACCACCGCTGACGGGGGCCGGCACTTCGACCAGTACAAATTTCCCAAGGCAGCCGAGGGCTGGACGACGTTGCGCTCCACCGCCGACGGCTACGTTGCCTATGGTTATCGGGATAAGCAAACACGCTTGCCGGCGATGGCCGTATTTCATGACGCCACCGGCTGGCAGCCCGCGTCCGGGCCTGATTTCAGCTTGAGCGAATGCACGGCTCAGGGATGCCTCACCGCGGATGGATGGGCGGAGTTTGGCCCGGCCGGGACCCGCTATTACCAATTGCCGGGGGACGACGCGGAGCCGTTAATGAGGGCTTGGGCAGTGTCCGCGGATACTTTCTGCAAAGCCGGCGAAACCCTGCGCTGCCGGACGGGCCGGACGCCGTATAGCCCGGCGGCCGCCCAGCCGATGGGCAAAGTTACGCAATCGCCCCGGTGCGTCCATTGCCCCGATCCGCCGTATCCGCGTACCGCGGCGCTGGTCGACCGGCATGGGCGGGTGGATGTCGAGTTGATGCTCTCCAAGACGGGGGAGCCCTACGAAGTCATCCTGTTTTCAACCCCTTCCGGATCGCTGGCCGAGGCGGCCATGGCGGCGGTGCGGCAGTGGCGCTTTCGGCCCTGGGAGGTTGACGGCAAGCCGTGCCAGACCGCGGTCGAGATCGAGGTGGATTTTCACTTGGGACAGAACTGATAATCAGAGTTAAGATGGCGTCAACGTGCAGTCGCTCAGGTACGCCGCACTGAGTGCGCTAGGGTTGGGACTGGGGCTGATGTGTGCCCAGGCGGCAGGGGCGCAGGTGCCCGAGCCCGAAATCACGGT
>JBQCEU010000212.1:0-29248 GCA_051959955.1 Terriglobales bacterium | reverse complement strand
GAGTATTTCGCCGAGGACCGCCGCAACGGCACCCAACTCCAGATCAACGGCACGCGCCTGCGCCAGTTGGCGCTGCGCGGCATCGTCTCTGCCCACGGCACCTGGAACGGCAGCCTGTTCGGGCAGTCGGAGGATTTTCACTCCACCTTTTCCTCCGTGGCCGCGGACCGGAACTCGGAATCGCTGGTGCTCTCGCAACAGGTGCCCGCGCGGGCCTGGGGCGGCGGCCTGGATTGGGCGGCCGGCGGCCAGGCCTGGAACCTGCTCGCCGGCGGGTCCTTCACCCAGATCGCCGCGGTGGACAGCGAATCCACGCCGTTTGTCCACGGCCAGCCGGCGCGCCAGGAAAACGGCCGCCAGAAGCTGGGCGGCGGCTTCGTGGAAGCGCAATGGCTGCCGCGGGCAAGCTGGCGCTGGACGGCGACGCTGCGCCGCGACGGTTGGCGCAACTACGGCGCCTTCGAGCACACGCCCAGCTTGAACACGCCCTATCCCAGCCGCTCCAGCAGCGCCTGGAGCCCGAGCCTGGGCACGGTGTGGGCGGCGCGGCCCTGGCTGGCGGTGCGCCTGTCGGCCTATGAGTCGTTTCGCGCACCCACGCTCAACGAGCTTTACCGGCCTTTTCGCGTGGGCAATGTGCTCACCGAGGCCAATCCGCTGCTGGCCGCCGAGCGCTACCGCGGCGCGCAGGCAGGCATCGAAGCCACGCCGGTCAACGGCCTGCGCCTCGCCGCCACTTACTTTGACGGTACCGTCGCCAACCTGGTCACCAGCGTGACGCTCGGCGCCACCCCGGCGCTCATCACCCGCCAGCGCCAGAACCTCGGCCGGGTCCGCCCGCGCGGCGAAATGTTGACCGCGCAGTGGTCGCCCGGCTGGCGCGAGCTCCCCGGCCTGACGCTGTGGAGCAGCTACACCCACACCCATGCCCGTGTGCTCGACGCCGCCCAGGCCGGCCTTATCGGCCTGACGCCCGCCCACACGCCCGCCAACAGCTTCTCCGCCCGCGCCCTGGCCACCCCCGGCGCATGGACCGTGTCGTTCACCGAGCGCGCCGGCGGCCGCAGCTTCGACGATGACCAGAACCAGTTCCTACTTCCCGGTTTCTGGACCACCGACCTCTATGTCAGCCGCCGGCTCCCGGGGCTCCGCGCCGCGCACATTGCGCCCTACCTGGCGGTGGAGAACCTCTGGAACCGCCGCTTCGCCGTCGAACTCACCCCCGACGCCCTGCTCAGCGCCCCCCGTTCCCTCACCGCCGGCCTCCGCTTCGCCTGGGGCGGGGAGTGAATCTGTCCGGTTTGCGAACTACCCATTATTTGTGATAATGGCTTATGCTCAAAGCTGGAGCCAAGCCGGTCGCCGTACGAGTGGACCCAGCCGGAAGAATCCTCATTCCGGCCAGCATCCGCCGCCGCCACGGACTACACCCCGGCAGCGTGGTCATCGTACAAGAGGCTGGACCCGATAAGCTCTCCCTCTCTTCGCAGGCGTCGGCGGTGCGAGCCGCACAGGCCTACTTCGGGAAGTTGCGGCACGGCCCAGAACTGTGGTCGGAGGAGCTCATCCAGGAGCGCCGTGCCGCAGCCCGGCGCGAGTATGGCCGCTGAGGCAGGCTACGTTCTCGATAGTTCCGCGCTGCTCGCCTTGCTGCTCGGCGAGCCCGGGGCGGAACGCGTGCAGGCCTGCCTGCCGGACGCCGTGGTGGGCAGCGTGAACCTGGCGGAGGCGACGACCAAATTGCTGCACAAGGGCGCGGTGCCGGCGGCGGTGCAGCCCATCCTGGAAGGCTTGCGCTTGGAAATCGTTCCCTGGACCGAAACCCTGGTGTGGGCAAGCTTGGACCTGTGCCCGTTCGCCTGGACCCGCGGACTCTCGCTCGGCGATCGCGCCTGCATGGCCCTGGCTCGCACGCTTCACCGCAAAGCTCTTACCGCCGACGCCGCCTGGGTGGCAGTCGGCAATCTGGTGAGGCCGGCGATTGCCGTCGAACTATTCCGTCCTCCGCGGCGCAGTTAGCCCGCGCCGGGTGCGGTTGGAAGGTTGTGCTTCCAGGCTAGTGCAGCGGTATGAAGCTCACCGCCGACAGCGTCTGGCCGCCGACGGTCACCTGGGTGGGGTCCACCTGGTTGCTGTCGGTGCCGCCGGGGATGGCGCTGGCACTCAGCAGATAGTCCAGATCCACCTTGGCCAGCAGGGCGCCATCGCCGCGCACCGCCAGCCCATAGGCGCGGCCGTCGCTTCCCGTATACACGGCCAGAGCAGGGGTGCTGCCCAACGGTGTGCTCTGCCACAGCAGCCCATCCGGGCCGCTGGGAAGCTGGGCCCAGTGAATGGGATTCGGCCGTCCCGGCGCTCCCGCCACCGCCGCCGGCGGTAACTGCGCTGCCGCCACGCAGCCGCCGCCCACATTCACCATCCAGCCCAGGTGCTCCACCTGGTCAATGTCCAGGCTGCGCCAGGGGCCGGCGCAGCCGCTGGTGACGGTGAACGCCGAGGCCGGCGCCTGCACAAATCCGCCCTGGTTTTTGGCGTTGTTCAGGTTGATGGCCAGGTAGGTGCTCGAGTTCAGGTCGCCCACGAACACCAGCCCGCTGACCGGATCGGCGGCGGCGGCGCTGGGCGCGGTGCCGAACAGCGCCCCGTTGGTGAGCTGCACCGGGGTCACCGTGCCCAGGGCAAAGTCAATCACATTGAGACCTGTTCCGCCGCCGGAGGCGTAGGGGGCGTAGACGCGCTGCGCGGTGGGATCGTAGGCGAACTCGGCCGCCGCCGGCGCCGCCAGCGGCGCCGATGCCGCCCCGGTCTTGAGGTTGAGCGTCAGGTAGCCGGCGGCGGTATCGAGAATGGCCAGGTCGCGGCTGCTGTCCACCAGCAGCGCGCACACCTGGCAGGAGGCGCCGTCCACGGTCGTGGTCGTGGTTACCGGCACGGTCAACGAACGCGCCACCCCCAGCGGGTTCGTGTTCAGATCAATGACTTGCAGGATGTTGCTGTTGCGGCTGGCCGCGATCACCTCGTTCTGCGCCGGGTTGGCGGCGCTCATCGTCGCCACGTAGCCGGTCGGCATCACCACCGAGGCGTACTGCTTGCCGCTGTCCAGGTTCACCACCGCCAGGCTGTCCGGCTGGGGAATGTAGGCCTGGGTGGCGGTGATCGGGTTGCCGTTGGCGTCCTTGCCCGCCGCGCCCACCATGATGGCAATCGAGCTGGAGGTGGAGGGACTGGTGGGCAGGCTGCGCACCGGCACCGAGTTGGGCGCCCCGAACGGAAACGGGTTGACCACGCTCACTCCCAGCAGCCCCGGCAGCTGGATGTGCGCGGTAACGGTGATCTCATGGGCGCTGATCCAGGTCTGGTTGCTCAACTGCGCCCCGCTCATGTTCACCACCGCGTCGGGATCGAACGATTGGCCGGTGATGTCCAGCTTGACCGTTTGTCCGGCGGTGACCTGCGTGGGCGTCACCGCGGCCACCACCGCCGTCGGGTTGAGCAGCGTCAGCGTCAGGGTGGCAACCTTGGTGGGGTCCTGCTTCGATTGCGCCCGCACCACCACCAGATTGGGCGTGGGCACGCGCGTGGGCGCCGTGTAGATGCCGTCGGTCGAGACCGTGCCCAAGGTATCGTTGCCGCCGTCCACGTACACGCCCGCCTGCCCGACCGAATAGAGAATGGTCGGGTCGGTGGCGTTCAGCACTTGCGCGTTCAACTGTACCGTCGAGGAGATCAGCGCGCCTGTATTGTCCACAATGGACACCACGACGCTGACTGACTGGCTCGACATGTACACCTGCACTTCCGGGGGCGGAATGTAGTAGGTGTCGCAGCCGGCGGCGGCCAGACCGATCAACAGCAGCAAGGCCGCCCACACCCGGACAGGGTTGCGGCGGCGGCTCGGGGGGCGGTTCATCATGCAGGATTCGCTAACCAAAGGCGGGGATCAGTGCGGCCAGTGCTCATTATAGCCAAAGCTCCGCCCACCCGGCCTCGGGGGTTATTCCCAGGCCACCTCCCCATTGCAGAGTGGAATCCAATATGCATACAAATTGAACGTGAGCACCGCACTGTTCTTGCAAGATTCGTTGGCGTTGGCCGTGGTGGCGGCTGCCGCCGCGCTGACCACCGGCATCGGCTACCTCGCTCTTCGCCTCCTCTGGTCCGGCATCGAGCATAAATTACACCCTCGGGGATAAGTTTCTTCTGACCTTTCACGCCCTTCATCCCGTAAAATCGAGGCCAGATGGTGTTTAGGCCCTCGCGTTCCATGCTGGCAGGAGCGGTGCTCGTGCTGGCAGCCGGGTTGATCTATTGGGGCTGGCGTGCGCACGGGGTTCCCAAGCCTGCCCTAACCCTGCCGGCCGCCGCCGCCGCGCCCACTCCTGCGCCTTCCCGGCCGGCGGCTACTTCGCAACAGCAGGCCACCGTCCCCCCCCACAGCAACTTCGTCGCCGCGCTGGCGCCCTTTCACCTCGGCAGCGCCCTGGTGCAGCAGTGGATCACCGCCGCCCGGCCAGTCTACAACCTGGCCCACATCCGCGCCGGCCGCGAACTCACCCTGGTGCGCGCCGCCGACGGCACGCCCCACGCCTTCGGCTACCAGATTGACCAGAACCACACGCTTTGGCTCAAAGCGGCCGCCGCCGCTCCCGCCTCCGCGGCGTCGGCCGACTGGCAAGCCAGCATCGAAACCATCCCCTACCTCACCCGCCTAGCCGGCGTCAGCGGCCGGGTGGATTCTTCGCTGTTCGAAGCCGTCGAAGACGCCGGCGAGCACGAAGAACTGGCGATTGACCTGGCCGACATCTTCGGCTGGGACCTCGACTTCTACACCGACACCCAATCCGGCGACGTCTTCCGCGTGCTGGTGGAGAAGCGATACCTGAACGGCAAGTTCGCCGGCTACGGACAGGTGGTGGCGGCCGAGTACGTCAACGCCGGTCATGCCTACGATGCGCTCCGTTTTCACGACGACATGGGCATGCTGGCCTACTACCAGCCCGACGGCCGCCCCATGAAGCGCGAGTTTCTGCGCTCGCCGCTTAAATTTGCCGCGCGCATCAGCAGCGGCTTCAGCCGCCACCGCTTTCATCCCATCCTCAAGGAGTATCGCCCCCATCTGGGCATTGACTTCGCCGCGCCCACCGGCACGCCGGTGCAGACCATCGGTTCGGGCGTGGTGGTGCGCGCCGGCCGCTTCGGCGGCGACGGCAACATGGTGGAGATCCGCCATTCCGGCGGCTACCACACCCTCTACCTGCACCTGTCGCGCATTCTGGTCCATCTCGGCCAGCGTGTCGCCCAGGGCCAGACCATCGGCTTGGTGGGCATGACCGGCCTCGCCACCGGCCCCCATCTCGATTTCCGCATCGAGCAAAACGGCGACTTCGAGAACTTCGAAGTCCTGCGCAAGAAACTGCCCCCCGCCGCCCCGGTGGGAAAACAGCTTCTACCCAAATTCGACGCGCTGCGCGCCCAATACATGCCCGAGCTGGAAAAGCTGCAGCCCGCCCCGGCAGCCGTGCCCACGCCCGCCAGCGGTAAACAGTAGGGCTGAACCACGAGATAATGTGGCCGTGGCCACCGCCTCGGTCAAACCCGCGCTGCCGGAGTTCTTTTACCCCGCCAATGTCCTGACCGAGCTGCGTCTGGCCGCCATTCCCTTCATCTTGGCTGCGGTGGTACTGCGGCGCCCGGCGTGGGCGCTGGGGATTTTTGTGGGAGCGGCGTTCAGTGACGGCTTCGACGGTTGGGTGGCGCGGCGCTTCAACCAGCGCTCCTCGCTGGGTCTCTATCTCGATCCGCTGGCGGACAAGCTGCTGGTCACCACCCTGTTTGTGGCGCTGGCCATCATAGCAGCCATCCCCTGGCCAGTGACCCTCATCGTTCTGATACGCGACGCGTGCATCCTCACCTCGGCCGCCGTGCTCTACTTCGGCACCGGTTTCCGCGACTTTCGACCGACCTGGTGGGGGAAGGCCTCCACCACGGCGGAGCTGGCCACCGTGGCCGTGGCGCTTTATCAGAGTTGGTCGCCTGGCCGCTTCGCCGATGGTTTGGAGCGGTTCGGTTGGTTCGCGGTGGTGTTTCTGGCGTTGGTATCGGGCATCCATTACGCCTTTGCCTCCGCCCGCCGCTATCACGCACAACAGGCATAGCCTCGCCGGGCATCACATCCGGTGATGGCCCATCAGCCCATTCCCATGCCTTTGCGCGAGGCGCCGAGGGAGAAATGGCAGCGGCGGGCCCGGCAGTGGCAGCGCCGCGCCCAAGTGCGTTCCGGGCGCCTTCGCGAGTTGTTGGACGCCGCCCGCACGCCGGAAGGCAGGCGCCGCAACCTGGCGCCGCTGCTGGTGATAGTGGCGGGCAGCGGCTTTGTCATCGGCCTGGCCATGGGCTTGCTGCGGAGGCGCCGCTAGCCATGTCAAGCGCCACCCTGCCCGAGCTCAATCGCCGCCTGATTGAAAAGCGCGGTGCCTTCGTGGATACCGCTGCCGCCCTGCGCGGCCGGGTGAAGCGCGACGCGCAGAACCTTTCGCCCCAGCGCATCATCAAGCGCCACCCCGAAGCCGTGCTGGGCGCGGCCCTGATGGTGGGCTTCCTCGCCGGCCGCCTCACCGGCGCGGTGGCGCGGGCGCTGCTTCGCTAACCCCTCACCCCTCACCCCTCATCCCTTTTATATACCCTAGAGGCGTGGCCCTTCGTCCGCTGTCGCTCGCTGACCTGCCGGAGCTGCACGCGCTCGATCAGCGCTGCTTCCCGCCCGGCATCGCCTATGAGGAAGCCGAGATCGCGGCCGCGCTCCGCCACCCCAACGGCTTCCACCGTGGCGTCGCAGTGGAGGGCCGGCTGGCCGCGTTCATCCTCACCCAGCCGCGCGGCCGCTACGGCCATGTGATCACGGTGGATGTGGACGCGGCGCACCGCCGCCAGGGGTTGGGGGAGCAGTTGATGCGCGCCGCCGAGGGGCATTATCGGGCGCTGGGGGCGCGCGGCATGGTGCTGGAAGCCGCGGTCAACAACGCCGCCGCGCTGTCGTTCTACGCCCGCCTGGGCTATCGCGTGGAGCGCACCCTGCCCGGCTACTACGCCGAGGATCTCGATGGTTTGCGCCTGCGGCTCGAGTTCGCGCCCTCCTGAGGCACACCCCAGCCGCCGCCCCCGGCCGACTCCAGCCGCACCACGGCGCCCGCCTCCACGAAGAAGTTGCCCTTGGACGGCAGCTCGCGCGTGGCGCCCCGTTCGCTGAGCAGCGTGCGCCCGCGCGCGCCCTCCTTCCCGCCGCCCAGCCCATAAGGAGCGAACTTGCGCCGCTCACACAACAACGTGACCTGTGCCGGGGCCAGCAGTTCGACCTCGCGGATCAGCCCGTCGCCGCCGCGGTGCCGCCCCGCGCCGCCCGATCCGCGCCGCAGCGCGTACTGGCGCACCCGGAACGGATAGGCGTACTCCAGCGTCTCCACCGGAGTGTTGAGCGTGTTGCTCATGTGGGTGTGCACGCCCGACAGTCCGTCGGCATCGGGCGCGGCGCCCATGCCGCCGCCGCAGGTCTCGTAATAGGCGTAGGACTGGCCGGCGCGGGCATCGCCGGGCGGATAGCTGCCGCCGATGGTGAGGTTGTTCATGCTGCCGCTCGAGGCCGCCGGAATGCGCTCCGGCGCCGCCTGGGCCAGCGCCCGCAGCAGCACGTCCACGATGCGTTGGGAGCACTCGACGTTGCCGCCCGCCACCGCTGCCGGCGGGCGCGCGTCCACGATCGTTCCCGGCGGAATCACCATCTCCAGCGGACGCAGCAGCCCCGCCGTCGGCGCCGCCGCCTCCGGCAACAGGCAGCGGAAGACATAAAACACCGCCGACCAGGTGATCGCCGCCACCGCGTTCACGCTGCCCGCCACCTGCGGGTCGGAGCCGGTGAAGTCAATCCGCGCCCGCGCCCGCCGCGGATTCACGGTGATGGCCACGCGGATCTTCACCGGCCGCTCGCTCAACCCGTCGTTATCGAGAAAATCCTCGGCGGTGAAGGTGCCGGCCGGCAGCCCGCGCAGCTCGGCCTGCATCAGCCGCTCGGAGTGGTCGCACAGCGCCGCCATGTTACGTTCCACCCTCGCCCGGCCGTATTTCGTCACCATGGCCTGCAACCGCTCGGCGCCGATGCGGCAGGCTCCGATCTGCGCCGTCAGGTCGCCTTCGCGCTCGCGCGGGGTACGGATGTTGTTGAGGATCAGCCGCAGGAGATCCTGCTGCACTTCCCCGCGCCGCACCAGCTTCAGCGGCGGAATGCGCACGCCTTCCTGATAAATCTCGCGGCACAGGCCCATTGAACCCGGATAGGTGCCGCCCACATCGGCGTGGTGCGCGCGGTTGGCGGCGTAGAACGGCTTGCCGCGGCCGGCAAACACCGGCACCACGAGCGTAATGTCGGGCAGATGCGTGCCGCCGTAGTAGGGATCGTTGAGGATGGCGATGTCGCCGGGCTCCAGTTCCAGGGCGTTGAGCGCCGCCCGCACCGACATGGGCATCGAGCCCAGGTGGACGGGCATATCGTCGCCCATCGCCACCACCTCGCCTCGCGGGTTGAAGATGGCGCTGGAGTAGTCGCGCCGCTCCTTGATGTTGGGCGAAAACGCCGTCCGCCGCAGCGCCGTCCCCATCTCCTGCGCAATGGCGTGGAAAGCGCTCTTGAAGATGGCCAGTTCAATGGGGTCTTTTATGGGCGCGGGCCCCTGCGCGGCTCTGCCGCGCGTCCCGCTTTGGCTCGCATTTCGTGGTGAGCGCCTCATCTGGCCGGCTCCAGGATCAAGTTGAGGAAACCATCCACTTCGCAGCGCCACTTCGGCGGTAGGAAGGTGGTTGCGCTGTACTCGTTGATCACCGCCGGGCCGGCGAAGCGGTCTCCTGCCCGCAAGAGACCCCGGTCGTAGACGCGCGCTTTCTTGCGCTTTCCGTCCTGCCACACGCTGCGGCGATCCTTGAGGGCCTGCCGGGCGTCGCCGGATCGGGACCGCTGCCGCGTGAAAGATAGTTGTGAAGCCGGAGCGGTCATTCTCACGCGCACATTCACCACCTCCAGCGGCCGGGTCCGGTCAGCATAGCCGTAACGCTGCTGGTGGAGTTGATGAAAGCGCTCGGCAAACCCGGCGCCGGCCTCGACCTCAAGCTCAAATCCTTGACCGCTGTAGCGAATATCCATGCTGCGCCGGGATCGGGCGCGCAGCCCCTCCGCGGCCATTTCGCGCCGCCCCAGGGCCTCCAGTTGCGCGAATCCGGCGGCCAGTGACGGGCCCGAACCATCTTTTACAGACTCCATGACTGTCCGCGAGTAGTCTTTCACAAGGTCGGAACAAAGTATGCCCAGCGCCGACAGCGCCCCCGGCATCCTGGGCACCAGCACTCGAGGTATTTCCAGGCCTTCCGCCAACGCACAAGCGTGGAGCGGGCCGGCACCACCAAAGCTGACCAGCGTGAACTCGCGCGGGTCAAAGCCGCGCTCGACGGAGATGACCCGCAAGGCCTTCTCCATGGTGGCCTCCGCCAGCCGGCAGATGCCATCGGCAAAAGTCTCGACCGAGGCCAATCGCCCTTTCGCCTGGGCCATGCAGCCCCGTGTGCGCTCGAGATCGAGCTTGAAGCCGCCGCCCAGCAGCCCTTCCGGGTCGAGCCGGCCGAGGATAAGGTTGGCGTCGGTGACGGTGGGCAGGGTGCCGCGGCCATAACAGATGGGCCCCGGATCAGCGCCCGCCGACGCCGGCCCGACGGTCAGGGCGCCACCGGCGTCAAAGCCCGCAAGCGATCCGCCGCCCGCGCCCACGGTATGGATGTGGAGCATGGGCACGCTCACCGGCAGACCGAGGATCTGCGACTCGCGGGTGGTCTGCGGTCCGCGGCCGTCCACCAGGGCGACATCGGTGGAGGTGCCGCCCATGTCGAAAGTGAGGATGCGGTCGTAGCCCGCCTGGCGGGCCACCTGCCAGGCGCCCACCACCCCGCCCGCCGGGCCGGAGAGGATGGTGCGCACCGGCTCGCGCGCGGCCAAGGCCGCGCCGGCGATGCCGCCCGAGGACTGCATCACGTGCAGGCGCGCACCGCGTCGCCGGCGGCTCAGCTTGGTTTCCAGCCCCCCCAGGTAATGGCCCATCTTCGGCGCCAGGTAGGCGTTCAGCAGCACCGTCGAGCCGCGCTCATACTCGCGGAACTCGGGCAGGATGACGTGCGAGAGCGAGATGGGCACCCCCAGCGGCGCGAGCGCCCGGGCCACGGCGCGCTCATTGGCCGGGTTGGCGAAGCTGAACAACAGCGACACGGCGATGGCCTGCGGCCGCGCCGCCGCCACCGCCCGCGCCAGTTGCGCCAGATCCTGCGCCCGGGGGGCGCGCAGAATGCTGCCGTCGGGCAGGGTGCGCTCGGCGATGCCGAAGCGCAGCCCTTCCGGCGCCAGCTCGATGCGCGGCGGATTGGACCAGCGGTAGAGATGCGGCCGCGCCTGGCGGCCGATGACGATGGTGTCTTCAAATCCGGCGGTGGTGACGAAGGCGACGCGCGCCCCGGTGCGCTCCAGCAGGGCGTTGGTGCCGACCGTGGTGCCGTGCCGCACCTCGCCCGCCGCCTGCCCGGTCCGCGCCACGGCGTCGAGCAGCGCCTGGCCCGGATCGCGCGGCGTCGAAGCCAGCTTCAGCACGCGCAGCCCGCCGCTCTCGACCCAGACGCAGTCGGTAAATGTCCCGCCGGTATCAATCGCGACTCGCGCCGCAGCCTTGGGCATAGAGATCATCCATTTTAGAGCTACACTGCATTCCGATGCGCAAGGAGGTGGCGATGAAGAGGCGGATAGCGATGCTGATGGCAATGGGGGCAGGTCTGGCGCTGGCTCTGGCGGCGCAGGCGCCGGCGCCCAGCCTGGCGGGGATTTTTCAGGTTTCGCCCACGGCGATGCTGCGCGACACCAACCATGACGGCCATGCCGACGCCATCGTGGGCCACGTAGTGGTGCCGGGCCAGCCGTCCGAGGCCGAGAATGCCGCCGCCGCCAACTTCGCCGCCCGCCTGACGCATTTGTCCATGGGGCTGACGCCGCCGCTGGTGGTGGCGGCCACCGACGCGCGCGCCACGCAAGGGCCGCACATTTATATCGGCGCCGGCTCGGTGCCGGCGGCGCAAGCGGGCGCGGTGCGCGGCTGGACCTTCCGCCTGCCCGCCGGGGATGGGCGGGTGGCGCTGCTCGAACCCGGCAGCCAGAATCCGGACATCCTGGTGGTGGGCGATGATCGCGGCCTCACCGCCGCCGCCGATGCCTTCTCCGCCCGTGCGCCTTATCAATGGACGGTGGGTGAGCGGGCCGACAAGCTGTGCGACATCGCCGCCGCGGTCAACGCCGTGGCGCCGGCCGCCAAGGTGGAGTTGGTGGGCCTTGATTACACCGCCGGCAAGCCGGGCATCACCAAGGCCTACCTGACCGCCGCCGGCCCCATCACCGACGCCGAGCTGGAAAAGGCCTATGCGGGCGGCCACCTCGCCGCCGTGCACGAACTGTTCGTCCTGGGCGGCCAGGCGATCACCGCCGTCAATCCCAAGCCGTTCACCCCCAAGCCGGAGGCGCCCAGCGGCGGCGCACCTGCCGCGGCAGCCGCCGCGGGTGCGGGCGGCGGAGCCGGCGCCGCTGCCCCGGCGGCCGCTGGCGCCAATGCCCTCGATCTCTCCCACCTCTACGAAAATCACGGTCTCTTCAATGCCAGCGGCGCCGTGCCGGTGCCCGCCGTGCTGGCCTCCCACTTGTACGTCTCCGGCGGCCAGGCCGGCCTGGCCATGGCCAACCTGGCCGCGCGCATGGGCCTGGAGTCCACCGGCATCACGCTGCCCGTGGCTTCGCCCGCCGCCAGCGCCAACCTGAAGCGCATCAACGAGCAGCCGGTGGCCGCCGGTGAAACCCCGATCACCGCCGCGATGACGGAGAAGCTGGAGGCCGAACAAGCTGCCGACGGCATCGAGGAGGCGCCGCTGGGCACGCGCGAGGGCGAGCTGGAGATTGTGGACGGCAGCTTCGGCAGCCACGCCGGCCTGCTGGTGCGCGGCAACGATGCCGCCGCCGCCAGTGCGCTCGACTGGGCCGCCGATAATCTCCCCAATCTCGACCGCGTGGGCAAGCAGTATGTGGCGCTGGAGGACATCCGCTACGACCTGCACCAGTTCTTCTCCCAGCACTCCGGCGTGGGGCAGTCGGCGGCGGGGCTGTTCTTCCTCAATCGCTGGTTGGATGAGATCGGCAACGCGCCGGTGAGCAACGTCCACGCCGAGCTCTACGCCGACCTAGTGGACCCGAAGATGGACGGCTTTCTTGAGCGCACCATTTCGCAACGCCTGCACGTGACCCCCACGGTCGTCTCCGCCAGCCTGCGCGCAGGCACGCAATGCTGCGCCGCCAATCCCGACCTGCACTACGCCAACCCGGCCTATCCCTTCCACCAGGGCAAGCCCATCTTCACCCAGGACATCCATATTCCGTGGGAAGGAACCACGCTGCTCCATGACGTGCGCGCCGCGGCGCGCAAGCTCTCCCCCGGCCAGCCGGTGACGCTCGTGGCCCGCGTCAGCGAAGGGCCGGCCGAGCGGCAAAGATTGACGGCGCAGTTGCGCGACATCCTCACCCAGGCCGGCGCCGCTCGCGGCCAGACCACGGTCACCGTGCTCGACGCCTACAAGCAGGGCTATAGCTGGCTGACCGACGACGTCGGCCCGGCGCTGGCCGCGCTCGAAGCCAAGGGCGACAAAGTGGCGAGCCTGGACATTGAGGCCGCCAAGGACGTGGACGCCACCGGCGTGCGCGACATGTACTCGCCCGCCCGCTGGATGCAGGAGCTGTATCCGGTGGATGAGGTACTGGCGAAGCAGCTCGCGATTCCGCTCGCCGCCATCCATCTGGAGCAGATCAACACCGCGCCGCCGGTGGAATCCGCCGCCGCCATCGCCCTGGCCGATCCGCCCAACCCGCCGCCCCATCCGACCTACCGCGTGCGCGCCTCCGACGCCGCAGGCAAGCTGCTGCTGGAGCGCGACTTCACCGTCACCACCGCCATGCGCCCCTACATCAGCGTCCTGCCTGCCTATGAACAGGTGCAGGTGGATACCGGCTGGGTCACGCTCGCCGCCGGCGGCAAAACCCTGCTCGATCAGCGCATCGAGACCGACATCGAGCACTTCTGGGATCAGTACCAGACGGTCACGCTGCCCCGCATCTACCGCTTCATCATGGCTCAGGCCAAGGGCCGGCTGCGGCCGGAGTTCGTGCCGCCGTTCGACACCCTGCAGATGGATTTCCATCTCTCCGAGCCGGACTACAACATCGGCGTGGACAAGGAACGCATCTCCTCTATCGAAGCCCTGCAGGAAGACGTCTTCTATTCCACCGAGACTTTCATTGACACGCTGGGGGATCTCAAAAACGGACGGCCGGAAGATTACGTCGGCCGCATCATCCCCGTTGTTCATCCCTCGGAGGACGGCAAGGATGGAGAGGTCCATATTGCTTTCTACGGCAAGGCCGCGCCCAACCCGCTGGTGCGGCTCACTTGGACCGACGCCCAGGGCGAAGTACATACCCGCGAGCGCGACCTGCCGGTGCTGGGCGGCGCCTTCCAGCCGCGCCTCATCGCCGCGCGTGTGGCCCTGGGCCAACCCGGCGTCGAGAATCTCACCTGGACACTGCCCGCCGACACCGAAAACTACGACATGGACGCCTGGGAGAAGCTCGAAGGCCGCGAACAGCTCGAGCGCAGCATGTTTTCGGTCGAGCAGGCGCGCGGCGAGCTGCACTGGCTCGATGCCATGCACGCCGGCGGCCTCTACCGCGACGAGCTGGCCTATCCCGGCGTTCATCGCATGGCCGTCGAGCTGGTGCTGCCGCGCCCGCTGGGCGTGGCCTTCACCACGCCGGAGCAGCGCGTGAGCGTGAGCTGGGACGTGGCCCCGCCCGCGCATCCGCGCCCGCAGATCACCGAAATCACGCCCACGCCCACGCCCGCAGGGCAGAAGGATTTCGTCCAGTGGGACGAGCCCATCTCACCCGCCGAGAGCGCCGCCAACCTGGCGCGGCTGGCGCAGTACCCCGGCGTCAACGTGTACTCGATGGGGCGCAGCTACCTCGGCCAGGTCATCTGGGCGGCCGACATCATGCTGCCCTCGCCTGCGACCCTGACCTCCTGGGCCAAGCAGACGACGCTGAAGGCATCCATCGTTTACTCGGCCCGCCAGCACGCCAACGAAGTCTCCAGCACCAGCCACGTAGAGCGTCGGGCCGAGATGCTGGTCACCGATCCGGACACCCGCGCCTATCTCAAACAGGTCAATGTGGTGCTGCATCCCATTGACAACCCCGATGGCGCGCAGCTCTCGGTGATCGAAGCCAAAATCATGCCCGACAACCTGCTGCACCTCGGCTACCACGGCGCGCTGGCGGCCGACGTCTCCAGCGGCCAGGGGCAGGAGGATCCGGTCTATCCCGAATCGCGCACCCGCAAGCAGTTGCTTGACCAGTGGCTCCCCGACGCCTTCCTCAACCCCCACGGTTATCCCTCGCACGAGTGGGTGCAGCCGTTCAGCGAATACAGCGGCTGGGTGCAGAGCCGCAACGGCGCCAACAACGGCCGCACCTGGTGGATTCCTCGCGGCTGGTTCACCAGCCTCAACTTCGCCCGCGACGACGGCCGCGACACCCATTCGCAGGCGGTGACCTTCGCTCTGCGCGACCGCATCGCGGATGCCATCAGCCACGTTCCCGGCCTGATGCCGCTCGAAAACCGCATGAACAGCCGCTACCAGCGCTGGGGACAGGCCTTCCAGCCCGACAACATGCAGCAGCCCATCGTCGGCGGCGTGCTCATCTATATGTCGCTTAAGGGATCCACTGGCACGCGCGGCGGCATGGCCGGCCCGGGCGCATCGAGCGCCATCACCTGGGATCAGGGCTATACCGAAGCCCCCGACGAAACCGCCCACGGCGATTACATGAAGCTGGTCGCCTCCGCCGGCCTCGCTTACGACTTCGTGCACCTCAAGTACCTGGCGCAGGGCGAGCTGCGCATCACCCGCTCCGAGCGCCCCACACCGCAGGGCATCACCTGGTCGGTCACTCGCGCCCGGCCCATCCTGCCCGGCTCGGAGCCGCCGGTGGCTTCCCCCGACGGCCATTAAGCAGTGAGCGCCTCCCGCACCAACCCGCCCGCCGCCGTCACGCCCGCGCCCGGCCCCTTCCGCTGGTCAGCCACCACTCCGGCCCAGCGCTCGACGCTGGTGGCCAGCGGCCTGGGGTGGATGCTCGACGCCTTCGACGTGATGCTCTACTCGCTGGTGCTGACCCACCTCATGCGCGACTTCGGCATGAGCAAGTCCACCGCGGGTCTGCTCAACACGCTGACGCTGATCGCCTCGGCGGTGGGCAGCATCCTCATCGGCCTGCTCGCCGACCGCTTCGGCCGCCGCCGCATGCTGAGCCTCAGCATCCTCACCTATTCGCTGTTCACGTTCGCCTGCGGCTTCTCGCAAACCATCACCCAGCTCGCCACCCTGCGCTTCCTGCTCGGCCTCGGCATGGGCGGAGAGTGGAACGCCGGCGCAACCCTGGTGGCCGAAACCTGGCCCTCGGCCTGGCGCGGCCGCGCGCTGGGCATTGTGCAGAGCAGTTGGGCCGTCGGCTACGCTCTCGCCGCGCTGGTCGCCGGCCTGGTGCTCGCTCACGCCGGTTGGCGCTGGGTCTTCTTCGTGGGTGTACTGCCGGCGCTGGTCACGCTCTGGATCCAGCACGGCGTTCCCGAACCAGAAATGTGGCGCGCGCAACGACAGCAGGCGGCCGTGGCTCCCGTCGCCACCGCCGGCCTGTGGCGCGCCGCCACGCCGCGCCTCGCCGGCCTGCTGGCCATGAACACCTGCGGTATGTTCGCCTGGTGGGGCCTGTTCACCTGGCTGCCCGCCTACCTGGTGCTCCCCGTCGCCCAAGGCGGCCGCGGCTTCGCCCTGCTGGGCAGCACCACCTTCCTGCTGGTGCTCAACCTGGCCGGCATGCTGCCCGGCTATCTGCTCTTCGGCGTCTTCGCTGACCGCTGGGGTCGCAAGCGCACCATCATTATTTACCTGGCCATCGCCGCCGCCCTCGTCCCCTGGTTCGCCGCCGCCCGCGCTCCCGGCATGATCCTGCTCTCGGCCTCGCTGGTGGCCTTCTTCGGCACGGGCTTCTTCACCGGCTCCGGCATCCTGGGCAGCGAGCTCTTCCCCACTCCCATCCGCGCCACCGCCCTCGGCGTCAGCTACAACCTCGCCCGCGGCCTCAGCGCCTTCGCCCCGCTCATCATCGGCGGCTACGGCCAGCGCCACGGCCTCGCAGGCGCCTTCGAACTCTGCGCCCTCGCCTTCGCCCTCGCCGCCGCCGCCGCCTTCACCGTGCCGGAGACCCGCGGGTGGGAGCTGGCCTGATCACCACAGGCCCTGTGTCCACATAACCCGTGTTAATCTAAGACCATGAAAAACCTGACCTTGGCGATCGACGAGGCCACGCTCAAGGCCAGCCGCGCGTACGCCAAGCGGCACAACACCACCCTCAACCAGCTCGTCCGCGACCTGTTGCAGCACACCGTGGCCCAGGATCAGCAGGGCGGGGTGGAGGAGCTACTGCGCTTCTTCCGCGAGCACGCAGGCAACTCCGGCGACTGGAAATGGAACCGCGAAGAGCTTTATGACCGGGGGCGGTAAGGCTTTTCTCGACACCAATCTCTTCGTTTACGCGCTGGACCAGCGCGATCGGGAGAAGCAGGAACGCTGCCTGGAGTTGATCGCCGCCGTCGGGCGCAACGTCGTGGCCTCGACCCAGGTGATGCAGGAGCTATTTTCGGTGGCGGTACGCAAGCTAAGCCTGACGCCGTATATGGCCAAAGCCGCTGTTCAGCAGCTCTATCGCTTTGAGATTGTGCAGGTATCGCCGGCCATCATTGAGCAGGCGATGGACTGCGTCCTGCTCTACTCGATCTCGTTCTGGGATGCGTTGATCGTTGCCGCTGCCGCGGCAGCCAACTGCCGGGTGTTGTTGACCGAAGATCTGCAATACGGCCAGTCGCTGCTGGGCGTGCGCATCGAGAACCCGCTGCGCTGAGCTCATTCTCCTCGCTCGCTGCCGATAGCGGCGCACACTGCCCGGGCGGCGCTGAACTCCACCACGCGGTGTTCGCCCCAATAGACACCCCCGCCGGTACGGCGGGAGTTGATAAATGCGCAGTGGCCGCCGTGCGGGGTGGCCTCGAAGCGGATCGCCGGGTTGACGGCGCAGGCGCGACGCGAGGCCGCGGTGATGACGATGAACGGGTCATCCTCGGCGTGCAGGATGAGCGTCGGTACGCGTATCGCCTCGAGCACCCGCGCGGCGCTGGCGCGCTCATAGTAATCGGCGGCGTCGCGGTAGCCGGTGAAGGGGCCGGTGATGAGGTCGTCAAACTCGCGCACCGAGCGCATGCCGTCGAGCTTCTCCACCGGATAGCGGCCGGGGTGGCGGGCGGCATCGCGGCGCAGGCGCTGCTTGAGGTTGAGAAGGAAGCGGCGTTCGTAGAAGTAGTTGACCTTGCGGTGCAGGGCAGTGGCGCAGGCATCGAGATCGAGGCAGGGCGAGACCGCGGCCACGCTGGTGAGTGCCGCGGGCGGCTGCGCGCCGCACTCGCCGGCGTACTTGAGCACCAGGTTGCCGCCCATGGAGTAGCCGGCCAGCGCCACACTGCTGACCAGCGGACGTGAAGCCAGCCAGGCGACCGCGGCCGCCACGTCGCCGCTGAGGCCGGAGTTGTAGAGCGACGGGCAGCGGGCCTCGGCCTCGCCACAGCCGCGCACGTTCATGCGGATAACGTGGAAGCCGGCTTCGAGGCCGAACTGCGCCGTGGTCAGCATGTAGCCGGCTTCGCTCGAACCCTCCAAGCCATGCACCACCAGCAGCGCCGGCGCGGCGCACGGCTGCCAGTGGCTGCGCAGCAGCAGTTCGACGCCGCCGCCCGCCGACAGCCAGTCGGCCTGCCCGGGCGGCAGGCGGACGCCGCGCGGGCGCAGGAACGAGTAGACGGTGTTGGCGTGGCCATTGCGCAGCCACCACGGCGGCCGGAACTGGGCGGGGCGGGGCAATACGGGCGCGGAGCTTCGTCCCCGGCCGCACTGCGATCGGTGCGACTCGGGCCCTTTCCGTGGCACGAAGGCGCTCACTTTTTGATTGTAGGCGACGCCGCCCAAGCGGCGGCGCGCCGCGCCTCGTCGCGCACCTGCGCGGGCGCGGTGCCGCCGATGCAGTCGCGGCGGGCCAGCGAGGCGGCGACGGCAAGCTGCTGCAGCGCCTCCGGCGCCAGCGGGCATCCCAGCGCCGCCAGCTCGGGTGCGGTGAAGGTGCGGAAATCGCGGCGCTGTTCGGCGGCGGCGGCGACGATGCGCCCCACGATCTGATGCGCTTCGTGGAAGGCCACGCCGCCCGCCACCAGCAAATCGGCCAGGTCGGTCGCCAGCAGCGCCGGGTCGGCGACGGCACGGGCCGCCGCCTCGGTATCCACCTGGGTGGAGGCCGCCACGCCGGCGGCGATGCGGCAGACGGCGCAGGCGGTGTCGAGGGCGTCGAACAGCGGCAGCTTGTCTTCCTGCAGGTCGCGGTTGTAGGCCAGCGGCAGGCCCTTGAGCAGCACCAGCAACTGCTGCAGGTGCGCCAGAGGCCGGGCGCTCTGACCGCGGATCAGCTCCAGCGCATCGGGGTTTTTCTTCTGCGGCATGAGGCTGCTGCCGGTGGCGTAGGCATCGCCGAGCTGCAGCCAGCCGAACTCGGAGGAAGAGTACAGGATCCAGTCCTCGGCGAAGCGCGACAGGTGCACGCCGAGGAGGGCGCAGCAGAAGGTCAGCTCGGCGGCGAAGTCGCGGTCGGCGACGGCATCGAGGCTGTTGGCGCTGGGGGCGGCGAAGCCCAGCTCGGCCGCCTGCACGGCGCGGTCCGTGGGCCAGGGATTGCCGGCCAGCGCGCCGCTGCCCAGCGGGCAGGCAGCGTCCAGCCGGGCATAGGCGTCCTGGAAGCGGCCGAAGTCGCGGCGCAGCATGGCGACATAGGCCAGGGCATGGTGGCCGAGCGACACCGGCTGGGCGCGCTGCAGGTGGGTGTAGCCGGGGATGGCGCAATCGGCGTGGGCCGCGGCAAAGGCCGCGAGCACCGAGATCAGCCCGCGCAGGGCGTCTTCGAGCGGCGCCCGCTGGGCGCGGCACCAGAGGCGCAGATCGAGCGCCACCTGCTCGTTGCGGCTGCGCCCGGTCTGCAGCTTGGCGGCGGCGGGCGAGATCGCCAGCAGGCGCTGGGCCACGTAGGTGTGGACGTCTTCCACCCCCGACTGCGGCGCCGGATCGGCGGCGGCGAACTCGGCGGCGAGCTGGTCGCAGCCGGCGGACAGGGCGGCGGCTTCGGCGGGGGTGAGCACGCCGGCGCGTTCCAGGCCGTGCACATGGGCGCGCGTCCCCACCGCCTCCGCCCAGGCCAGGCGGCGGTCGAAGTGGAAGGACTCCGAGAAGCGCTCAAAGCCTTCCGCCACTGCCCCCGAGAAGCGGCCCCCCCACAGTTTCACGGCCGCTCGACTCCCAGCAGCGCCGCCATCTTCTGCGGCAGGCCGATGCAGCGGATGAAGCCGGCGGCGTCCTTCTGATCGTAGAGCTCGCCCATGGTGAACGAGGCCAGCGTGTCCGAGTACAGCGACTTCGGCGACGTCCGGCTGACGGTGAGCACATGGCCCTTGTGCAGCTTGACCTTCACCTCGCCGGTGGTGTTGGCCAGGGCGCGGTTCATGAAGGCATCGAGCGCCTCGCGCAGCGGCGTGAACCACTGCCCGTTGTACACCAGCCGCGCGTAGACGTGCCCAAGCTGCTCCTTGAGTTCCGCCGTGGCGCGGTCCACGGTCAACGATTCCAGCTCGCGCAGCGCGGTGACCAGCACCGTGCCGCCGGGCGTCTCATACGCCCCGCGCGATGTCATGCCCACGAAGCGGTTCTCGACCAGGTCGGCGCGGCCGACACCGTGCCTGCCCGCCAGCTCGTTCAAGCGCGTCAGCAGCGCCACCGCCGTCAGCCGCTGACCATCCAGCGACACCGGCACCCCCTGCTCGAAGCCGATGGTGACCGTTTCCGGCTCATCCGGAGCGTCCCGCAACGAGCGGGTGAGCAGCCACATGTCCTCGGGCGGCTCCTGCGCGGGATCCTCCAGCGCGCCGCCCTCGTGGCTGATGTACCAGAGGTTCTGGTCGCGGCTGTAGATCTTCTTCACCGTCTGGTCAATGGGGACGTTGTGCTTTTGCGCATAGGCGATGGCGTCCTCGCGGCTGACGATGTCCCACTCCCGCCACGGCGCGATGACCTGCAGTTGCGGCGCCAGCGCCATGTAGGTGAGCTCGAAGCGGACCTGATCGTTGCCCTTGCCGGTGCAGCCGTGCGCCACCGCGTCGCAGCCGGTGGCGAGGGCCACCTCGACCTGCTTTTTGGCGATGATGGGCCGCGCCATCGAGGTGCCCAGCAGGTAGGTCTTGTCGTAGACGCAGCCGGCCTTGAGCGTGGGCCAGACGTAGCCGGTGAGGAACTCCTCCGCCAACGGCGCCACCACCACCTCGTCGGCGCCGGTGCGCAGCGCCTTCTGGCGCAGCTTGTCGTAGTCGTCGCCCTGGCCCACGTCGGCGATCACCGCGACGATGGGGGCGGGATAGTGTTCCTTGAGCCAGGGGATGATGATGGAGGTGTCGAGGCCGCCCGAGTAGGCCAGCGCGATCTTCTTGGGGTTGAGGTTCATGCCTGGGTCCGGTTGTGTTCCTTGTGGTTGCCGAGGATCAGGGCGGCGAGGATGGCCTTCTGCGCGTGCAGACGGTTCTCGGCCTGTTGGTAGACGAGCGAGATGGGTGCGTCAATGACGCCGGTCGAGACTTCCAGACCGCGGTGCGCCGGCAGGCAGTGCAGGAAGCGGGCGCCGGGCCGGGCGCGCGCCATCAACGCTTCATTGACCTGATAGCCGGCGAAGTCGCGGGCGCGCTGCGTCTGCTCGGCCTCCTGCCCCATGCTGGCCCAGGTGTCGGTGTAGACGGCGTGGGCGCCGCGCAGCGCCGCGCCAAGCTGGTTGCCGATGCTGAGCTTGGCGCCGGTGCGGCGGGCCACCGCCTGCGCCCGCTCCACCACGCCGCCATCGGGCTCGTAGCCGGGCGGCGTGGCCACCGCCATGGCGCAGCCGGAGAGCGCGGCGGCTTCCAGCAGCGAATGGCAGGTGTTGTTGCCGTCGCCCACATAGGTCAGCTTGATGTGGGGAAAATCGTCGAAGGTTTCGCGCAGGGTGAGGAAGTCGGCCATCGCCTGGCAGGGATGGCTGTGGTCGCTGAGGCCGTTGATCACCGGCACGGCGCTGGCCTTGGCCAGCAGCTCGATGGATTCGTGGCCGAAGGTGCGGGCCACGATGGCGTCCATCCACAGCTCGAGGTTGCGGGCGACGTCGAGAATGTCCTCGCGCTCGCCCAGCGGCGACTCGGTGAAGTCGAGGAAAACGGCGTGGCCGCCCATCTCCTGCATGGCGACGTCAAAGGTGACGCGGGTGCGCAGCGAGGGCTTCTCGAAGATCATCGCCAGGCCGCAGCCGGCGAGCAGGTCGCGGTAGCGGCCGGGATGGACCTTGATGTCGGCGGCGAGATCGAGCAGCGCCAGGAACTCCTTGCGGTTGAGCTGGCTGAGGTTGATGAGGTCGTCCACGCCCAGCTTGGGCAGCCGCGGCGCGGGGATGGGATAGGGCGACGAAGCGCCATGGCCCAGACGGGGATTGAGGAGGTTGGTTTTCATGACAATTCAGCCCAGCAGTTGGCGCAGCCGCTGCTCCACGTTGAGGCGCAGGCGGGGGTTGGCGAATACCAGCAGCACGGTGTCATCGCCCGCCAGCGAGCCCGCCACCTCGCGCAGGTTGGCGCGGTCCAGCGCCGCCGCCACGGTGGGCGCGGCGCCGGCGGCGGTCTTCACCACCAGCAGGTTGTGCGCCGGCCGCAGGTCGCGGCCGAACTCGCGCAGGATGTGGCTCAGCTCGGCGGGCGCGGCCTCGGTGCGGGCGGCGGCGGGGGGCGCGGCGGCGGGCGCGCCTCCCAGCACGGCGTAGCCGGCGGCCGTCTTGACCACGCCCAGCTCCTTGAGATCGCGCGACAGCGTCACCTGGGTGGCCGCCACCCCCGCCCGCCGCAGCGCCGCCGCCAGCTCGGTCTGCGAGCGCAGCGGTCGCCCGGCGATGAGCTTGAGGATCTGTTCCTGGCGGAAGTTTTTGGCCATGCGGCGCTGCGGAACGAATAATTATTCGTCTAATGAATAATTAATCGAAACGGGCGGCGCTGTCAAGTCCGGCGGCGATCTCCCGCACCTCGCCGCGCCGCCTGGTCCAGCGCGCCAGATCGCAGTATTCCAGCAGCGGGATGGCGTGCTTGCGGCTGAGGCCGGTCCATTGCTTGAACTCGGACACGGAGAAGGCGGCCGTGCCGGCGGCGCGCCTGCCCTGCAGCAGGGTCCGCAGCCCGGCGGCGGCGGCGCGATGCAGGAACCATCCCGGGCGGCACTCGATCACCGCGCCCGTGCGCAGCAGCCCCGCCAGCGCGGCGCGGGCTTCGGGCTGGGGGAAACGGGCGAGCAGCTCCTCGCGCCGCGGCGCGGCCAGCCCCTGCGCGCGGCACCAGGCGGCCAGGGCCGCGCTCAGCGCCGCGGGCGCGGGCGCCAACACCGCGGGCGGGGCCGCGGGGGCGAAAGCGGCCGCGAAGGCGGCCGGCGGTTGGCGGCGCAGGGCGCACCGTCCCGCCGCGGCCAGCGCTTCCAACTCCGCCCAGACCTCGCCGGGGCGGCGCCCGAGGGCGCGGGCCAGCGGCGCCAGCTCGCAGCCTGTCGCGCCCGCACGTTCCAGCCGCAGGCGAAGACAGGCCACCGGATCCGCCGCACAGCCGGCCAGGAATGCGGCCGCCGCGGCATGATCCCTGCTCCGATGCAGCGGCGGCGCCGGGTCGAGCACCTGGCCGCCGCCCAAAGTAAGCGCGGGCGAGAGTTGGCGGAGGATGCAGCGGTCGCCGGGGGCGGCCACCACGGGCGAGGCCAGCCGCAGTTGGGCGTAGCGTGGCGCCTCGAGCCACAGCAGCGTGGCCGGGGCGCGGGCGGCGCCGAGGTGCACGGACACTCGGGAGCGGTGCTTCGGGATGGCGGCGCCGGGCAGGAATTCGCAGGCGACATCGAGCTCGCGCGTCACGGCAAACACGCCCGGCTCCAGCAACTCCATGCCGCGTCGAATTTCCCCCGCCGCAATGGCGGCCAGGTTGACCGCCACCCGCTGCCCGGCGCGCACCGCCGCGGCCGGCTGACCGTAGGCCTCCAGACCGCGCACCCGCAGCCGCGCGCCCGCGGGCGCCAGCTCCAGCGTGTCGCCCACGCTCACCGTGCCGGACAGCAGGGTTCCCGTCACCACCGTGCCAAACCCCGCCAGCGTAAACGAGCGGTCCACCGGCAGGCGCACCGGCGTGCCGGCGTGGCGGGCGGGTGCCTGGGAAGCGGCTTCTTCCAGCGCCTGGCGCAGCGCGGCGATTCCCCGACCAGTCTTGGCGCTGACCTCCAGCACACGGGCGCCGGCCAGAAAGGTTCCGGCAACCAGCGCGGCAAGCTGCGCGCGGACCGCCGCGATGCGTTCGCCGGCGGCCAGGTCGCACTTGCTGATCGCCACCACGCCCTGGCACAGGCCGAGCATGTGGCAGATGGCGAGATGCTCGCGCGTCTGCGGCTGCACGCCGGCATCAGCGGCCACCACCAGGCAGACGGCGTCCACGCCCGCCGCACCCGCCAGCATGGTGCGCACGAAGCGCTCATGGCCGGGAACGTCCACGACTCCCACCGGGGAGCCGTTGCAGAGCCAGTGGCCAAAGCCCAGATCCAGCGTCATGCCGCGGCGGCGCTCTTCCGCCAGCCGGTCGGGATGCACCCCGGTCAGCGCCTCCACCAGCGCGCTCTTGCCGTGGTCCACGTGACCGGCGGTGGCCAGGATCATGCCCGTTGCCGCGACCCGCTTAGTCCTTGAACAATCGGTCAAAGGCGGCGCGCGCCACGCCGCCGCCATGGGACTTTGCGGCCGGCGCCGGGGTGCTGGTTTCGGCGGGCGAGAAGTAGTCGCAGTAGTTGGCGCGGTCCTTGAAGCGCACCCATTCAGCCATCACCTCGCGGCACTCGTTGTGCGCCTTGGGATCGAAATGCCGGCAGTTCCGACAGGCCCGCAGATCGGCCTCACATTGGGGGCAGGTGTCGCGGAACTGAACTTTCTGGGCAGTTTGGAGGGTGAGCGCGTGGCCGCAGTTGAAGCACTGCATGCAACCATCATAAGGGCTCGGGGGGTTAGGGGTCAGGGGCCGGTCTGACCCCTCAGCCCTAACCCCTCACCCCTATGCCTACGCCGGCTGGTTGGTGGGACGGTTGGGCCGCCGCAGCGAAACGCCGCCGCCGCCCGCCGAGCCGCCCAACAGCGCCACGCCGAGGCCGATGAGCGAAATCCAGAACAGGCCCCAGCTCAGGTTGCCGCCGACGTTTTTGGTCGCCGTGCCCGCACCCTGGGCCGCGCCCGCCATCGGCGTGTTGACCTCACCCAGGAGGGAGTTGGCGCGCGCCACCGGAATGCCGGCATCCGCCGCCAGCGCCGCCGCCGCCGCGTTCTGGTCGCCGGCCGTCAACTGGTTGGCGATGGAGGTGGCTTGCGCGTTGGTGATGGTGATGCCGTTGCGCTGCAGCACCGCCTGCACGTTGGCGCCATTGCTGGTGGCCGCGGGCGCCACGCTCGATGCCACCGAGCCCGCCGCCGTGACCGCCGTGCCCGCCACCCAGCCGATGGCCAGCACGCAGGTCAGCATGATCATGCCCCAGAGCGTAACCCCGCGCATCATGCCGTGTCGTTTGGTGGTGCGCGGCGTGCGTCCCGCCACCCAGGCGCCAAGAAACGTGGAGATCAACAGGGCCACCACGGCCCAGCCCATCGTGCCCCCTCCGACCGATCGCCAGGAACTGGCGTTGAGCGGGTTGAGCGAGCTGAAGCCAATTCCGAAGACCAGTGACAACAGCAGGATGCCGACTCCGACGAACATCATGTAGCCGGCCCAGACGCCGTTCCATTCCATATGCCGCGGCACTTCCCCGCCGGCCACGGCCACTTGCGAGGCAATATCGCGATCCGCCTGCCGGCGGACGTAGAGCCTGCGTTCAATGCTGCGAACCGTACTCATCTGAATCCTCCCTTTTTGCCCACAGTCGAACCTGTCTATCCGGGTGCGATGCTCTGCGCACAGGGATGGTGTGTTGCCGCCGGGACGCAATTTTCACTTTGGTTGGGCCGCTTCGGTTGTGGTGCTTCAGCAGGGTATGAAGACGTACTCGCCCGCTTGCTGCTCCACATAGCCCCACGGGTATTCGGGATCGTGCGTGAACACCAGCAGCCAGTGCTCGCGCACCACCCGCTCCAGGATGCGATGTTTGTTGTCGATCGTCTCCAGCGGGAAGAGGTCGAAACCCATGACCCAACTGGGCTTGAGATGCCAGTGGGTGGGCAGCAGATCGGAGATGTAGCAGGCGGTCTCGCCGCCGGAACGCACCACCACGGCCTGCATGCCGCGGGTATGGCCGGGTAGCGGCAGGACGGAGAGGCCGGGCAGCAGCTCACGTTCGCCCTCGAGCAGCGTCATCTGGCCGCTTTCGACCAGGGGATCGTAGTTCTCGCTCAGGTAGCTCACGCGGTCGCGTTCGTGCTGCTCGCGCGCGTGTTCCCACTCCCGGCGCTGCACGTAGTAGCGGGCGTTGGGGAAGGCCGGGGCGAGACTGCCATCCGGACGGCGAACCGTATTCCAGCCGCAGTGGTCATAGTGGAGGTGGGAGTTGACCACCACGTCCACCGTCGCGGGAGGGAAGACGGCGGCTTCCAGACGCTCGAGGAAATCGCGGCGCGGGTCCACGCCTCCGAAGCGCATCTGTTTCTCGTTGAGCTTGTTGCCGCAGCCGGTCTCGATCAGCACGCGCCGGCCGTCGAGCTCCAGCGCGAGGGAGTTGAGGCCGCTGCGCACGCGGTTGCGCTCATCGCAGGCGGCGACGCGGTTCCACATGGGTTTGGGCACCACGCCAAAGAAGGCGCCGCCGTCGAGGTAATAGTTGCGGTCGGTGACCACGGTCAGTTCGAGGCCGCCCAGGCGGCGGCGGAACGGTCCCGTCCACTCGGCGTCAGTCATGAGGTGGGCTCCGGTGCAGACGCCGCCAGGCGATCCAGATGAGAAGAACGGCGGCGATCAGGATGAGGGCGTCGAGGCGGCTCATCAGGCGCAGCAGACGGCGCCAGTGGCTGCCCAGCAGCGCGCCGCTGACGGAAACCGCCGAGACCCAGAGAACCGCGCCGCATATATCAAAGATGATAAAGGAGCGAAAGCGCATGCGGGCCACACCGGCGAGCAGGCCGGCGAGGATGCGCAACCCGGTGACGAAGCGGGCGAAGAGGATGGTGACCGGGCCGTGGTGCTGGAAATAGGTGTCGTAGCGGGAATAGCGGGCCGGCTTCATACGCAGCAGGCGGCGGGCAAAGTCGCGGGCATAGCGGCCCACGGCGTAACCGGTGAGCTGACCGGCGGAGCTGGCCGCCACGCCGGTAACAATCAGCTCCAGCAGGGTGAAGCCGCCATAGGCGCGCAGATGGTAGCCGGCATAGAGCAGCGCCAGCTCGCCCGGCAGCGGCAGGCCGAAGTTCTCCAGCAGCAGCAGCACGAACACGGCCAGCAGGCCATAGTGCTGGAAAAACGCCTGAAATTGGGCGAAGGCGCCGTGCATGAGTCAGTGCAGGAACGGTAGCACGGCCGCGGCAAAGGCATCGGGGGCCTCGGCGAAGGGGAGGTGGCCGCAGCCGGGCAGCACTACCAGCCGCGACTGCGGCAGCGCGGCGGCCAGGGCGGCGGCGGTGGAGGTGGGCACCACCGGATCGTGGTCGCCCCAGAGCAGCAGCGTGGGGGTGGCGTTATGGCGCAAGGCGGCGCGCAGCGCGCTCTGATGGCCGGCGAAACCGCGGCCGTAACCGGCCACGGCGCGGCCCAGGCGGGGTTGACCGAGGGTGCGGGCGTAATCGGCCAGCGCCAGCTCCGATATGCGGGTGGCATCGGCGTAACAGCGCGCCAGCAGGCGGCGCTGCCAGCCCGCCGGCGCCCGCGCGCCCAGCCACGCCCCGCAGCGCGCCGGCAGCGGGCGCAGCAGGAACCGTTGCCCGAGCGTGGGCTGCCAGCAGGGATGGGCGGGCGCCACCAGCACCAGGCGCCGCGGCCGCTCCCCGGGCGCGGCGTGCAACGCGAAGTGCAGCGCCGCTTCCCCGCCCCAGGAGGAACCCAGCAAGGCGTACGGCGCCACCCCCAGCGCCGCCAGCGCCGCCTGCAGCCAGTGCGTCAGCCCCGGCAAGGTGAGGTCAGCCGGTGCATCCGAAAAACTGATCCCCGGCATCTCCAGCGCCCAGCAGCGGAACTCCCCCGCCAGCCGCCCCATCACGGCATTCCATTGCGACCCCGCCCCCAGCATGCCGTGCAGAAAGACCACCTCGCGGCCTTCCCCGCATACCCGGTAACGCACCCGCCCCCACGGCAGGTCCGTTTCCAACTGGCAACTGGGAACTGGCAACTGGCAACTCGACCTAGGAAAGCTTCTCGGGCAGGTTCATATCAAACTGCATCTCCGGCTGGATGAGCGCCAGCAGCGGGCGTGATACTTCCTCCGCGGTCAGGATGCCGGCGTCCGTCCACTGGTCGGCGCTGGCAGAAAGGACACGGGCCGGCACCGGATCCATGGGCGGATGGGAGACGCGGATCACCGACAGCCCGGACTTGGGATGAGCGCCGGAGGCAAACCCCTTCAGCCGGTGGGTGAGAAAATGCACCGCCTCGTCGCGCGAGCTGAACCACGGATAGAGGGATCCGGGGTCGGCGGCGGCCTCCATCGCCAGATGGTGATCGCCGGAGCGCGCCTGCACGCGATAGTGGGCGTAGGCGGCGGACTGGTCATCAATGTCCAGCTCCACGGCGGCGTGCTCGGTGGCGATGGCCAGGTTCAACACCGCTGCCGCCGACCGCGCCGACACCCAGGAGCGCAGGAACAGCACCCCCGGCTCGGAATCGTGGCGCACGTAGACACGGTAGTTGATCTGGCGGAAGCCGGTCAGCACGTAAGGAAAGGCGGCGCCGGCCTCCAGCGCGACCGTGGCCAAAAAGGCGCGCGGACCTTCGGGGGTGTCGCGCACGTCGGCCTCGATGCCCGCCGGCAGCACCTTGTGCAGACGTTCCGGCGGCACGGCGTGGATGACGTAGAGCAGGTTGCGGAGCTTGAGGGCGATGGCCATGGGAATCTGTCAGGCGGGCAAATCGAGCGGCAATTGCGGGTGTGCGGTGAGCGTGAACGGGGCCCAGCGGCGGCGCTCCACCTGCGGCCAGGCGGCGGCCGCAATCATGGCCGCATTGTCAGTACACAAATTGAGCGCGGGCGCGTAGACGGCCAGGCCCGAGCGGGAAGCCGCGGCCTGCAGCGTGGCGCGCAGGGCCCGGTTGGCGGCCACGCCGCCGGTGAGAAAGACGCTGGCTGGCGGCTCGCCGGCGGCGGCCAGGGCATCGGCCGCGGCCAGGGTGCGCTGGACAAGGTCGGTGACCACGGCGTGCTGGAAGCTGGCGATGAGATCGAGCGTGGGCTGGTCGCCGACGGCGCGCCAGTCCTCCAGGGTGGGTTTGCGGCCGAGGGCGGCGATGGCCGCCTGGCGCCGGGCGATGCCGGCGGCCAGTTCGGGCCGCGTCTGCACCTGCCGCAGCACGGCGGTCTTCAGACCGCTGAAGGAAAAATCGAGCGGGTTGCCCTTGAGCCGGATGCGGCCGAAGGCCACGCCGGCGGGGTCGCCGAAATCCGAGAGCTTGTCGAGCAGCGGGCCGCCGGGATAGCCCAGACCGAGCAGCTTGGCGACCTTGTCGTAGGCCTCGCCGGCGGCATCGTCACGGGTGCGGCCCAGGGTGCGGTAGCGGAAGCCGCGTTCCTCGTCGGCGGCCATGACATAGAGCTGCGTGTGGCCGCCAGAAACCACCAGCGCCACCGCCGGCAGCGGCGGATCCGGCCTTCCCTGCCGCCGCTCTTCCAGCAACACCGCGTGCAGATGCCCTTCCAGATGGTTCACCCCGACCAGCGGCTTGCCCGTCGCCCAGGCCAG
>JBQCEU010000211.1:0-10313 GCA_051959955.1 Terriglobales bacterium | reverse complement strand
TCCGCCTTCAGGTCCAGGTTGACGATGATGTAGTAGTTGTCCTCGTAGTTGAGCGCGTCGGATTGCCCGGGCGCGATCAGGGCGTCGGGAAATACGAACAACTGCCGGGTGGCATACGCCTGCGGAATGCGGAAAAAGCCGTTGACCCGCTCCAGCATCGCGCGCGTGGTCGCGGCATCGCGCTGCAGCGCGGCGGTGTACGCCGGCTGGGCCTGCTGCCACACCGCATCCAGATTCGCCTGCTGCCAGAAATCCCGCAGCAGCGGCACAATGTCGGCCACTTCGCCCGCTTCCGGCGGCAGCCCGGCGGGCGGCAGCGTCAGCGGCAACCCGGGCGGCGTACCCAGAAACAGCGCCAGCGTGGTGTACCTGGCCACGTCCTGATTGGGGTTGGCGAGATGGTGGCTCTGGAAAAAATCCTTGAGCGCCGCGACCGCCGGCACCTTCTTCGCGGCAATCTGCCGCCGCAGCCCGGCCCGCAGCGGTTCGCTGACCTGCTGCCCGGCATCGTAACCGGCGGCCGTGAGCCCCGCCAGCACCGCAAACTCCGCCGGGTTGGAGTCCACCACGACGTTGGTATGGGTGGCCGGCGCCTGCGCCGCGGCCAGCAGTCCGCAGGCCCCCACCACGCCTGCCAGGCGCCGCGCCCACTCTCCCCTGCGCCCTGGCATCCCCACGCGACTCAACCGCGCACGTCCACCGTGCCGAACGATACCAAAAGGCTGCCGTTCGTCGGTTGGCCGAAAATGGTCGTCGCCGGCTGGAAGACGCTCATCAGCAGTTGGTTCTTGAGCCGCGTGATCGCCTGCGCATCGGGGTTGCCGGACAGTACGCTGTAGCCGTACACATGCCCGCTGGCGTCAATCTGTGCCTCCACCAGCATCGGGCCGGCGATGTCAAAGTCCGAGGATCGGGTCAGCCGCGGCGGCATCGCCCCCATCCCCACCTGCACATCCGGCACTCCCGGCCGCGCGCTCACCTTGGCCTGCACGCCCCCGGCCAGCGCGCTGAACAGAAACAGGGCCGTGGCCGTGCCCACCGCCGCCGGCAGCGCCATCGCCTGGATGGCGTGCATCAGCCGCAGCCGCCAATATTGCGCCCACCCGCCGCGCACCGAAAAATGCGACGCCCGCACCCGCAACCGCAGCCCCAGGTCCGCCGGCACCGCCGTGGCCGGCAGCCGCCGCAGCCGCTCACCCAGCTCGCGGTACATCTCCAGCCTGCCGGCGCACTCCTCGCACACCTCCAGATGCCGGATCAATACCCCGCTCTGCCCCAGGTCCAGCTCGCCATCCAGGTAGGCCGACAGGGCCGGCTGAAACTGCGCACACACGGATTCCGGAGACGGGTCCAGTACCGATACATGCTCACTAGACATGGCCTTCCACGCTCCTCAGCCCGCCGGGTTCGGCGGCGCTGTGCTGCAACCATTGCTGGCGCAGCATCTCTCGTCCCCGCAATAGCCGCGACTTCACCGTTCCCACCCGCACTTGTTCGATCTCCGCGATCTCGTCGTAGCTGAAGCCCTCGATCTCCCGCAGCACCAGCGTCGTATGGAAGGGCTCCGGAACCCGCGCCAGCCATTGTTGCAGCCGCTGCCGCCGCTCGTTGCGCAGCGCCAGCGCCAGCGGCGATTCCTTGCCGTCGGCCAGCCGCTCCGCCCAGGTGGTGTGTCCCGTCCCGTCCGGATCCTCGATGGACGTCTCCTGACTCTTGTGCCGCCGCCACCAGCGCCGGTGATTGCTGGCTTCGTGCAGCGCGATCTGGTACAACCACGTCTTCAGGCTGCTTTTGCCTTCAAACGAGGCCGCGGACCGGAATACCTTCAGAAAAACGTCCTGCAGCACATCCGCCGCATCCTCCCGGTCCCGGCACACGCGGCTGAGAAAGCGAAACAGCGGCGGATGGTAAACCGAGATCAGGTAGTTGAAGGCTTCCACCGAACCCACACGCAGTTCCCCCACCAACTGTTGCTCGCCCCATTGCGGAGCGGCAACCGCCGGCGAAAAGCCGACCGTGGTGTCATGGGTGCTCATCTTCGTCTTCCCTTAATTTACTACGGAAGCTTCTCTGTCTCCTTGGACCCCGGCGCCGCCGGCTTTGTTCCCACCAGCCGCCCGCCGTTCAGCCGCTCCGCTTCCAGCATTTTTGCTTGCCGCACGGCCACATAGCTGGCCGCCAGATGGGCAATCACCACCCCCGGCCAGCCATCCCTGAACCCCTGCCGAACAAAATAAGTGTGGAAAAACGTCCACCCAGGGCTGACCCCCAGCCTCCAGGGCGATACCTTCTGCCCCCGTTCCAGCCGTGCGGCGGCGGCCAGCCCGGTGTAGTAGTTCATGATGGCCACGTGCTCCTGCAGGCTGCGCCGCGTGTAGTGCAGCATATCTCCCGGCAGGGTTTCCACCCGCCCCTGCACCTTGGGAGCCTCATGCGGCGGATCGCCGGCCCAGCGCGTGACGGCCCGGCGGTACAGCCGCGTCTGCCAGTCCGGATACCATCCCGAGTGCCGTATCCACCGCCCCAGGTACCAGGCGCGCCGCGCCATGCGAAAGCCGTCGCAGGCGGGCTCGCCCCCCGCCCGCAGCTTCTGCACCGCCGCGCTCAGCTCCGGGGTAAGCCGCTCGTCGGCATCGAGCGTCAGCACCCAGTCGTGACTGCAGATGCTGTCAGCGTAATTGTGCTGATCCCCGTGGCTGAGAAACGGCCGCTGCAGCACCCGCTCCGTGTAGCGGCGCGCGATCGCCACGGTGCGGTCGGTCGAGAAGGAATCCACCACCACGATCTCGTCCGCCCAGCTCACCGACTCCAGCGCGGCCGCGATGTTATCCTCCTCGTTGAAGGTGTTGATGCGCGCACTGATCTTCACTCGTCCAGCTTACCGGCATTTGCTCCCTGCCGCGTGGTTGCTGGCGCTCGCCGCCGGTCTCGCCGCGCAGGCCCCGCCCCAGGCGCCGCTCCTCTACCAGGCCCGCTGCCGCACCACCAGCGGCGCCTTTACCCTCACTCTCCACCGTGACTGGGCGCCGCGCGCCGCCGACCGTTTCTACCAGTTGCTGCAGGCCCACTACTACCAGGGCAACGCCTTCTATCGCGTGGTGCCGGGCTTCGTGGTGCAGTGGGGCTTGAGCCCCACCCCGGCGCTCTCCCAGGCCTGGCGCAAGCGCACGCTGCCAGACGACCCCGTCCGCCACGGCAACCTGGCGGGCACCATCAGCTTCGCAGCCGCCGGCAGGAACACGCGCACCACCGAGGTCTTCATCAACCTCGCCGATCACCCGCAATTGGACAAGCTTGGCTTTGCCCCCTTCGGCGAAGTGACCGAAGGCCTGGCCACCGTGCGCGGGCTGGAGGGCGGCTACGGCGACGGACCGCCCCGCGGCCACGGCCCGGATCCGCGCCTCATCATGACCCGGGGCGCGGCCTATCTCACGCGCAATTTCCCGCGCCTCGATGTCCTCTACGGCTGCGACGTGGTGCCGCTCGCACCTTAGGCCATGACCCCGGGCGTTCTGATTCTTGTTCTCGGCCTGGTGGCCGGCAGCTTTTTGGCGCTGGCGGCTGACCGCCTGCCCCGGGGTCTGTCGGTGCTGGCGCCGGCCTCGCGCTGTCCGCATTGCCTTCGGCCGCTGAGCTTTTGGGAGAACCTGCCGCTGCTGTCCTGGCTGCTGCTCGGCGGCCGCTGCCGCACCTGCCGCGCCCCGATCGGCTGGCGCGAGCCCTTCCTCGAACTGGCCACCGCCGCGGCCTTTTACTGGAGCTGGCATCGCCACCCGGGCGGCCTGGAGTTCGTCCGCGAAGCCTTTTTCCTTGGCTGCCTGCTGACCCTGGCCGTGGCCGACTGGCAGACGCGCCAACTCCCCGACGAGATCACCCTGGGCGGCTGGGCCGCGGGGCTGGCTTTTTCCCTGGCGACGGCTCCCGGTTGGCGCAGCGCCCTGCTGGCCAGCTTCGGCGCGGCCGCGGCGCTGGCCCTGCTCGGCTGGGCCTACACAAAGTTGCGCCGCCGCGAAGGCGTCGGTTGGGGCGACATCAAGATGTTGGGATTTCTCGGCGCCTTCCTCGGCATACGCGGCGTGCTGGTCACCGTCTTCGCCGCCTCGGTGGCGGGCGCCGTGGCGGGCATCGTCCTGGCGGCCGTCCTGGCGCTGCGTCAACGCCGCCGCGGCCGCAGTTGGCAGCGAGCCCGCGCCACCGCCGCCTTCTGGCCGCTCCCCTTCGGCGTCTTCCTCGCCGCCGCCGCCGCCGCTGCCCTGCCCTGGACCCCTTTTCTCTGGCGGACCCTGCTCGGCCCCGGCCTCTAACCGGCGCCCGCCAATGCCCGCCAAGGCCCGCTCACCTTTCGCGGCGACGGCCGAGTTGACTCCGCCGAGGCAAGATCGAGGCCGAGGAATCGAGTGTCCTCCCAGATCCCATTCCGTCGCCGGGGAGAGCCTTCTGCATGTCGCCCCACTCGGCCGATCCCGACGCGGCAAGGGGAGCCGATCTTCGGGAGGCGTCGGGGGCAAAGCATCCGGCAAAGACCGGCTGTGCCTGGTCACAATCGCGTCATTCTGACTTAGAATTGAGCCACATGGCCGAACCTGCATCCATGGCGGCCGCCACCGCTCCCGACGCCCTCCGGCTTTCCAACGAACTGCTCGGCCATCTGCCCAGCGGCGTGGTCTTCTTCGATGCCCAGGGCACGGTGCTGGCCGCCAACCCCGCGGCGCGCGCCGCCTTGGGGTTCGAGCAGCCGCTGGGCCTCGCGGCGCGCGAGCTGTTGCGTGACGCCGATCTCTACGAACCGGGTGGCGATCGTCTCGGCGCAGCCGCCACGCTGGTCGAGGAGGCGCTCGAAAGCCGCCGCATCCTGCAGCGTAAAAACCTGCACTACACCACCCCCGACGGCCATGGCCGCCGCCTGGGCGTCACCCTCTTCCCCCTCCGCTCCCAGGACAGCCAGACGCCCGGCGCCGCCGGACTGATCTGCCTGCTCACCGACCTCACCGTCATCCAGGCGCTCGAGGAAGAGTTGCACCGCCGCCAAAACCTCAGTTCGCTCGGCGAGATGGCGGCAGGCATCGCCCACGAGTTCAAAAATGGACTGGCCACCATCTCCGGCTACGGCCAGATGCTCCGCTCTTCGCCCGATGCCGATGTCCGCGCCAAGGTCGGTAAAATCCTGGAGCAGGTCAGCCAGCTCAACACCATGGCCAGCGAGTTCCTAACCTTTGCCCGGCCGCTGCCCATCCAATTCGAGCGCGTGGACCTCGACGCCCTCGTCCGCCAAAGCGCCGAGGCGCTGCGCGTGCAGGCGGGCGCGCGCCGCCCTTCCCTGACGGTCTCCATCGAGGGAACCTTTCCCGCGGTCGCCGGCGACGCCATGCTGCTCAGCTCGGCGCTCATGAATTTGCTGCGCAACGCCGCCGAGGCCATCGCCCAGACCGGGCGCCCGGGCGTGGTGCGGATCAGCGGCGGGATGCGCACCGGCGACCAGGTGCGCCTGCGCTTCACCGACGATGGCCCGGGCGTGGCGCCCGAGGTGGCCGACAAGATCTTCATCCCCTTCTTCACCACCAAAACCACCGGTGCCGGCCTCGGCCTGGCCCTGGCCCACAAGATCATCACCGCCCATAGCGGATCCCTCCTGCTGGCCGACGCGGCGCCCGGGCACACCGTCTTCGAAGTCCGGCTGCCGGGAGCCGCCTGAACACTCCATGGACACCATCCTGCTGGTGGAAGATAAACACGAGTTGCGCCTCATGCTGCGCACCGCCCTGGAGGCCGACGGCTACCAGGTCGCCGAGGCCGCCGATGGAACCGCCGCCCTGAAGGCGCTGCGCCAGGCCCAGTACGCCGCCGTGCTCACCGATCTCAAGCTGCCCGGCGAAAGCGGCTTGCAGGTGTTGCAGGCTGCCCGCGAGGTGTCGCCTTCGACGCCGGTGGTGATCATGACCGCTTACGGCTCCATCGAGGAGGCGGTGCGGGCCATGAAGGACGGCGCCTACGATTTTATCCAGAAGCCGCTCGACCTCAGCCACCTGATGCTGTTGCTGCGCCGCGCCATCGCCCAGCAGAAGCTGTTGCGCGAAAACGTGCTGCTCAAGGAGGAGTTCGCCGCCCGCTACGGCTTCCCCAAGATCGTCGGCGAACATGAGAGCATGCGCCGGGTGGCGGCGGCGCTGCAGCGCATCGCCCCCACCGACACCACCGCCCTGCTGCTCGGCGAGAGCGGCACCGGCAAGGAACTGTTCGCCCGGGCCGTGCACCAGCTCAGCCCGCGTTCCGCCGAGGCCTACGTGGCCATCAACTGCGCCGCCATTCCCGAGACCCTGGTCGAAACCGAACTCTTCGGCCATGAAAAGGGCGCCTTCACCGGAGCCAGCGCCCGCAAGCTGGGCAAATTCGAACTCGCCCACCGCGGCACCATATTCCTCGATGAGATCGGCGAAATTCCCCTCGCGGTCCAGGCCAAGATCCTGCGCGTGCTGGAAGAGCGCGCCTTCGAGCGCGTGGGCGGTGTGCAGACGGTGCAGGTGGATGTGCGCATCGTCGCCGCCACCAACCGCGACCTCGAACTGGCGGTGCGGGACAAACAGTTCCGCGAGGATCTTTATTTCCGCCTCTCGGCCTTCCCCATCCTCATCCCGCCCTTGCGCGAGCGCGGACGCGACGTCCTGGCGCTGGCCGAGGGCTTCCTGCAGCAGTTCTGCCGCGAGTTCAAAAAACCGCGGCTGCGCCTCAGCCCCGCGGTGGAAAAGGCCCTGCTCGACTACCGCTGGCCGGGCAATGTGCGCGAGCTGCAGAATGCCATCGAGCGGGCGGTGATTCTGGCCGAGGGGGACGAGATTCGCACCGCCGATCTGCAACTCCGCGACCTGCGCCGCGCGCCCCAGGCCGGCGCCGAGGCGCTCGGCCTTCCCCCCGATTTTGACTGGTCCGGCCCGCTGCCCGAGGTCCTCGACCGCGCCGCCCTGCGGCTCGAGCGCCGCCTGCTGCTCGACGCCCTCGAAGCCTGCCGCTGGAACAAGCAGGCCGCCGCCGAACGCCTGCAGATCCCCTACAAAAAGCTGCTGGCCCGCATCCAGGCCACCGGCCTCGGCGCCGGCAACTCCGAGCAGGCGGCCGCCTCCGCCTCCTGACGCGCCTCCCTCCCCGGCATCCGGCTTCCGCTCACGAGGCCTCCGGAGGCCGCCCCGGCGCCGCCACCTCGGGCAGTTCGCCCGGCACCTCCCAGGCGGCGTGGCGTTGTTCCAGGCGTTGCAACTGCGGCGCCAGCCGGGCGCGGTAGCTGGCCCCGGCGGCATTGTAGGCCGCCACCGTGTCGCCCAGCGCCGCCCCCACCTGCCGCAGATGGGCGGTGAAGGTGCGCAGTCGCGCGCCCAATTCGTTGATCTCCCCCAACAGCTCCTGCACCCGCTCGCCGGCGCGTTGCTGTTGCCAACCCTGGGCGACCACCAGCAGCAACGGGAACAGCGTCGCCGGGCTGGCCAGCAGCACCGGCGGCTGCAGTCCCTGCCCATGGGCGAACAACTCCGGATCCGCGTCGCAGGCGGCGCGGAAGGCCGACTCGCTGGGCACAAACATCACCACGCACGGCAGGCTCGCGCCCAGCGCCCCGGCGTAGTCCCTGCCCGCCAGCTCGCGCGCCCGTTCCCGCAACTGCCGTGCCAGGCCGGCATGGGCCGCCCGCCGCGCCCCCTCGTCCGCCGAATCCAGCCCGGCGAGAAACGGCTGCAGGCTGGTCTTGGCGTCCACGGCCAGCTTGCGGCCGGAAGGCAGGTTCACCACCACATCGGGCCGCAGGCGTCCCGGCAGCACCACCTGGGTGTCGTAGTCCACGCCCGGGTTGAGACCGCAGGCGCGCAGGATGTTCTCCAGCACCGCCTCACCCCACGCGCCCCGCACCGCGCTGCCCGCGCTCAGCGCCTGCCGCAGCCCCCGCGCCTCGTCCCGCATCGCCGCTCCCGCCGCCGCCACCTGCTGCAACTGCATCTCCACCCGGGCGGCGCCGGCGGCGCGTTCCTCGCCCAGGGCCGCCAGCCGCGCCTGGGTCTGCTCCAGTTGCACCCGCAAGGCCTCGAGCGGATCCGGCCGCTCCGCCCGCTCCACCCGCCTCCGCCGGGCCAGCCACGCCCCCAGCAGTCCACCCAGCAGCAGCCCGGCCGCCAGCCATGCCGCCGCGCCCGCCATCACAAGGCGGCGTGCGGGCTGGCCGTCGCCACCGCGCGATAGCGCGGCTCAAAGCCCAGCGCGCGCGCCCGCTGCAGCAGACCCTGGAAGTCGAGGCTGATGGTGGCCCCCGCGCTCTGCGTCACTTCATCCTCCAGCGGCAGATCAAAGTCGTCGGCGCCATACCGCAGGCCCTCCAGCGCTCCTTCGTTCTGTGTCAGCACCGAAGTGCGGATGCGGGCGATATTGTCGAGATAAACCCGGCTCACCGCCAGGTGGCGCAAGTACTCGCGCGTGCCGATCTCCCGCCCGCCCAGCGGCGTACCGTAGGGCTTGTACGTCCAGCAGAGAAAACTGGCCAGCCCGCCGGTTTCATCCTGAAACGCCCGCGTGCGCTCCAGGTGTTCCCAGCGCTCGGCCGGCGACTCATCGAAACCGATCACCATGGTGGCGGTGGTCTTCAAGCCCGCCGCCAGCACCGCGCGCTGCGCCTCGAAGTACTCGGCCACGGTGTACTTGAACTTGCTGTGGCGGGCGCGGAAGCTCTCGGTCAGAATTTCCGATCCCCCGCCGGTGATCCACCGCACCCCCGACGCCCGCATCCGCGCCGCCGCCTCCGCCCAGCTCAGCTTCGCGTGGTCGGCCAGGTACAGGAACTCCGCGATGGTCAGGGCGTAAAACTCCAGCGCCTCGCCGTAGCGCGCCCGGATGGCGGCAAACAGCTCGCAATAATAATCCAGCGGCAGGTGGGGATTGAAGCCGCCGTTGAACCCCGCCAGATCGCCGCCCATGGCCAGCAGCTCGTCAATTTTGGCGAATACCTGTTCGCGGCTGAGCACGTAGCCCCCCGCCTGCCCCGGCAGCCGGTAGAAGGCGCAGTAGTCGCACTGGGCGACGCAGACGTTGGTGTAGTTGATAATGCGCATGATGAGGTAGGTACACTCACCCGCCGCGTGGTAGCGCGCCCGCGCCGCCGCCGCCAGCCGCTGCAGCGCGGCGTCGTCGGCTTCGCGCCACAGCCGGTCCGCCTCCTCGGTGTTGATGCGCCCGCCCGCCGCCACCTTTTCGTACAATGCCTGCATCGTCTCTAGCGTAGCCCAGCCCGCTTCGCCATGCCTACCCTGTACACACTCGGCCACTCCACCCGCAGCTTCGAGGAGTTCCAGGCGCTGCTCGCCGCCCACGGTATCGCCCGGATCGCCGACGTGCGCACCATTCCCCGCTCACGCCACAACCCCCAGTTCGGCCAGCCCGATTTCGAGCGCCGGCTCACCGCTGCGGGGATCGTTTACAGGCATTTTCCCGGTCTCGGCGGCCTCCGCCACGCCCGCCCCGATTCCGCCAATACCGGCTGGCGCAATCTCAGCTTCTGCGGTTTCGCTGATTACATGCAGACCCCCGCCTTCGCCGTCGCTCTTGAGGATCTGGCGGCCTGGGCTCTCCCCTGCCCCACCGCCATCCTCTGCGCCGAAGCCGTCCCCTGGCGCTGTCACCGCTCCCTGATCGCCGACGCCCTGCAAATCCGCGGCTGGGAAGTGCTCGACATCATCGGCTTACAAGCGGCAAGAACCCATCGCGCTACGCCCTTTCTTCGCGTAGTGGACGGCCGGCTAGTCTACCCACCAGAATAAATGTGCGTCATACTGGGCCCAAGCTGCTCCCATATATGCAGGAGATTTTTTGCTTATGTCCCATTCCTGGCGCAACTACATCCTGACCGCAACCCTGGCCCTGGGCCTCGCCCCGGTGGCCGTGCGCGCCTTGACCCCACCCCGGCCTGTGGACACCGTCTATACCGGCATTGTCAGCGATGACATGTGCGGCGCCAAGCACGACATGGGCGGCGGCACGCCCGCCGAATGTACGCGCATGTGCGTCAAGGGCGGCTCCGATTACGCCCTCGTGGTGGGCGAAAAAGCTTACACGCTGGTCACCACCGACAGGCAGCAGCTCGTCATCCTGGACAAGTACGCCGGCGCCCGCGTCACCGTGCGCGGCACGCTCGCCGGCACCAAGCTGACGGTCCATTCCGTCTCCCCGGCCAGGTAGTTCCCGCGCCACCCCGCGTTCGCCGCGCGAACGCCCCCAGCGCGCGCCCCCGCGCGCTCCCCAACGCGAGAGGGGGCTGCGCCGGGGCGGAGCCCCCGCGCGGGTCCCCC
>JBQCEU010000210.1:0-7326 GCA_051959955.1 Terriglobales bacterium | reverse complement strand
GAAGTTGTTGGTCCACTGCGTCGGCGTCTGGGTCCAGGTGACCTCCAGGCCGCTGCCGATCTGGTCGCCGCCGCGGCCGGTGCCGTAGCTGTTCTTCCAACCCAAGCCCATCTCCTCGATGCCGGCCGCCTCCGGCGCCGGGCCGACGTTCGTGGCGGGCGCGGCGCCGTGGGTCTTGCCGAAGGTGTGGCCGCCGGCGATCAACGCCACGGTTTCTTCATCGTTCATCGCCATGCGCGCGAAGGTCTCGCGGATGTCCACCGCCGCCGCCAGCGGATCCGGCTTGCCGTTGGGGCCCTCGGGGTTGACGTAGATCAGCCCCATCTGCACCGCCGCCAGCGGGTTTTCGAGCTCGCGCTGGCCGGTGTAGCGCTCATCGCCCAGCCAGGTCTTCTCGCGGCCCCAGTAGACGTCCTCGTCCGGCTCCCACACGTCGGCGCGGCCGCCGGCGAAGCCGAAGGGTTTGAAGCCCATCGTCTCCAGCGCCACGTTGCCGGCCAGGATCATCAGATCGGCCCAGGAGATCTTGCGTCCGTACTTCTGTTTGATGGGCCACAACAGCCGCCGCGCCTTGTCGAGGCCGACGTTGTCGGGCCAACTGTTCACCGGGGCGAAGCGCTGCTGCCCGCGCCCGCCGCCGCCGCGACCGTCGCCGATGCGGTAGGTGCCGGCGCTGTGCCAGGCCATGCGCACCATCAGGGGGCCGTAATGGCCGAAGTCCGCCGGCCACCAGGGCTGCGACCGGGTCATCAGCGCCGTCAGATCCCGCTTGACCGCGGCCAGGTCGAGCGTCTGGAACTCGCGTGCGTAATCAAACTCCGCCCCCATGGGGTCGGACTTTTCAGAGTGCCGATGCAGCAGATCCAGCCGCAACTGGTTGGGAAACCAATCCTTGTTGCTGGGGCCGGTGGCGGAGTGGGGGAACGGGCACTTTGCGGGGCTCGACATGGCTTCTTCTCTCTTCTCAGGCTCAATAAAATTTTACACCGCGAGGATTAGGCGCCCGGCCTCGCGAGCTGCCATGCGAAGGGCCGCAGCGAGGCCAGGCGGGCGAAGTCCCGCGCATTCGCTGTCACCACGGATATGCCCATGCGACTTGCACCGGCGGCGATCAGGGCGTCGTTGGTCAGCCGCCCATGCGCAATGGCGGCAAAGCCGAACCGGGCTCCAAATCCGCCAGCATGTGGCCCGCCGCGGTCCAGTCGTCCAGGGTGGGAACGATCAGCCGCCGCAGCCTGGCAAAATCGCGCCCGAGCCGAACGATGGCGGCCGCCTCGCTTCCGGCGGCGCCGGCCAGCAACTCTTCCAGCACCACGGCGCTCAGCCAGAGGCGGGTTCCGCGCGGCAGAAAACGCGCGCCGAGAGCCCCGCCATTCCCCGCCCGCAAATGGTTGATGTAGACCGAGGAATCGAACAGCACCGATCCCATCTATCGTTTGACCGCTGCCCGCGAGGCCTGCTCCAGCACACCATACACGTCCTGGATTTCGCCTCCGCTGGCGAGAAACTTCCGGTGGGCACGAATGGCACGCCGATTCGTTGCCTCCTCTTCCAACACATAGTCCAAAGCCCGCTCGACGGCTTCGGTTTCGGTGGCCGCCCCCAACGCGCGCTGTACTGCCCGGATTTTGTCGCCGCTCAATCGCAGGTGCTTGTGCACCCGCCCTCCCGCCCTGGTCATGCCCTCACTATACTCCGCATGTACATGATTATGCTTTTGATGTACATGCCGGCGGGAAGCCACCCGCCGCGGGGATGGATATAGTATCCGCGCAGGCAGGCAAAAAATTGCTGTGATTTGGGAACATCGGGCGGCCGCCGGCGGTCTACTAGTGGTTGGAATTGTCGCACTGAGTGAGCCATGCTGCGGGTACGGATGCGCCATAAGACTCACGTCGCCGCCATCCGGTGCGCCTTGGGCGGGGTCGCGCTATGGGCGCTGGCTCTGATTACCTCAGGCTGCAGCCGCTCCGCCGCGCCTGCTGCCGCTGCACCCGCCGCCGGCTCTGCGGCCGACTCTGCGGCCATCGCCCCGCCCCATTGGGGCACGCTGCAACACAACGTGCGCGCCGCCGGACAGATCGTGCCGGAGCGCTCGACCGTGCTTTTGGTCCCGCAGCTCAATCAGCAGTTTGAACAGCTCACTTTGGCCCAGATTGCCCCCAGCGGCATCCACGTGACGCAGAACCAGGAGGTGGCGGCTTTCGACCGCACGCAGTTGCAGGATGCCGCGGCCGACGCCCACGCGCAATTTTTAAGCTTCACCTCGCAAGTCGAGCAGCAGCAGGCGCAGAATGCGGCCGATGCCGCCAAACAGGCGGTCGAACTGCGCAAGGCGCTCGCCGATCAGGGCCGCGCGCGGCTGGAGCTGGAGAAAAGTCCCATCCTCAGCCACATCCAGATCGCCACCGATCAAGTCAACCTCGCCGACGCCACCGCCCATGTGGACAGCCTGCGCGCCGCCGACGCCTGGCTGGCGAAACAGGCGGCGGCCAAGCTCCATGCCCTCGAATTGCAGCGCGACGAGCAGCAGATGTTGTGGCAGCGCGCCGAGGCCGACAGCCAGCGCATGGTGCTGCGCGCTCCGCTGGCGGGCACGCTGTCGCTGGTGCTGCCGCCCTACTACGGCGCCGCGGTGCCTGGCATCCAGCTTTACAGCGGGGTGCCGCTGCTGCGCATCTTCGACCCCAGCCGCATGCAGGTGCAGGTGCGGTTGAGCGAGGTGGATCTCGCCTGGGTGCCGCCCAACGCCCACGCCCAGGTGCGGATTGACGCCTACCCCGGGCTGGTGCTCCCCGCCCATCTGTTGCGCCTCAACCCCATCGCCATCAGCCCGCTGGGGACGCCCATCCACGAGTTCACCGCCAGCTTCGCTCTCGACGGCAGCGACCCGCGCGTGCTGCCCGACCTCAACGCTTCGGTCGAGATCGCCTCCGGCGGCCGCGCCGGCTGGCTGGTGCCGCGCGGCGAAGTCAGCTATCAGGATGGGCAGGCTTACATTCCCACGCGCGGCAGCGGCGGCCAGACGCAGCAGCGGCCGGTGCGCGTCGAGGCCTTTTCCGACCAGTGGATCGAAGTCAGCGCGCCCTGGCTGCCCAAGTCAGGGGAAGGGAAGTCGTGAGGCGCAAACGCCTTGCCGCGCTGCTAGTTGTTTTGCTGCTGCTGGGCGCGGCCGGCTGGTGGCTGCGGGGCCGCGGGCGCGGCGCCGGCACACTTCCCAGCGCCGTGGTGCGGCGGGGCGATCTGAGCGAATCCGTCCATTGCCGCGGCAAGCTCACGGCGCGCCAGGCGGCGGTGCTGGTGGCGCCCAGCCGGGTGCAGCGGCTGCGCATTCTGTATCTCGCTCCCGACGGCAGCCAGGTGACCGCGGGAGAGGTGGTGGTCCGGCTCGATGTCACCGCGCTGCAGCAGCAGGAGCAGGAATTGGCGCTGGCCTTGCAGGCCGCCCAGACCCAGCTCGACCAGGCGCGCAACCAGGCGGCCCTCACCAGCCAACAGGACGATCGCACCCTGGCCGAGGACCAGGCCGCCGCCGGCACGGCCGAAGTGGATGCCGAGAAGGAATCGGTGAAGGGTCAAATCGCCGGCCAGGAGGCGCGGTTGGCGCTGGCCGTGGCCCGCGCCGTGGTCACCGAGGACCAGGCGCAGGCGAAGCTGCACCAGACCGCCGCCGGGGCGCAACTGCAGTCGCTCACCTCGGCGCGCGACAAGGCGGCCGCGCAACTCCGCCGCGCCCAGGACGCCGTGGCCGCCGCCACCCTGCGCGCCCCGCTCAGCGGCATCATCAGCTACAGCATGAACTACGCCAACTACAACGACCTGCATCCCTACCGGGTGGGCGATACGGTGTCGGCGGGCGACGAGATCGGCCAGATCCCGAATCTCCAGACACTGCAGGTGAATGCCACGCTGGCCCAGGATGATCGCGGCCAGGTGCGCGCCGGCGAGGCCATCGAGGCCCAGGCCACGGCGCTGCCGGAGACGCAGATCAACGGCCAGATCGAAAAAATATCTGAACTCACCAGCCTGGATTTCTCCGGCTCCTACCCGCCGCCGCGCATCTTCCGTCTGGTGGCGACGCTCACCCATCCCGATCCCCGGCTGCGCGCTCAGATGAGCGTCGCCGTCGAGGTCATCACCCGCCGGCTTCATAATGTGGCGCTCCTTCCAGCCCAGGCGGTATTCAACCGTGGCGGCCAGGCCGTGGTCTACGTACAGCAGGGCCGCGGCTATCAACCGCGGCCCATCCACGTGCTGGGGCGCAACGACACCGATGTCGCCGTGGACGGCGTCGTTCCCGGCGCGCGGGTGGCCCTGCTCGAGCCCGGATCCCGGCCCAGCGCGGCCAGCCCTTCCGACGCCGCGGGCGCGACCGGGGTGCAGCCATGAGCACCGCTACCGCGCCCGTCACCCGCCGCCGGAGCCCGGGCGCGGGCCGCCGCCGGGTGGCGGTCGCGCTGGGCGGCGTGCTTCTCGTCGCCGCCACGGCCGCCGCGGCGGTCTATGGTTACCGCGCCTGGCGCGGCGCCGCCGCATCGGCCATTCCCACGTTTCGCGTCGAACCCGGCACGGTGCAGGTTATCGCCTACGCCAAGGGGACGCTGCAGGGCGGCCAGGCCGACCGCCTGATGGCGCCCAGCATCGGCGACGACCTGCCGCGCATCAGCTTCCTGCTGCCCGCCGGCAGCGAGGTCAAGCCAGGTGATGTGGTGGTGCGCTTCAACACCGGCCAGGAGGAGTTCAAGCTGGCGCAGGCCGAAAACGCGCTCGCCCAGGCGCAGGCCAACATCGCCGCCGCCCAAGCGCAGGTCGAGGCCCAGGCCCTGCAGGACGCCTATTCGCTGCAGCACGCCCGGTACGCGGTGCAGTTGGCCGAGATTCAAGTGCAGCGCAACCCGCTGCTGCCCGCGCTCGATGCCCACCAGAACGACCTTAGCCTCGCCGCCACGCAATCGGAACTCAAGCAGTGGCAGCACGACATCGCCCAGCAGCAGGCCAGCGGCAAGAACCTGGTGGCCACCCAGCAGCAGGCCGCCGCCAAGGCCCGGCAGCAGGCGGCCGACGCGCGGCAGCACATCGCCTCCATGACGCTGCGCGCCTCGCGCGCCGGCTACGTGGCCCTTGAGCCCAACCGCCGCGGCAACGTCCTTTATCAGGGCGCCATGCTGCCGCCGCTGGAGGTGGGCGATCAGGTCAGTCCCGGTTCGCTGGTGGCGCAGATTCCCGATCTCGGCGAAATCCAGATGCAGGCGCATCTGGCCGAGACGGGCAGCGCCTATGTGGCCGTCGGGCAGACGGCGCAGGTGCGCATCGAGGGCATGGCGGGCCGCACCTTTGCCGCCCGCGTGCTGCGCGTGACCGGCCTGGGCGACACCTCGGACTTCTTCTCCTCCAGCCAACAGCAGGCGAGCTGCGTGCTCACCTTGAGCGGCCAGGACGCGGCGCTGCGCCCGGGCATGGACGCCCAGGCGAACATCGTGCTGAGCGAGATGCACAGCGTGCTCTGGGTTCCTGCCGAAGCCATCTTCCGGCTCGACAACAAGCCGGTGGTGTACGTGCTGCAGGGCGGGAAATATTCTCCGCAGCCGGTCAAGGTGCTGCGCCAGGGCCCCACCCGCGTCGCCATCTCGGGCGTGGCGGCGGGCACCACCGTGGCGCTGACCGATCCCACCGCCGCTCCGGTGGAGGCCCAGCCATGAGCCGCCGCGGCTCCTGGGAGCGCTTCGGGGGCGACCTGCGCCTGGCCGCCCAGAACCTGGCGGCGCAGAAGATTCGCACCGCCCTCACCGCGCTGGGCATGATCTTCGGCGTGGGGGCGGTGATCGGCATGCTGGCCATCGGCGCCGGCGCGCGCCGGCTCTCGCTCGACGCCATCGCCCGCATGGGCGTCAACAACCTGCTGGTCAACTCCATCCCCGCCACCAGCGAGGCGCAACTGCAGCGCCGCCGCCAGCTCTCCCACGGCCTCGATGACAGCGACCTGCGGGTGCTCGAGGCCGACGTCCCCAACGTGCGTTGGGTCTCGGCGCGGCGTGAGATGGCCCCCGCCGGCCTGCTGCCCGCGCCCCACGGCCCGCTGCCCGAGGTGATGGGCGTGGCCCCCGCCTACGCCGCAATCCACGGCCTGCAGCTCGCCGAAGGCCGCTTCTTCGACGCCACCGACCAGGAGGCGGCCACCGCCGACTGTGTGCTGGGCGCGGCCGCCAAGGTGGCGCTCGTCGGCTACGGCCCGGCGCTCGGCCAGTACCTGCGCTTCAACGACGCCTGGTGGCGGGTGATCGGCGTGCTGCAGGCGCAGCCGCAGTTGCCCGGCGCCGGCGGCAGCGACCTCAACAACGCCATCTATACCCCGCTGGCCGCCTTTCAGGATCGCGTCTGGGATTCCAATTTCAGCTTCAAGGATCCGCTCGACGGCGTGGACCTCGCCCTGCGCCCCGGCACCGATCTCACCCGCGCCGCCACCGTCGCCCGCGCCATCCTCAACTCCACCCATCACGGCGAGGCCGACTTCCGCGTCGTAGCGCCCGCCGCGCTGATGGCCGACAAGGCGCGCACCGAGCGCGTCTTCACCCTGGTCATGGTCGCCATCGCCGCCATCTCGCTGCTGGTCGGCGGCATCGGCATCATGAACATTGTGCTGGCCACGGTGCTCGAACGCACCCGCGAAATCGGCGTGCGCCGCGCCACCGGCGCCACCCGTGGCGACATCCTGCGCCAGTTTTTGATGGAATCGGTCCTGATCTCCTTCAGCGGCGGCGCGCTGGGCGTGGCCTTCGGCATCGCCCTGTCGCGCGCCATCGCCTGGCTGGCGGGATGGGAGACCATCGTCAACGGCTCCTCCATCGTCATCGCCTTCGGCGTCTCCGCCGCCGTGGGCGTCATCTTTGGCCTCTACCCCGCCCGTCAGGCCTCCCGCATCCAGCCCATTGAGGCCCTGCGCTACGAATAACGACAATTATTTATTGACATTCGATAAATAAAGTTCCATGCTGGTGCCATGACCAGCACCTCCAAACCGCCCGTCATCCGGCGAGGCGCAACCGTGTTCCTGCAGATCGTGGTCGTGCTCATCGGCGCGGCGGTCTTCGCCGGCATGCTCTGGGAACCGCTCACCGAGGGCCGCAACGCCCATGCCACGCTGGCGCAAGTGTACTTCCACGATCCCTTCCTGGCGTACGCGTATGCCGCCTCCGTTGCCTTCTTTGTGGGTCTCTATCAGGCGTTCCGGCTGTTGGGGTACGCCGCCAACAATCAGACGATCTCCCAGCCGGCGGTGAATGCGGCGCGGTGGATCAGGAACTGCGCCTTCCTCACCGCCGGCACGAT
>JBQCEU010000209.1:0-24663 GCA_051959955.1 Terriglobales bacterium | reverse complement strand
GGGCCGCGCAGCAGCACGGTTTCGCCCAGTTGCTGGCCGGCGATGGCTTCGATTTCGAGGCTGACATCCAGGCCGGGGTAGATGGCGCCGGTGAGCGCGCGGCATGCAGCCCTGGCGGCCAACCGTTCCGCCTCGGGCAGTTGGGAGATATGGATCGCGCCGGCCAGGATGGCCGGCTCGGCGGGGGCAGCCAGGAGCGCGGTCAGCGAGCCGGGCCAGAAGCCAAACTTCTGGTAAAGGCTGATGTGCTTGGGGCTGTGGGAGAAGGTAAACAGCGCCGCTTCGCGCACCCCCAACTCCTCGAAGCGGGCAACGGTGGGCGAGAGCAGCGCCCGGGCTACGCCCTTGTCCCAGAATTCGGGCAGGACGGTGAGCGGACCAAAGAAGCCGAAACTGCCCCACTGGGTGAGAAAGTTGGAGCCGACGACTTTGCCCTCGATCTCGGCCACCCATGCGTTCTGCGGCGCGGCCCGCCAGCGAGTGGTGGTGAAGTCGCGGTCGGCACCCCAAGTGGCAGGGTCGGGTGCGTGCATGAAAGTGCCGAAAGCCAGTTGAAAGATGCGGCGGACCTCGGGGAGATCGGCTTCCGCCAGGGCGCGAACGTGGGGCAGGTTGGCCATGGCTACTGGAGGACGACCGGCTCGGCAATGGCGTAGAGCCGGCGTTGGTTGAGATCCTCGATGACGCAGCGCACCTGGTAGTTGCCGGCGGGGGCGGCGAGGGAGAAGCTGGCGTTGAGGCCATTGGCTTTCATGGCGCGCCAGGTGGAGTCCTTGAGGGCGAGATCCATTTCGGCTTGCTTGCCGCTGACCAGCTTGCCCGTGGAGTCGAAAATGCCGGCAGTGAAGATGAGGCGCTCGCGCTCACGGCTCTGGTCCTTGCGAAAGGGGAGGCCGGAGACGTCGAGATGGACATGCACGCCGGCGGCGGGACCATCCTGGGCGGCCAGCGCCGACACGCGCACGGTGGCGGGCAGGCCGGCGGCGGGAGTGCCGCTGCGCATGGCGGCGTCGATCGTTTCCTGAGGGGCCTGCTGAGGGTCGGCGGCGGAGCCTTCGGGCGAGGGGGCAAAGTAGCCGCGGCGCGCCTCGACGGTGTAGTGCTGGTCGGGGGTGACCTCGACCTTGAGCCTGTGGAACTTGCCGTCGTGCGCGAGATCCTGGGGAGCGAAGGAAAGCTCGTAGGTGGTGGCGGCGGTGAGGCCGAGGCGGTAAAAGCCGAGCGTCAGGTCGTTGTTGTTGTGAAAGAGCAGGCCGCCGGTACTCTGCGCCAAATTGGACATGGCCGATTCCTCTTCGAACTCCTGGGAGAGCTTGGAGGTTTCCTCGAAGTGGTACATGGCTTCCGGAATCTGTTCGAGCCCGGAGACTTCATCAATCGGCAGGCCGGGACCTTCGGTGTACAGGCCGCGGGCTTCGAGGGAGTTGATGGTGACCTGGCGGTGAAGAGCCATCTGGATGATCTCGTCCTGCGCGCCTTCCAGCGTGCCGGCGAGAAAGCCACCGGAGGCCAGGATCAGTTCGCGTTGGCCGGGCTGGCGGCCGGTGTAATCCACCGCATCCTGCAGGGACTGCAGGGTGGCAATCGAAGCGGCGCGGGCCTGGCCCCAAACCGCCTCGGCGGTTCCGCTTACGGTCATGGAGGCGGCGTCGGCAGCGGGGATGATGGAGGAAACGGGCTTGCCGGTGTAGTCATCCACGATGCCCACCTGCTGATCGCACTGCGTCTGGTTGGCCATGGCGGCAGCGAGGGCCGAGGGGTCGAGGTGGTTGACGATGAGATAGGCCTGGTAAGCGGTGATGCGCAGGCAGCCGGGGCTGTGGGCTTCGGCGCGCGGATGGGTGCGCACCGCGGCGATGGCCGCCTGCAGGCGGGCGTGGTCGGCGGTGAACTCCTGGCTCACGCCGCCGGAACCGGTGAGCACGGCGGCGCGGTCGGCGGGGCCGAGCGCTTCCATGACGAAGCGCAGGGCGGCGTTGCGCGCCTGCTGGAGAGCCTTGTTGTCGGTGTTGACATCGTCAAAATAAAGCGCGAGATAGCGCGGCGGACGGTTGGCCACGGCGGGTGCCGGCGTGCTGTTCGAAGGGGCAGCACCGGGATGGTTGCCGGGCGCGGGTGGCGCGGGAGCGGAGGCCACCTGAAACGACGCCAGCGGGCGCGGCTCGCCGTTGTCGAGGATGCGAAAATCCTCGCGCCGGAGCCCGGCGACCGGCAGTCCATTGCGGTCGCGCACTACCACGTCGAGCGAAACCGAGTTGGAGGTGGCGCGGATGACGACAGGTGCGAGCCGGTAGTCGCGCTGGCTGATGTGCACCTCACCGGCGCCTGGCCGCTGGGCGCGAAGCGCGGGAGCGAAGCCGAGAGCCAGACCTACCGCCGCAATGCAGCACTGGCGAACCATGCCTGCACTATACGCTGGTGCAGGTGGCGGCGGCGAGAAGCTCGCCGGCCGGGCAGACCGCGGCGACCAGGCCTTCGGCTCGCGCCTGCTCGGCTGTCCAACCCTGGGCGGCGAGCAGGTGCTCGAGGGTGCGGGCGGCACCGATGAGCCGCGGCAGGCGTTGGGTGCCGCCCCAGCCGGTCACCAGGCCGAGCCTGGCGCCGTGATGGCCGAAGTAGGCGGTGGGCGCACAAACGCGGGCGCCGCAGGCGAGGGCAAGATCCAATCCGCCCCCCAAACATGCGCCTTCCACCGCGGCTACGAAGGGCACCGGTGAGCGGACGATGGTCTGGAAGTCACGCTGGCCCTCGCGGGCGAGGCGCCACGCGGTGACGCCGTCGAGCGAGGCAATGGCGGCAAGGTCGGCGCCGGCGGAGAAGCAGCGGGCGTTGCCGGTGAGAATGAAGCGACGTGCGGCGGGATGGCGCCGGGGCGCGGCGGCCAACTCGGCGAGCAGAGCGAGCGAGAGGCGGTTGAGGCCGTCGGCGGAGGCGAGGCGGAGCTCGATGACCGCCTCCGGATGCGGGATGACGCGCAGGCGGGTCAGGGGACCAGCGCCGGGCGCGGGGGCACGTGGGTGCGGATGAAGTCGGCGATCTCACCCATGCGGCTGCCGGGCGGAAATACCGCCGCCACGCCCGCCTGTTTGAGGGCGGCGACGTCGGGCTCGGGCACGATGCCGCCCAGCACCACCAGCACGCCTTCCATATTCTGCTTGCGCATGGCGGCCATCAGCTCGGGGACGATGGCATTGTGGGCGCCGCTGAGGATGGACAAGCCGATGCAGTCCACGTCCTCCTGCAGCGCGGCGTTGACGATCATCTCCGGCGTCTGACGCAGGCCAGTGTAGATGACCTCCATGCCCGCGTCACGCAGGCCGCGGGCCACCACTTTGGCGCCGCGATCGTGGCCGTCGAGGCCGGGTTTGGCTACCAGAACGCGAATGCGGGCGGAGTCAGGCATGGCTTAGGTGATGGCGGTCTCGGTGTAGCTGCCGAAGACCTCGCGCAGGGTATTGCAGATCTCGCCCAGCGTGCAGGAAGCGCGCACGCAGTCGAGCAGCGCGGGCATGGTGTTGGTGTTTTCGCCCTGGGCGGCGGTGCGCAACGCCTTGAGGCTGCGCTCGACGCCTTCCTGGGAGCGACGGCGGCGCAGGTCGGCGAGCTTTTTCGTCTGCAGCTCGCGGGCCGACTCATCAATGTAGAGGGTGGGCACGGGCTGCTCTTCGGTGACGAAGCAGTTGACGCCGACCATGAACTTCTCGTGGCGCTCCAGCGCCTGCTGGTAGCGGTAGCTGGCGTCGGCGATTTCGCGCTGCGGGAAGCCCTGCTCGACCGCGGCCACCATGCCGCCCATCTCGTCAATGCGGCGGAAGTAGTCGAGCGCGCCGGTTTCCATCTCCAGCGTTCCCTTCTCCACAAACCAGGAGCCGCCGAGCGGGTCCACGGTGTTGGCCACGCCGGTTTCGAAGGCGAGGATCTGCTGGGTGCGCAGGGCGAGGGTGACCGCCTCTTCGGTGGGCAGCGCCAGGGCCTCGTCGAGCGAGTTGGTGTGCAGCGACTGCGTGCCTCCGAGCACCGCCGCCAGCGCCTGCAGGGCGACGCGGGTGAGGTTGTTGTAGGGCTGCTGGGCGGTCAGCGACACGCCCGCCGTCTGGGTGTGGAAGCGCAGCCGGGCGCTGCGCGGGTTGCGGGCGCCGTAGCGCTCGGTCATCACCGAATACCAGAGCTTGCGGGCGGCGCGGTACTTGGCGATCTCCTCGAAGAAGTCGCTGTGGGCGTTGAAGAAGAACGAGAGGCGGGGAGCGAAGCTGTCCACGTCGAGGCCGCGGCGCAGCGTCCACTCGACGTACTCCATGCCGTCGCGCAGGGTGAAAGCCAGCTCCTGCAGCGCGGTCGAGCCGGCCTCGCGGATGTGGTAGCCGCTGATGGAGACCGGGTTGAAGCGCGGCGTCTCGTGGGCGCCGAACTCGATGGTGTCCACCACCAGCCGCATCGAGGGCGCGGGCGGGAAGATGTACTCCTTCTGGGCGATGTATTCCTTGAGGATGTCGTTCTGCAGCGTGCCGGAGATGCGCTTCCAGTCGGCGCCCTGGCGCTCGGCGGCCACCAGGAACATGGCCCAGATCACCGCCGCCGGCGAGTTGATGGTCATCGAGGTGGTGACATCCTCCAGGCGGATGCCCTGGAAGAGACGCTCCATATCCTCGATGGAATCAATCGCCACGCCGCACTTGCCGACTTCCCCGGCCGCCATGGCATCGTCGCTGTCATAGCCCATCAGCGTGGGCAGATCAAACGCCACCGAGAGGCCGGTCTGGCCTTGGGAGAGCAGATAGCGATAGCGCTCGTTGGTCTCCTCCGGGGTGGCGAAGCCGGAGAACTGGCGCATGGTCCAGAGCTTGCCGCGATAGCCGGTCTCGTGGATGCCGCGTACGTAGGGGGCTTCGCCGGGCTTTCCCACCTCGTGCTCGACGTCGAAGCCTGGGGGCAGGCTGGCAGCGGTGTAGACCGGCTCGACGGGAGCGCCACTGAGGGTGGTAAAGTCGCGCGGGGCGCGTTCGGTATCGGTGGGCGAGGCCATAAGGCGTTTCAGTCCTTAGTTTAGGCTGCGCGGCGCAGGGCGGCAAGCAACCGAACGGTCGGGCGGCGGCACTTGCTACATGCAAGGACCATGAACTCCGACTGGCCCTGGCCTGACACGCTCGACGCACTGGTGGCTGCACCCGCGCATCACCGGCTGTTGTTTGAAAACGAGTTCGTGCGGGTGCTGGACACGCGCATCGCGGCAGGCGATCGCACCCCGATTCATACGCACCGTTGGCCGGCGGTGCATTTCGTGCTGAGCTGGAGCGACTTCGTCCGCCGCGACCCCGAGGGCGGCGTGATGGCGGACACTCGCGCTCTCAAGGCCGGCGCGCCGTCCCCGGAGGTGCAGTGGGGCAGCGCACTGCCGCCGCACTCGCTGGAGAACGTGGGTACAGCCGAGATCCACATCATCAGCACTGAGGTGAAGAGCGCTTCGGATAAGTGCTAGATTGAGGGTGGCGGGAGGCGGCGATGGCTTCCAAAGCGATTGCGGGCGCGGAAATGACGTTGGAGGAGTACCTGGCCTTGGGCGAGGATCCCCCCATGACGCGGCTGGAGCTGAGCGAAGGCAGGCTGATCGTGGCGCCATCAAGTAATGCTGTACACAATCTGGTTCGCGCCGATCTTGAGCAAAGGCTGCGCGACTGGGTGCGACTGCATCGTGCGGGCATCGTCATCAGCGAGACCGATGTGCGCCTGGGCGAAGCCACGGTGCGGCGGCCCGATGTGTGCTTCTTCGGCAAAGGGAGACTGCAGGGACGTGATCCCGAAGCGCTGCCTCTGCCCGCGCCGGATCTCGTCTTCGAAATTCTGTCCCCTCACGATCGCCGGCGCGATCTGGAGTTGAAGGTGCGGCAGTACTTGGCGGCCGGGGTGCAGGCGGTCTGGCTGCTCGATCCGCGGCGCGTCGCCGCCACCCGCCACAGCCCGGATCATGAGCCCGAGCAGCGCAGCGCGATCGCGGAGCCGAATCTGCTGCCGGGCTTGCACCTGGAACTCGAAGCGATTTTTTCCGCCGCGCGGCGCGGTTGGGATTAGCACAGTACGCTTCCGATCACCGCCAGCGCCTTGCGCGGCGGCCGGGCCGTTGGCACCGTGGGCCATGTCGGCGCGGGAAGGCTGCGAACTTCACGCGGCGGCGGACCGCCCGCGGCAAATGGCGAGGTGCGGACCCGACCGGGCTGGGGCTCCGGGGAACCCGGCCCGGTCGAGCGTCAAGCGGGTCGCGCGGCGCAGCCGCTCAGGGTCCCGCGCCCATCCATGTGCCCGCCCGCGCACGGGGCAACTAGCGCACGTACACAGCCACCACGCGCGGGGTGGGCGGGGCCTGGTTCCAGCCGGCGGGAAACTGGTCGAAGCCGATCTCGAACTGGCGGCTGGCGCGGGGCGGCACCGGCAACTGCTTGTCGTCGAGCAGGGTGCGCCGCACCGTCTGGATGGGTTGGCCGTCAATGTTGTGGAAGGTGAGATCCACAACGTAGCCGGTCAGGGTGCGGTCGCCGTGGTTCTGCAAGGTGCCGTCGTAGTAGACCACCCCGCCGGCCATCATGCTCTCGGCGGCGGAGACCTGCGGGTTCTGGATTGCGACCTGGGCGGCATAGGCATCGTTGCGGGTGCCCGAGGGCTCGCTGCGGTGGGTCATCGCCACCCAGACCACAACCACGAAGACGCAGGTGACGCCGAGGCCGATGAGGTAGGGCTTCCAGTTGGCTTCGCCGGGCATGCAAGGTCCAGTCTAACCCGGCGCCGCGGCTCACTCGGCGCGCAGCATGGCGGCTGGATCCACCTGCATCGCGCGGCGCGCCGGACCCCACGTGGCGATGGCGGCAACCGCCGCCAGCAGCAGAGGTGCGGCCAGCATGGTGAGCGGGTCCCACGTCGGCGTCTGATACAGCAAGCTCGACAGCACCCGCGTCACCGTCAGCCCGGCCACGACGCCCAGCGCGGCTCCGGCCAGCGTCCAAAGCAGCGAGCCGGCGAGCACCCAGCGGCCAATCTCCGGCACGCCCGCGCCCAATGCCATGCGCACCCCAATCTCGTGGCGCCGGCGGCTGACAGCATGGCTGGCAACGCCGTAGATGCCCACCGCGGCCAGCAAAGCGCCAGACCGGCCAGCAATGCCCCCAGCCAGGCGCGGAAACGCGGGGCGGCGATGGACAAAGCCAGGGTGTTGTCCAAGGATTGCGGAGGAACGATGAAGGGGGGCTGCTGGCCCGCCACCGGCGGCAGCGTCCGCAGCACATGCTGCAGTTCGGGCAGGATGCTCTCCAACGGCCGCTCCGTGTTCAGGATGCAGGTGATGCCCGGGGTGGCGTCCTGGCTGAAGGCGACCCAGGCGGCGGGCCGCGGCGGCACGGCCAGGCTGAGATCGCGCTGATCGGCCACAACGCCAATGATGGTGCAGCCATTTTGGGGGTTGCCATTCAATCCCGCCTCGCAACGCGCAACGTCTACGGTGCGGCCGATTGGCCCCTGCCCGGGCAGGAACGCACGGACGAACGCTTGATTCACAATGATCTTCTTGGGCTTGCCCGAGGTGTCGCCCGCGTCAAAATCGCGGCCTTCCAGGATGGGAATGCCCAAGGTGGCGAAATAGCCCGAAGTCACAATGTTCGGAAACACGCGGGGGATTGCGCCGGGTGCGGGAAAGCCGGCCAGCTCGGGATCGGCGAGCGGCACATCACTCGCTCCGGCCACGGACTGGATGCCGGGCAAAGCGCGCAGGCGGGCGAGCAGGCGCTGCAGGTAGGGTGTGGTCACAACCGTTTCCGGAGTGCACGGCCGCCGGGGGCAGAGCAGAATGGGCATCTCCACCTCCACGCTGATGCGCCCATGCGTTTGAAATCCGGGGTCGGTCGCAACCAGACGGGCAAAGCTGTGCACCAGCAGGCCGGCGCCGATGACCAGCAGCGTGGCCAGGGCGACCTCGGCAGCGACCAGCAGATGGGAAGCACGGCCGGTACGGCGGCCAGCCTCCATCCTACCCCGCAATCCCCAACCGATGCTGCGCAGCGCCGGCGCCAGGGCGACCCCCAGCAGCGTGCCCAGCGTGAGCAGCGCGACAAATCCCACCACCACAGGATCGAGCCCGCGCGCGCCCAGCATCTGCAGCGCCGGCCGCAAGGATGCGGGCAGCAACTCCAAGCCCGCTCCGGTGAGCAGGCGCAAGCCGGCAACGGCGGCCATCCAACCCAGAACCCCGCCCAGCAGGGCCAAAAGGCCGCTCTCCGCCAGAAGCTGCTGCAGCAGGCGCCGGCGCGTACCGCCGAGCGCCAGGCGCAGGGCCAGTTCCGGCTGCCGCTGACGGCCGCGCGCCAGCAACAGGTTGGCGATGTTCACACATGCGAGCAGCAGGAGGCAGCCCACGCCTGCCATCAGCAGCCACAGCGGCTGCTGCCAACCGCCGGACAACACTTCGCGCAAGGGCACGGCTCGCAGTACCCAGGCGTTAGCGGGGCCGGGGTGATCTTCCTTGACGGGATTTTGGCGCGCCAGCGCGGCGAGCTGTGCTTGCACCCCGGCAACGCTGACGCCGGGCCGACGCTGGCCCAGCAGATGATACTGGCGGTAGGCGCTGCGGTACGGCGGCACAACGGCGGGGAGCCACAAATCCGTGGACATCTCCAGATGGAAGCCAGCCGACAGGACACCAATGATGGTGTACGGCGCGCCAAAGCGCGGGACGATCGGCTTCCCCACCACGTTCGGGTCACCCCCGTACGCCCGATGCCAGAACTGATCACTCAACACCACCACTTGACCGTGTCCCGCCACGGTGTCGGCCGGCACAATCAGGCGGCCCAGTTGGGGGCGGACGCCCAGCATCCCAAAGAGATTGCCCGACGCCCTGCGCAGATTGGGCTCCATGGCGACACCGTTGACCCGCATCATCGCGCCGCTGCCGCCCCGCGACACCCAGGCGTACTGACGAAACAGGTGTTGGAGCTGGGGCTGCCAGGCGCGAATCTGATCCGGACTCACGGTCTCGATGCCGAACACCTGCTGCGGAGGATAATCGGCGGCAACCCATACCAAACGATTGGCGTCGGGAAACGGCAGGGGCCGCAGCAAGGCAGCATAAAGCAGGCTGAAAACGGCGCTGTTGACGCCGATCCCCAGCGCGAGGGTGAGCACCACGACGGCGGCAAATCCAGGCGCCTGGCGCAGGCGGCGGATGGCGTAACGCAGGTCGCGCGCCCACGCTTCCAGCACGGGCCAGCCGCGCTGGTCGCAGCAGGCTTCCACTGCCTGGTCCCAGCCGCCCAGCTGCAACAGCGCCTGACGGCGGGCTTCGGCGGCGGTGAGACCGGCGCGCCGGCCCTCGGCCACGTGCATCTCCAGGTGGCTGGCCAACTCCGCCTGCAGCTCCCGCTCACGGCGGCGACGGCGCAGCAGCTCCAGGCACCGGGCCCAGAACCGGCGCACCGTCATGGCCGCTCCGGCTGCAGGAAGCGGGCGAGAATGGCGCCGGTTTCCTCCCAGGCGCGGGCGGCGCGGGCGAGCTGGCGCTCACCGGCACGGGTCAGGCGGTAGAACTTGGCCTTGCGGTTGTTGTCGGAGACGCCCCAGGCGGAGGCGATGCAGCCTTCCTGCTCGAGCTTGATGAGGGCCGGATAGAGGGTGCCGTAGTTGAGCGCCAGGCGGTCACCGCTGATCTGCTCGATGCGCCGCGCGATGCCGTAGCCGTGCTGCGGCCCCATGGTCTCGAGGGTCTTGAGCACCATCAGGGCCAAAGTGCCCTGCCAGATGTCCGTCTTGTCTCCACCCATGGCGGCAGTCTGGCACAACTGCTATGGGAAAACAATAGGTGAAGTCAGCGGCCGCCGACGGTGAGGCCTTCGATCAACAGCGTGGGAGCGTTGACGGCGCCGCGGATTTCGAGGTCGCTGGCGAGGGCGGTGATCTGGCGCAGCATGTCTTTCAGATTGCCGGCGACGGTGATCTCCTCGACGGGATAGGCGAGTTGGCCGTTTTCGATCCACAGGCCGGTGGCGCCGCGCGAGTAGTCGCCGGTGACGGCGTTGACGCCGAAGCCGATGAACTCGGTGACGTAGAGACCGTTGGGCACGGCAGCGATGATGTCCTCGGGCGTGCAGGTGCCGGGCAGCAGCGTGAGGTTGTGGCAGCTTACGCCGGGCGCGCCGGCGAGGCCGCGGCTGGCGTTGCCGGTGGAGGCGAGCGACAGCTTGCGGGCGGCGTAACAATTGAGCAGGTAGGATTCCAGGCGGCCGGCCGCGATGAGCGGGGTGCGGCGGGTGGGGACGCCTTCGCCGTCAAATGGCGATGAGCCCAGGCGGCCGGGAAGCGTGCCATCGTCCACGAGATTGAGTTCCGGGACGGCCACCGCCTCGCCCAGCTTGCCCGCCAAAAAGCTGGCCTCGCGGTACACCGATTCGCCGCTGACCGCTTCCAGAATGTGGCCCAGCAGCGAGCGCGCCGCCTGCGGCTCGAACACCACCGGCACGCGCTGGGTGGCGACCTTGCGCGCGCCCAGACGGCGGAGGGTGCGCTGGGCGGCCTTGCGGCCGACAGCTTCGGGAGTCTCCAGGCCTTCCGGACCGCGGGCGACCGAGTACCAGTAGTCGCGCTGCATGGCGCCCTCGTGGCTGGCGATGGGGACCACGCTCAGGGAACAGGAACTGCGCCGCACGGCGGCGCAGAAGCCGTGCGAGTTGGCGAGGATTTTGGTGGATTCGCCGGCCTCGAAGCTGCCGCCGTCGGAGTTGGTCAGGCGGGGATCGCAGTCGAGCGCCGCCTGCTCGCCGCGCCGCGCCCATTCCAGCGCTTGGGCGGTGGTCACCTCCGCCGCAGCCGGATCGTACAGTGCCAGGTCGGCGGTGAGCTGCCCGAGTTCCTCGGGGCGGGGCAGGCCGGCGGCGGGGTCGGGCGAGGCGGTGGCGGCGATCTGCAGGGCGGCGTCGAGCATGGCGCTCACCGCCGGCCAGCCGAGATCGGAGCTGTGGGTAACGCCCGCCTGCTGGCCGCGGAACACGCGCAGGCCCAGCGCCTTGCCCTCGGCCTGCTTGATGGATTCGGTTTCGCCCAGGCGGACGGCGACCGACAGCTCGCGGCCGTGGCGGATGACGCATTCGGCCGCGGTGGCGCCGCGGCGGCCGGCCTCGGCCACCAGGCGGGCCGCCAGGTCCATCAGTTCACGGTCGTCCATCAGTGCGTCCCGCCGACGGTGAGGCGGTCAATCTTGAGCGTGGGGATGCCGACGCCCACCGGCACCGTCTGGCCGTCCTTGCCGCAGGAGCCGATGCCCTGGTCCAGCTTGAGGTCGTGGCCCACCATGGAAACGCGGGTGAGCACGTCGGGGCCGTTGCCGATGAGGGTGGCGCCCTTGACCGGGGCGGTGATTTTGCCATCCTCGATGAGATAGCTCTCCGAGGCCGAGAAGACGAATTTGCCGTTGGTGATGTCCACCTGGCCGCCGCCGAAGTTGACGGCGTAGAGGCCTCGGCGCACGCTGCGCACGATGTCTTCGGGATCGTCGTGGCCGGCCAGCATGTAGGTGTTGGTCATGCGCGGCATGGGCATGTGGGCATAGCTCTGGCGGCGGCCGTTGCCGGTGCCGCGCGCGCCGGTGAGGCGGGCGGAGAGGTGGTCCTGCATGTAGCCCTTGAGGATGCCGTTTTCAATCAGCGTGGTGCACTGCGTGGGCTGGCCTTCATCGTCCATGTTGAGCGAGCCGCGGCGGCTGGGCAGGGTGCCGTTGTCCACCACGGTGCATTTTTCGCTGGCCACGCGACGGCCGATGAGGCCGCTGAAGGCGCTGGTTTTCTTGCGGTTGAAGTCGGCCTCGAGGCCGTGGCCGATGGCCTCGTGGAGCAGGATGCCGGGCCAGCCCGGGCCCAGCACCACCTCCATCTCACCCGCCGGGCAGGGGCGCGCGGCGAGCTGCTGCACCGCCTCGCGCGCCGCCTGCTCGCCCAGCGATTCGGGGGTGAGCTCGTGATCGAAGAACTCCAGCGGCACGCGGCCGCCGCCGCCGGCGTGGCCTTTTTCGGTGATGCCGTTCTCGCGCGCCAGGCAGAACACGCTCAGCCGCGCCAGCGGCTGGGCGTCGGCGGAGGAGCCGCCGTCGGAGGTGACCACCCACACCTGGCGCAGCTCGTCGGCGTAGCCGACCCGCACCTGCACAATGCGGGGATCGTGGCCGCGGGCGGCCTGCTCGGCGCGCCGCACCAGCGCCAGCTTGGCCAGCATGCCGGCGTCGGTGGGCGCCTGGGGGAGGCCATAAAGATTGCGCCCGGGTTCGGTGCGGCTGAGCCCGGCGATGCGGGTGCGGGCGGCGCCGCTGGCGATGTGGGCGGCCACCTCGGCGGCCCGCAAAATCTTCTCCGGCGCCAGATCGTCGGTGTAGGCGTAGCCGGTGCGCTCGCCCGACAGCACGCGCACCCCCACGCCCAGGGAGATGCCCTGCGCCGCCGATTTGACCATGCCCTCCTCCAGGGTCAGCGAGCTGGTGGCTTCGTGCTCGAAGTAGAGGTCGGCGTAATCACCGCCGCGGCCGAGGGCGGCGGCGAGGTAGCGTTCGCAGTCGGCGGCGGTGACGCCGTAGTGGCGGGTGAAGAAGGGGACGGCGGCGGACATTCTCCTTCTATTCTACGCGGGGGAGAAAAGCCGCGAGCGGATGCTAGAATCCGAAGCATGACTGTCGAGCCCGCCGCCCCACAGCTCGCCGACATCGCCGGCTTCATGCTGGAGGTGAGCGATTTGGTCACCGGCACGCTGGACCTCGACCAGGTGCTGCACCGGGTGGCGGAGATGGTGCGGCGGGTGGTGCACTACAACATCTTCGCCATCCTGCTGGTCAACGAACGCACCCAGGAGCTGCGCATCCGGCTGGCGGTGGGGCACCTGCCGGAGGTGGTGGACAAGGTGCGGGTGAAGTTCGGCGAGGGCATCACCGGACAGGCGGCGAAGTCGCGGCAACCGCTGCTGGTGAACGACGTGGACGAGTATCCCGGCTACATCCGCGTCCTGCCCGAGGTGCGTAGCGAGATGGCGGTGCCGATTCTGTGGAAGAACCAGTGCATCGGGGTGATTGACATCCAGGCGCCGGAGCGCAACGCCTTCCGCGAGGCCCATCTGCAGGCGCTGGTGCTGGTGGCCAGCCGCATCGCCAACGCCATCGAGAACGCCAAGCTGTACCGCAACGCGGTGCAGCGCGAGAAGACGCTCAGCCTGCTCAACGACATCAGCCGCGAGATGACCTCCATCCTCTCGGTGGACGACCTGCTGACCCGCACCGCCGAGATGGTGCGGCGGGTGATTGACTATCAGCTCTTCAGCGTGCTGATGGTCAACGCCGCCGGCGACGCGCTGGAGCACCGGCTGTCGGTGAAGCTGGGGGAGAACATCCAGATCCGCAGCAAGATTCCGCTGGGCAAGGGGATCACCGGGGCGGCCATGGAGACGCGCCAGCCAGTGGTGGTAAAGGACGTGCGCGAGGATCCGCGCTATGTGATGGTGAACCCCGACTGCCGCAGCGAGCTGGCGGTGCCGCTGGTGCACCAGGACCAGGTGCTGGGGGTGCTCGACCTGGAGCACACGCGCAAGGGCTACTACACCGAGCGCCATGCCCGCACACTGAGCACGCTGGCGGCGCAGATGGCCATCGCCATGGCCAACGCGCGGCTGTACCAGCAGGTGCTGCGCGCCGAGCAGAAGATGGAGCGCGACCTGCGCATGGCCAAGGAGATTCAGGAACACCTGCTGCCGGCGCGGCTGCCGGAGCTGGGACACCTGAAGATCGCCGCCCGCACGGTTTCGGCGCGCCAGTTGGGGGGCGACCTGTACGACTTCATCCCCTACACCGGCCAGCGCACGGCGATCGCGGTGGGTGATGTCAGCGGCAAGGGCACGGGGGCGGCGCTCTACGGGGCGGTGGTGAGCGGCATCCTGCGCACCCAGGCGCTGCGCCATCCCGCGCCCGCCGAGCTGCTGACGGCGGTCAACCAGGCGCTGCTGGAGCGCCAGGTGGAGTCGCAGTTCATGACTCTGATCTTCGCCCTGTGGTCGGAGAAGACGCGCCAACTGGCGGTGGCCAACAGCGGCCTTCCCTACCCCATCCATGTCACCGCGCACGGCTGCGCGATCATCCCGGCGGCGGGCATTCCGTTGGGCATGCTGCCGGAGTCGGCCTACGAGGAGCAGGGCGTGAAGCTGCCGCCGGGAGAGATGGTGGTGTTCGTCAGCGACGGGATCACGGAGTTCATGAACCCGCGGGGCGAGGAGTACGGACGGCAGCGGCTGGAGAACCTGCTGCGCCGCCACTACGGCGAGCCGCCGGAGACGGTGCTGGGGGCCATCTTCGCCGATTCGGAACGCTTCGGCGAGGGCCTGCCCGCCGCCGACGACCGCACCGTGGTGGTGCTGCAGTCGGTATAAACCTGCATGCCGCCGTCACGCCCGTTTCAACTCCGCCGCGGGCGGCTGCAGGCCGGGGGCATGGATCTCGCGCCGCTGGCCGGGCGCTTCGGCACGCCGCTCTACGTCTACGACTTCGACGCCATCCAGGCGGCCTATCACGCCTATCAGCAGGCGCTGCGCGGGCTGCCGCTGCAGATCTGCGCGGCGGTCAAGGCCAACGCCAACCTGGCGCTGCTGCGGCGGTTGGCGGCGTGGGGCAGCGGCTTCGACGTGGTCAGCGGGGGCGAGCTGGAGCGCGTGCTGCTGGCCGGCGGCGCCGCCGGCCGGGTGGTGTTCAGCGGGGTGGGCAAGACGGCGGCGGAGATGGACCTGGCGCTCAAGGCCGGCATCCAGCTCTTCCAGGTGGAATCGGAGCCGGAGCTGGAGTTGCTGGAACAGCGGGCGGCGCGGCGGCGGCAGCGGGCGCGGTTTGGGCTGCGCGTCAACCCCGATATCGCCGCCGCCACCCATCCGCACATCGCCACCGGCCTGAAGCAGCACAAGTTCGGGCTGGAGCCGCGCGTGGCCCGGCGGCTGTACCTGCGGGCCCGCGGAAGCCGGTGGCTGGAGCCGTGCGGCATCGGCTTCCACATCGGCTCGCAGATTGCCTCGCCGCGGCCCTTCGCCCTGGCGGCGCGGCGGGTGGTGGCGCTGGCGCGGGAGCTGGAAGCGGCGGGGGTGGGGCTGCGCTGGTTCGATGCCGGCGGGGGATTGGGGATCGCCTACCGGCCGGCGGAGCGCCTGCCCAGCCTGACCGCCTACGCCGCCGGTCTGCGCCAGGAACTGGGCGCCTGGCTGCGCCTGCCGGGGCGCGGGCTGCTGCTCGAGCCCGGCCGGCGGCTGGTGGGCGCGGCGGGGGCGTTGCTGACCCAGGTGCTGTACGTCAAGCGCCACGGCGGCCGGCATTTTGTCATCACCGACGCCGGCGCCAACGACCTGCTGCGGCCCAGCCTCTACGGCGCTTATCACGAGATTGTGCCGCTGGCGCCGCGCCCGGGGCCGCGGCGGCGGGTGGAGGTGGTGGGGCCGCTGTGTGAGTCCGGCGACCGCTTCGCGCACCAACGGCCGCTGCCGCCGATCGCGGCCGGCGATTACCTGGCCATCCTCGACACCGGTGCCTATGGGTTCAGCTTGAGTTCCAACTACAACGCGCGGCCGCGGGCCGCCGAGGTGGCCATCGAGGGGGGAAAAGCCCGGCGCATCCGCCGCCGCGAGCGGACGGCGGATTTGTGGGCGCTGGAGCTGTAGGCGAGCCTATTTCTTGGTCGTCCCGGCGGCCCGAACCTTGGCCCAACGCCGCCGCTGCGCTTCGGCGATGCGCCGCCGGCCCTCGGCGGAGAGGTTGCGGGTGCCGGACGCGGCGGAGTGTCCGTTGTGATTCAGATCGCGAAGTATCTTGAGTGCGGCATCAATGCGGCGTTTCTGTTCCTCGAGATCCTTGATGGCGTTGTTCAAATTCGACATGGGTGCGGTTGGCTCTCCTTCAACTTTAACGTCAAGCGCGGGACGACAACGGAATAACTTATGCAGAGTTATAGCGGAGGGATGGCGGCGCTGTCAACCGCCGGGCGCGGAGGCCGTGGGTTACACTGGGGACGCGGGGCGTAGCGCAGCCTGGTAGCGCACCTGCCTTGGGCGCAGGTGGCCGCCGGTTCAAATCCGGCCGCCCCGACCAGACCGGCGCGGAGGGAACATGAACGGCGGACGGCTCAGCAACGACGAAACCTTTTTGCAGGGAGTGGCGGAGCTGCGCGCCCAACTGGCGGCGCCGGCGCCCGACACTGCCGCCGCCGACCGCGCCCTGGCGCGCATTGCCGTGCGCTTCCCCGAGGAGGCCGAGCAGTTGGACGATCTGTGGCGCGCCGCCGACCGCCCCGCCTGCACCCGCCTGCTGGACGAGGTGGTGGAGCAGCACGGCGCCGAGAGCGCGGAGGAAGCCTGAGGTTAGTCGTCGAGCGCGGCGGCGGTTTCCAACTCGCGCGAGGACATGGGCTTGTGGAAGACGCGGTAGCGCGCCAGCAGGGCGTGCTTGAGCGCCCACTGCACGTCGTCGTCCTGCGGCGCCTTGCGACCGCTGGTGCGAACGTACTCTTCCAGCTTTACGGCATCCACCAGGCCCAGCCGGATACTGCCCTCGCACACGATGGCGCGATTGCCCTGCGGGATCAGGTAGTACTTGGTGGAGTTGTTGGTATTGCGGGAGCTTTTGGCCATGGTGGGCGCCTCGCACGATCGCGTGGATAAAGAAACCACGACGATCCAAGTTGTTGTCTTGCCAACAGTAACGAAGCAATTTTACCACATAAACGGCAGCTGGTTTTCAATTCTCACAGCAGAATTTTCCATTTTTCATAAAATGACCGCGGAGCCCATCCCGGATTATCCTAGAACTCCATGAACGGCAAACACTTGCAGGAATTGGAGCGGCGTCAGGCGGCGGCGGAAGCCGGCGGCGGCAAGGCCCGCCGCGAGCGCCAACATGCGCAGAAGAAGCTGCTGGCGCGGGAGCGCATCGCCCTGCTGCTGGACGAAGGCAGCTTTCAGGAGACCGGCCAATTGGTCAGCCATCGCCAATCCGATTACGGCCTGGATGAGCAGCGCATACCCGGCGATGGCGTGGTGACCGGCTATGGCCGCGTGGACGGGCGGACGGTGTTTGTCTTTGCCCAGGACTTCACCGTGCTGGGGGGCACGATGTCGGAGACGAACGCGGTCAAGATCTGCCAGATCATGGACCAGGCGATGCAAGTGGGGGCGCCGGTGATCGGGCTCAACGACAGCGGCGGGGCGCGCATTCAGGAGGGGGTGGCGTCGCTGGGAGGCTACGCCGATATTTTCCTGCGCAACACGCTGGCCAGCGGCGTGGTGCCGCAGATTTCGGCCATTCTGGGGCCGTGCGCGGGGGGAGCGGTGTATTCGCCGGCGATCACCGACTTCATTTTCATGGTGCACCCGACGGCGCACATGTTCGTAACCGGGCCGGATGTGATCAAGGCGGTGACCCACGAGGAAGTTAGCAAGGAGGACCTGGGCGGGGCGGTGACCCACAATCAGACCAGCGGGGTGGCGCACTTCCTCGCCGACAGCGACGAGAATTGCCTGGCGATGATCCGCGAGCTGTTCAGTTTTCTGCCCGCCAACAATCTGGATGACCCGCCCCGGCGGCCGACGTCCGACCCGGTGGATCGCCCGGCGCCGGAGCTGGACAGGCTGGTGCCGGAAGCCAGCGATCAGGCCTACGACATCCGGGACGCCGTGCGGGCGGTGGCGGATGAGGGCTATTTCTTCGAGGTGCAGGAGCAGTTCGCGCCCAACCTGGTGATCGGCTTTCTGCGCCTGAACGGGCGCAGCGTGGGCGTGGTGGCCAACCAGCCGCTCCACCTGGCGGGGGTGCTGGACATCAACGCCAGCGTGAAGGGGGCGCGGTTTGTGCGCTTTTGCGACGCCTTCAACATTCCCCTGCTGACGTTCGAGGACGTGCCCGGATTTCTGCCGGGCACGCAGCAGGAATGGGGCGGCATCATCCGCCACGGCGCCAAGCTGCTGTTCGCCTTCGCCGAGGCCACCGTGCCCAAGCTGACGGTGATCACCCGCAAGGCTTATGGCGGCGCCTACTGCGTGATGGCCAGCAAGCACCTGCGCACCGACGCCAACTTTGCCTGGCCGACGGCGGAGCTGGCGGTGATGGGAGCCGATGCGGCGGTGAACGTCATCCACCGGCGCGAGCTGGAGGCCGCCGGCGAGGGCGCGGCCGCCGAGCGGGCGCGGCTGGCGCAGGAATTCCGCGACCGCTTTGCATCGCCTTTTCCCGCCGCCGAGCTGGGTTACGTGGATGCGATCATCCGCCCGCGCGAGACCCGGGCGCGGCTGATCCAGGCACTGGAGATGCTGCAGGGCAAGCGCGCTTCCCTGCCCCGCAAGAAACACGGCAATATACCGCTGTAAGTTGCCAGTTGCCAGTTGGCAGTTGCCAGTTTAAGGCGCGGAAGTGGTGGCGGGGCGAAAGACTTGAAGACGCGAGTTGGATCACGGCGAAGCCGCACGAACCAACAGGGGCAGGGCGTTAACCGGCAACTGGCAACTGAAAACTGGCAACTTCAGTTCGTCAGTTGCGCGGTGAGGGTGCCCCAGGAGGCGTGCGACTGGATCTGCACCGGCACATGGCGGCTGTCGTCGCTGAACCATATCCAGAGCTGGCCGAGGTGGCTGCCTTCATCGCCGCCGACCAGCTTGGGTCGCACGCGCACGGCGCTGAAGCGGCCGGCAGGGGTGGCGACGGTTTCCCGCAGATCCACGGCGGCCTGCACGTCGCTGGTTTTGCCGCCCTCGTTGACCTGAAAGCGGTAGACATCGCCCACCTGCAGGCGCTGGGCGCGCATGTAGTCGAGGGCGGTCAGCAGGTCCACGACGCAGCCGGGCAGCGGCTGGACCTCATGCTTGGGCGGCGCGTCGGGGCGGCCGGGGTCGGATTCATCCAGCACGAACTGGTGGCGGACGGGCTGGTAGTCAATGCGGGTGAGGCGGCGGCGGCGGCCCTCGAGGGTGTGGTTGACCACCGTCTGGGTGCAGAAGGTGGCGGGATCGTAATCGGAATCCATCACGTCGTGAACGGGATAGAACAGATTGACCAGCCGGGAGGCGTCGGCGGTGAAGCGCACATGGCGCTGGCCGGAGGATTCACTCCAGCCCAGGCTGGCGGTCCCCGCCGGCAGCAGGCGCCAGGAAGCGGCGTAATGCAGCGTGCCGAGCAGCGGCGGCGGCGTGGGCGGGGGCGGGGCGGCCGCCTGACGCGCCGCCGCCCATCCGCCCACCGCCAGGATTGCGGCCAGCCACGGGCGCGCCGTCACGCGGCCGCCCCGAACAGCTTCCACTTCAGCACGAGAACCAGGGCCAGCGCCAGAAAGCCGAGCAACGCCTGATACTCGCGGTGGCGGCGGTAGAGGCCGAAAGAGAAGCCCCCGCCGGCGGCGGCCGGGGCGGGCCGCAGCCGCGGCCACAGCCGCGGCACCTGGCGGGTGTAGTCGGCAAAGGCGGCGCCGAAGCGGTTGGCCAGGTACTGCTCCTCGGCCCGGATGACCGGGAGGTACACCGCCAGCAGCAGCACCAGCGCCACCACCGCCAGCAGCCAATAGTCGGCGGCGACCACAAACCCGGCGCCCAGCAGCGCGCTGCCGAGATACAGCGGGTTGCGGGTGAAGCGGTAGGGCCCGGACGTGGCCAGGGCATCATTTTTGCGGATGTGGCCGGCGGCGAGGGCGCGCACCAGCAGACCCAGGGTGCCGATGGGCAGGCCCAGGGCCAGGCTGAGCGGCCGCGGGCGCGCCCCCACGATCAGCAGCACCGCGGCGGCGAAGCCCAGCGGCACCCGCCAGCGTTGCGCCAGCGAACTCATGCCACCGCCGCGTCGAGCAGTTCGCCGCAGGTGGCGGCGACCTCCTCGGGCTGAATGGCCATCATCGCCGGCGAGTAGGTGGAACTGCGCTGGTAGGTGGTCAGGGTGGTTTTGCGCAGCACGCGGCACAGCGGCGAATAGGGGCCGTTGCGCGCCGGATCGGTGGGTCCGAACAGCGCCACGGTGGGCACGCCCAAAGCGGCGGCCAATTGCAGCGGGCCGGTGTCGCCACCCACCGCCAGCCGGGCGCGCGTCAGCACCGCGGCCAGGTGCTCGACGTCGCCCGAGAACAAGCGGGCCCGAATGGCGTTGGCGCGGCGGTAGGCGTCGTCCTTGTCGCCCGGTCCGCGGTTGAGCACCGCCGGCAGTCCGTAGTTTTGCTCCAGTATCTCGGCCAGGCGGCCGTAACGGTCGCTGGGCCAGCGTTTCGAGGCCCAGCCGCCTCCGGGAGAAAAAAAGGCGAACTCGCGCAGGGCATTCTCCGCCAGCCAGGCATCCACTTCCTGCTGCACGCCGGCCGGGATGGGCACGGGAAACTGCAGCACCCGCTGGGCGGAGTTGGGCGTGAGCGCGGTGGCCAGGTCGAGCATCTGGTCCACGACGTGCGCCGAGTGCGGCTGCACACGATGGTTGTAGGCCAGCCCGGCCCAGCCTTCGCGCCGGGCGGCGCGGGCGAACCCCCAGCGCTCGGGGGCGCCCGAGCGGTGGGTGATCCAGGCGGACTTCACCGTTCCCTGCAGGTCCAGGGCATGGTCAGGGTGGAAGGCGCGCAGCCGCTCCATGTCGTCACGCCAGGCGCCCCAGTTGCGGGGACGCCGCCGCAGCGCGCCTGTATCCACCGTAAAGACCTCGTCGAGAGCGGGATGATGGGCCACCAGCGGCAGCCACTTCTGCTCCACCACCCACGCCAGCCGCGCCTGCGGCAGATTGGCCCGCAGCGTGGCCGCCACCGGCAACGCATGCACAATATCGCCCAGGCTGCTGAGCTTGACGATCAGAATGCGGATGGTCCCCGAGGGCGGCATATTACTGTTTTTAGTATCGCCGAGGCGGACCCCGGGGGCTAGCCCGGTATCTCCCGCAGGCGGGCGAGGAGGTCGCGGGTGGAGTGGCGCTTGGGGTCGCCGACGATGCGCACGGCGATGCCCAGCTCGCGCGCCACGGCGGCTTCAGGCACGGTGTCGGCGGTGTAGTCGGTGCCCTTGGCATGCACGTCGGGGCGCAGGGCACGCAGCAGCGGCTCGACGGTGAGCTCGTCGAAGATGGTCACGGCGGCGACGCCGCGCAGCGCGGACACCAGGCGGGCGCGGGCCTGTTCGTCCAGGATGGGTTGTCCCGGGCCCTTGAGCCGGCGCACGGCGGCATCGGCGTTCACCGCGACCACGAGATGGTCGGCGCAGGCGGCGGCGGCTTGCAGGTAGCGCACATGTCCGGCGTGCAGGATGTCGAAGCAGCCGTTGGCCAGCACGATCGAAGCCGCTTCGGCGCGCCAGGCGGCGGCGCGGGCGAGCAGCGCGGAGCGGGTGAGGATTTTGGCGGCCGTGTTCATGACGGCAGGGACTGGACCTCACGCACGGCGCGCCCCAGTTCGGCACGGGAGAGGGTGGCGGTTCCCGGCTTCATCACCACCAGCCCGCCGGCCAGGTTGGCCAGGGTGGCGGCGGCGGGGCCGTCGGCGCCGGCGGCGAGGGCGGCGGTGAAGACGGCGATCACCGTATCCCCGGCGCCGGTGACATCGAGCGCCTGGCGGGAGCCGAACACCGGCCAGTGGCGCGGCGCGCGGCCGGGCTCAAACAACGCCAGGCCGTCGCGGCCGCGGGTGATGAGCAGATGGCGGCACCCGAGGCGGCGCAGCAGACGCCGGCCGGCGCGCTCCAGCACCTCGCGGCCGGCGCCGGCCAGACGCAGGTTGAGCGCGGCCTCGACTTCGGCTTCGTTGGGGGTGGCGGCGCTCATGCCGCGGTAGGCGGCGATCTGAAAGCGGGCGTCCACGGCGGTGAGCCGGGCCCCGGCGGCAGCGGCGCCCACCGGGGTGACGGCGCCGTAGCCGTAGTCGGAGACGAGCAGCGCCTGGGCGCCGCGCAGGGCGCGGGCGGCGGCGCGCGCCAGCCGCTGCTGCGCCGGCGGGCGCAGCGGTTCGGGTTCGCGATCGAGGCGCAGCACCTGCTGCGGGCTGGTATGGGCATGGCGGGCGAGCAGGCGCGATTTGGTGGGCGTGACGTAGCGCGGCAGCGTCCGCACCCCGCGCACGTCCAGGCCGGCGCGCTCAAACTGTTCGCGCAGGCTTGCGCCCGCGGCATCGGCGCCGAGCGCGCCCACCAGCCGCACCCGTACGCCGAGCGCGGCCAGGTTCATGGCGGCGTTGGCGCCGCCGCCGGGCGCCAGGGCGCGGGTGCGCTGCTTGAGGATCAACACCGGCGCCTCGCGCGAGACCCGCGCGATCTCGCCCGTGATGAACTCATCCGCCACCAGGTCACCCCAGACCGCGAGCGTGAGCTTCGGGAAGCGATCCAATACCTCGAGCAGGACGCCGACGGAAGTCATGGCTGGGCCTTGGAGGCGAGAATCCAGTCCACCGCCGCCAGCGCATCGTCGGCGACGTGGTCGGGCTCCGTGGCCAGGCCTTCGGCCAGTGCGGCGGCGCCGTAGCCGGTGCGCACCAGCACCGCCCGCGCCCCCACCGCGCGCGCCAGGCCCACGTCGAGGTCGCGGTCGCCGATCACCCAGGAGCGGACCAGGTCGAGCCCCAGCTCGCGCTCCGCCTGGCGCAGCATGCCGGGCGCGGGCTTGCGGCACTCGCAGGCGCCGCCGTAGCCCGCCACCTCGCCGCGGGGATGGTGCGGGCAGTAATAGATGGCGTCGAGGTGGGCGCCGGCGGCGGCGAGATGATCGCGCAGCAGGCCGTGGAGCACGGCAATGGCCTCCTCGGAGTAATAGCCGCGGGCCACGCCCGCCTGGTTGGTCACTACCACCGCCGCCCAGCCGGCCTGGTTGACGCGGCGGACGGCCTCGGCGGCCCAGGGGAAGACATGGAAATCTTCCGGGCGGCCGGCGTAGCCCACCTCCTGGTTGAGCGTGCCGTCGCGGTCGAAGAATAAGGCCGGGCGCATGGCTTGCTTATGGTAGCGCGGCTTGGCGGCCGGTTGCCGCATTGGATAACTGGTCTGTGGGAGCGGGGGCTAGTAGGATGGAACGAGGCATGCTCTCCCGGGTGTTTCGCGTTCATTTTGTCGGCATCGGTGGCATCGGCATGAGCGGCATCGCCGAGGTGCTGCTGGTGCAGGGCTGGCCGGTGTCGGGCTCCGACCTGCGGCCCTCGCCCATCACCGAACGGCTGGCGGCGATGGGGGCGCGCATCCACATCGGCCACGCGGCGGAGAACCTGGGCGATGCCGAGGTGGTGGTGACCTCGAGCGCGGTGGCCGACAGCAACCCGGAAGTGGCCGCCGCCCATGCGCTGCAAATTCCCGTGATCCCGCGGGCGGAGATGCTGGCCGAGCTGATGCGGCTGAAATTCGGCATCGCCGTGGCCGGCATGCACGGCAAGACCACCACGACTTCGATGACCGCCACGGTGCTGGCGGCGGTGGGCCTGGACCCGACCGTGGTGGTGGGCGGACGGCTGGACTCGATCGGCTCCAACGCCCGGCTGGGCTCGAGCGATTACCTGGTGGCCGAAGCCGACGAGAGCGACCGGTCGTTCCTGATGCTGGCGCCGATCATGGCGGTGATCACCAACCTTGACCGCGAGCACCTGGACTGTTACCGCGACCTGGCCGACATTCAGGACGCCTTTGTCACCTTCGCCAACCGCGTGCCCTTCTACGGCACGGTGCTGGTCGGCGCCGACGACGACGCCGCGCGTGCCATCCTGCCGCGCATCCGTCGCCGGGCGCTGAGCTACGGCCGGCACGCGGAGAGCGAGGTGCGGGTGGAAGAAGTACGGCTGGCGGGGCTGGAGTCGCACTTCCGGCTGCGGCTGACGCCGGCGGCCGCGCACAGCATGCGCCGCGAAGCCGCCAGCCTCGACTTGGGCGAGTTCCGGCTGCCGCGCCCCGGACTGCACAACGTGCTCGACGCCACCGCCGCCATCGCCGTGGGCCTGCTGCTGGGCCGCGACCTGGAGCTGATCCGCGCCGCCATCGCCTCGTTCACCGGCGTGGACCGGCGCTTTCAGATCCGGGGCACGGTGAACGGGGTGCGGGTTGTGGACGACTACGGCCACCACCCGACCGAATTGGCCGCCACCCTGGCGGCGGCGCGGCAGGTGGTCGAGGCCGAGGGGCAGGGCGGGCGGGTGCTGATGATCTTCCAGCCGCACCGCTACACCCGCACCTTCCATCTGCGCGACGAATTCGCCCAGGTGCTGGGCCTGGCCGACGGCACCTGGCTGCTCGACATTTATCCCGCCGGCGAAGCCCCCATCGCCGGCGTGGATGCGGCCTCGCTGGCCGCCCAGGCACGGGCGGCGGGCGCCGCGGTGGCCTATGCCGCCAGCGCCGAGGCGGCGCTCGCCTCGGCCGCCGCCGCCGCCCGGCCCGGCGACCTGATCCTCACCCAGGGCGCGGGCAGCGTCTCCGGGCTGGGCGAGAAACTGCTGGCGGAGTTGCGCGCACAGGTGCCGGCGGGCACCGGAGCCCGGCGGTCATGAAGCGCGGGCGCGACCGGGAAGACGACCTGGCCCCCGAGGAAGAGCTGGAGATCGAGGCCGGGGCCGCCGAGCCGCCGGAGGAACCCGAGTACCGCCGCCGGCGGCAGCCGGTGCGGGTGCGCAAGGCGGCCTTTGACTGGCGGCGGCGGCTGCGCCGCGGCTGGAAGCCGCTGCT
>JBQCEU010000208.1:0-6370 GCA_051959955.1 Terriglobales bacterium | reverse complement strand
ACCGCCGGTGATGGCCAGCCGCCGCACCGCTAAACGACCGGCTGCCGCAGTTCGAGGCCGCGGCGGGCGGCCGCGGCGGCGACGGTGTTGGCCATCAGCATGGCGATGGTGAGCGGGCCGACCCCGCCGGGAACGGGTGTGAAGGCGGAGGAGACCGCGCAGGCGGCGCGCGGATCCACGTCGCCGATCAGCGTCCGGCCGCGCCGCTCGAACTCTTCGCGGCGTTGGACGTTGCCGGGAAAATACTTCTCCACCTCGGCGGCCGAAGTGAGCGCGTTCACGCCTACGTCCACCACCACCGCGCCGCGGCGGATGTGGCGCTCGTTGAGCAAGGCGGGTTTGCCGATGGCGGCGATCAACAGCTCGCCGCGCTGGCACACCTCGGCCAGGTTGCGGGTGCGGGAGTGGCAGATGGTTACGGTGGCGTGCTCGTGCAGCAGCAGCAGGGCCAGCGGCTTGCCCACAATGTCGCTGCGGCCCACCACCACCGCCTCGCGTCCGGCGATCTCGATCTGGTTGCGCTTGAGCAGTTGGATGATGCCCGCCGGCGTGCAGGGGCGGGGGCCGGGGCGCTGGCTGACCAGACGGCCGAGGTTGACGGGATGAAAGCCGTCCACGTCCTTTTCCGGGGCCACGGCCAGCAGCACCGCCGCCGCATCCACCTGCGGCGGCAGCGGGAGTTGGACCAAAATGCCGTCAATGTCGTCGCGGCCATTGAGCGCCTCCACCTGGCGCAGCAGCTCGGCGGTGGTGACGGTGGCCGGGGGCAGGATTTGTTCGGAGTAGATCCCGAGTTCGTGGCAGGCGCGGATCTTGGAGCGGACATAAACGCCCGAGGCAGGGTCGTCGCCGGCCAGAATCACCGCCAAGCCCGGCGGACGATCGCCGAAGGCGGCCACCTGGGCGGCCACTTCCTGGCGGATGGCCGCGCCGGTGGCGGCCCCATCGAGTCGTTTTGCGGCCATAGAGTTCTATTTTAGTCGCCCCCGGAGGAAGGCCGGGGTAAACTCTCCCCGTGCGAGTCACTTCGATGGGCGCGGGCCCCAGCGCGGCTTTGCCGCACGTCCCGCTCATGCTCACCCTTCTGCTGCTGGCGGCCGCGCCGCTGGCGGCGCAACGTGGTTTTGTGGCGGTCGAGGCGCCGGTCGTCGCCCTCACCCATGTGCGGCTGATTGACGGCACCGGCGCGCCGGCCAAGACCGATCAGACCCTGATCCTGCGGGACGGCAAAATCGCCGCCATCGGCGGCGCCATTCCCTCCGGCGCCAAGGTTGTGGACCTGAGCGGTGACACCGTGCTGCCGGGGCTGGTGATGCTGCACGAGCACATGTTCTACCCGGCGGGCGGCAACACCTACAACGAGCAGGCCTTCAGCTTTCCCCGGCTGTACCTGGCCGGCGGGGTCACCAGCATGCGCACCACCGGCAGCGTCGAGCCCTACGCCGACCTGAACATTCAGCAGGAGATTGACGCCGGCCATACGGTGGGCCCCGAGATGTTCCCCACCGGCCCCTATCTCGAGGGCTCGCCTTCAATCGGACCACAACTGCATTCGCTCAAGGACGCGGCCGAGGCGCGGGCCTTCGTGCGCTACTGGGCCAGCGTCGGCATCCACAACTGGAAAGCCTACATGCACATCACCCACGACGAGCTGGCGGCCGCCATCGAGACGGCGCACTCGCTCGGCCAGAAGGTGACCGGGCACCTGTGCTCGGTGGGCTTCCAGGAGGCGGCGGCGCTGGGCATTGACGACCTTGAGCACGGCTTCGTGGTGGATACCGAATTTGTGCCGGGCAAGGCGCTGAACCAGTGTCCGGCGCAGAGCACCACCTTTGCCACCAACGCCAAGCTCGACATCCAGGGCCCGCAGGTGCAGGCGACGATTCACGATCTGATCCAGCACCATGTCGCCGTCACCTCGACCCTGGCGGTGTTTGAGACGTTTGTGCCCAACCGGCCGCCGCTCGATCGCCGGGTGCTGGAGGCCCTGTCGCCGCTGGCGCGGGTGAACTACCTCGAGTACCGCGCGCGGGTGGCGGATGGGGCGGCGAAATCGGTATGGCCAGTGCTCTTCCAGAAGGAACTGGAGTTCGAGCGCAGCTTCGCCCAACAGGGCGGGCTGCTGCTGGCGGGCCTCGACCCCACCGGCGGCGGCGGGGTGGTGGCGGGCTTCGGCGACCAGCGCGAGTTGGAGCTGTTGGTGGAGGCGGGCTTCACGCCGCTCGAAGCCATCCACATCGCCACCTACAATGGCGCGCGGTACCTGGGCATTCTGGGCCGCGCCGGCACCATCGCGGTGGGCAAGCAGGCCGATCTGATGGTGGTGCAGGGCAATCCCGGCGCCAACATCCGCGATATCGAGAACGTGTTCCTGGTCTTCAAACACGGCGTCGGCTATGATTCGTCGCGGTTGATTGATTCGGCGCGCGACGCGGTGGGGATGCACTGAGAAGCAAGGGGTCAGGGGTTAGGGGTTAGGGGTCAGGGAGGGACGATGAGGACTTGGACGACGGTAGCGGTAATGGCGTTGGGGGTGGGGTGCTGGGGGCAGCAGGGGCTGGCGCCCATTGTCAGCAGCGAGCTGCCGGGGCTGGTGGCCACCTACAAGCATCTGCACGAGAACCCCGAACTGTCGCACCAGGAGGCGAAGACTTCAGCGTATGTTGCCGCGCAACTGCGCGCCATGGGCTATACCGTGACCGACCACGTGGGCAAGTATGAGAACCCCGCCTGGACCGGCTATGGGGTCGTAGGCTTGCTGCGCAACGGAACCGGGCCGGTGCTGATGATGCGCAGCGAGCTGGACGCGCTGCCGGTGACCGAGGACACCGGCTTGGCCTACTCCAGCCACATCACCGCCAAGAATGACGCCGGACAGGTGGTGGGGGTGATGCATGCCTGCGGCCACGACATCCACATGTCGGCGCTGTTGGGCACGGCGGAGACGATGGCGAAGCTCAAGAGTCAGTGGCACGGCACGCTGATGCTGGTGTTTCAGCCGGCGGAGGAGACCATCAACGGCGCCAAGGCGATGCTCGATGACGGCCTGTACACACGCTTCCCGAAGCCGGACATGATCGTCGGCGAGCACGACACGCCGGGGCTGGCGGCGGGCACGGTCGGATATACCCCGGGCTACTCGATGGCCAGCGCCACCTCGGTCCGCATCACCCTGCATGGCGTGAGCGCCCACGGGTCGCTCCCCGAGGCCTCCAAAGACCCGGTGGTGGCGGCGGCGGAGCTGGTGCTGGCGCTCCAGACCATCTTCAGCCGCGAAACCTCGCCGTTTGATCAGGCGGTGGTGACGGTGGGTTCGATTCAGGCGGGAACCAAGAACAACATCATCCCCGACACGGCGACGCTGCTGCTGACCGTCCGCACCTACAAGGAAGAAGTGCGGCAGCGAATTCTGGCCTCGATCACCCGCATGGCCAAGGGCGTATCGCTGGCCGCCGGCCTGCCCGCCAACCATCCGCCCACGGTCGAAGTCTACGAGTACACCAAATCGCTGTATAACGACCCCAAGCTGACGGACCGCGCAGTCGCGGTACTGCAGAAGACACTCGGCAAGGCCAACGTGCGCGAGTCGGATCCGGTGATGGCCAGCGAGGACTTCGGCTACTTCGGCCTCGACCACCAGATCCCCGAGTTCTTCCTCAGCCTGGGAGCGGTGTCGCAGCCGGCCCTCGACGCCAGCCGCGCCTCCGGCATTCCCCTGCCCTCGCTCCACTCCAGCAAGTTCGCGCCCCTGCCAGAGCCAACCATTCGCACCGGTGTGACCGCCATGACCAGCCTGGCGGTGTCACTGCTGCAATAGCGCAACGGTCAGATTACTGGTTGGCGGCGGCGGGGCTGGGATCGGCGCCCAGGGCGGCGAACTGCAGGTCGTACAAGCGCCGGTACGCCCCGCCGGCGGCGTGCAACTGATCATGGCTGCCGGCTTCGATGAGGCGGCCGGCGTCGAGCACCAGGATGCGGTCGGCGTTGCGGATGGTGGAGAGGCGGTGGGCAATGACCAGCACGGTGCGGTGCTGCATCAGGTTGGCGAGCGCCCGCTGCACCAGCAGTTCGCTTTCGTTGTCGAGGGCACTGGTGGCTTCGTCGAGGATGAGGATGGGGGCGTCCTTGTAGAGGGCGCGGGCGATGGCGATGCGCTGGCGCTGGCCGCCGGAGAGGCGCAGGCCACGCTCGCCCAGCAGGGTGTCATAGCCCTGGGGCATGGCCTCGATAAACTCCTCGGCCAGGGCGGCTTTGGCGGCGGCGCGCAGAGCGTCATTGGACGCGCCCGGGTGGGCGCCGGGGCGGGGATGGGGGCTGCCGTAGGCGATGGTGTTGGCCACCGTGTCGTTGAACAGGATGGTGTCCTGGGTGACGTAAGCCATCTGCAGGCGCAGCGACCGCAGCGTGGCTTCGCGGATGTCCACGCCGTCCAGCAGCACCCGGCCGGCGGTGGGATCGAAGAAGCGCGGGATCAGGTTGACCAGGGTGGTCTTGCCGGCGCCGCTGGAACCCACCAGCGCCACCACCTCGCCGCGCCGGACCTCGAAGTCGAGCGCGCGCAGCACCGGCTCGCCGGGCTGATAGTGGAAGCTCACCTGCTCGAAGCGGATGGCCTGATGGAAGGCGGGCAGCGGCCGGGCGCCGGGGCGCTCGACGATCTCGGAGGGCGTGTCGAGGAACTCGAACACCCGCTGGGCGCAGCCGGCGGCGGTCTGAAAGTTGTTGTAGATGCCGGCCATGCGGCGCAGCGGTTCGTAGAGCTTGATGAGGGCGTAGAGGAAGGCCACCACCATGCCGGTGGACATGATGCCGGCGCCCACAGCGCCGCGGGCATAGAGCAGGAAGAGGATGATGGTGACCGCGCCCAAAATCTCCATCAACGGCGAAGCGATGCCCTGCTGCTGGATGTAGCGCAGGTTGTAGCGCAGCAGGCGGCGGGCGGCGGCGCGGAAGCGGGCGATCTCGCGCGCCTCCATGGTAAAGGCCTTGACGATGCGGTTGCCGGTGACGGTTTCGTGCAGGATGTGCTGCACGTCGGCCATCTCGTCCTGGCCCTTGCGCGTGGTGTGGCGCACGTGCTTGCCCAGCCAGGCGGTGGGGAGGATGACGGCGGGGGTGAGGATGACGGCGTAGAGGGTGAGCTTCCAGTTGAGCAGCAGCAGGGCGGCGGAGAAGAAGACGAAGGTGAAGGTCTGCTGCACGCTGTCGGCCAGCGAGGCCGAGGAGGCCACCTGGATGCGCTCCAGGTCGTTGATCACCGCCGACATCAGCTTGCCGGTGGCCTGGCGCTGGAAGAAGGCGGCGGACTGGTGGATGAGCTTCTCAAAGACGGCGTTGCGCAGGTCGGTGACCGCGCCGAAGCCGACGTAATTGATCAGGTAGGTGCCGGCGTACTCACACACCGCCTTGCCCACCACCACGCCGATCAAAGCCAGAGCGACGATGGAGGCGGGGTTGTGGCTGAAGCCGGAGGGGATGAAGCTGTTGAGGTAGACGTTGTGGTCGAGCAGCGGCGGCCGGGCCTTCATCAGCAGGATGGCGCCGCCGCCCGAGGCCGGGTTGAGCAGCTTGTCCACCACGGGCGCCAGCAGCAGGGCCACGCTGGCGTCGAGGCCGCCGGCCAGGGCCATGAGCACCAGGGCCGCCAGAAACTGCGCCCAGTAGCGCACCACGTAGCGCAGCAGACGGTAGAAGGTGTGCATGGCGGGCCTCGCTCAGCGGCGCAGATCGCGGTGGGCGATGGCCGGATGATAGCCCAGTTTGCGCAGCTCGCGGCGCAGCGCTTCGGCGATGTAGACGGAGCGATGCCGTCCGCCGGTGCAGCCGATGGCGATGTTGAGGTAGCTCTTGCCCTCCTTGATGTAGTGCGGCACCAGGTAGGCGAGCAGGCCGCGGATGCGGGTGAGAAACTCCTCCGTCTGCGGGAACGAGCGGATGTAGTCGCCGACCTTGCGGTCGCGGCCGGTGAAGAGCCGGAGCGAGGGGACGTAGTTGGGATTGGGGAGAAAGCGGACGTCAAAGACCAGATCGGCGTCGCTGGGCAGACCGTTGCGGAAACCGAAGCTGGTGACCACGATCTGCAGCTCGGGGGTGAGGCCGGACTGGATGACGTGCTTCTGGATGAACTCACGCAGTTCGTGCACGTTGAACTTGGACGTATCCACCACCAGGTCGGCCATGGCGCGGATCTTGCCCAGGGTGCGGCGTTCGGCGTGGATGCCGCGGCGCAGCTCGCCTTCGCGCTTCGCCGGGCCGCGCTCGGCCAGGGGATGGGGACGGCGGGTTTCGCTGAAGCGGCGCAGCAACACCTCGTCGTTGGCCTCGAGAAACAGCAGCGTCAGGCGCAGCGAAGGTTGGCCGCGCAGGTCCT
>JBQCEU010000207.1:0-6326 GCA_051959955.1 Terriglobales bacterium | reverse complement strand
GCGGCCTTGTTGTGGGTTGATTATTCCAATTTAGTTTTTAGCTGGGGGCTGGCGTGGGCCAGTGCCTTGCCGGGGATGCCGGCGCCCGAGCGGATGTCCCCCAGGCGGCGGGCGGCGGCCAGATCGAAGCGCTGCGCCAGGTAGAGGGATTCGCCCAGGTGGCGGGGGGCGAGGATCTCGGGCGTTGCCTCGCCCACCAGCCGCACCCGCTGCTGGCCCTGGGCGATCAGCTCGAGATAGCGGGCCAGCCGCGCCAGCAGCGCGGGATCGGGCGCGACGCCGTAGGGGGCGAGGGCGGCGGCGAGAGCCGCGGGCGAGAGGGGCATAGGCAACAGACTAGCAAGGAGCGGGGCGGGGAGATAAGCGGCGGGCGGCGGGGGCTGTTAAACTGGGCGAAGGGAGAGTACACGGGCGATGTTGATTGTGATGCAGCCTTCGGCGTCGGCGGAGCAGGTGACGGCGGTGTGCCGCCGGATCGAGAGCCTGGGGCTGCGGCCGCACGCCATTCCAGGGGCGCAGCGCACGGCGATCGGCATCACCGGCAACCGCTCGACGGTGGAACCGGGGATGTGGGAAGAGATGGCGGGGGTGGCCGAGGTCATCGTCGTCAGCAAGCCCTACAAGCTGGTCAGCCGCGAGATCAAGCCCGACACCACGGTTTTGCGCTTCGGCGGGACGGCGGCCACCATCGGGGGGCCGGAGCTGGCGATCATCGCCGGTCCCTGCGCGGTGGAGACGCGCGAGCAGACCTTCGCCGCCGCCCAGGCGGTGCGCGCCGCCGGGGCGCAGTTTTTCCGCGGCGGGGCCTTCAAGCCGCGCACCTCGCCCTACTCTTTCCAGGGACTTGAGGAAGAGGGGCTGCGGATTCTGGCGGAGGTGCGGGAGCAGTTCGGCATGGCGATCGTGACCGAGGCGGTGGATGAGCGTTCGCTCGAGCTGGTGGCCGAGTACGCCGACATGGTGCAGATCGGGGCGCGCAACATGCAGAACTTCTCGCTGCTGAAGCGGGCCGGCCGCATCGCCAAGCCGGTGCTGCTCAAGCGCGGGCTCTCGGCCACGCTCGACGAGCTGCTGATGGCCGCCGAGTACGTGATGAGCGAGGGCAACTATCAGGTGGCGTTGTGCGAGCGCGGCATCCGCACCTTCGCCGACCACACCCGCAACACGCTCGACTTAAGCATTGTCCCGGCGGTGCAGCGGCTGAGCCACCTGCCGATTCTGGTGGACCCCAGCCACGGCACCGGCAAGCGCAACAAGGTGGGGCCGCTGGCGCGGGCGGCGGTGGCGGTGGGGGCGGACGGGCTGATCATCGAGGTCCACCCCAAGCCGGAGGAGGCGCTGAGCGACGGCATGCAGTCGCTGTACCCGGAGCAGTTCGCCCAGCTGATGCAGGAGGTGCGCCAGATCGCGCCCATTCTGGGCCGCACGGTGGGCGCCGCGGCGCCTTTGGCGGCGGCGGTAAAATAGCGGCGGGGAACGATGAGCAGCCTGAAGACGAAACTCGCATCCTATCTATGGTGGAGCTACCCGCGCGGCAGCCTGCAGTACGACATCATGGTGGGGATCATTCTCGCCTTCATCTTTCTCACCCCGCGCCACTTCTTCCGCGATCAGCCGCGGCCGCCGCACGCTGGGGCCGCGGTGCGCGCGCTGACGCCATGAAGGCGCCGCGACTGCGCCTGCCGGCGGTGGCGCTGGCGGTGACGCTGGCCTGCGCCTGGGTGCTGGCCGGCTTCGCCCAGGCGCCGGCCGCCGCGCCCACGACGCTGGCGCAGGTGCTGGCGGCGCTCGACCAGGCGGCGCCGGGCATTCGGTCGGTTAGCGCCGCGGCGCAGGTGGATGACTACACCGCGCTGGTGCAGGACACCGCCACCAGCCAGGGCAAGCTGTACTTCCAACACGACGGCCAGGGGCCGATGTACGTGCTCGACCTGACCACGCCCCAGGCGGCGGCGCGCAAGCTGGTTTACCGCAAGCAGACGGCCTATGTCTATACGCCCAGCGCCAAGCAGGTGATGGTGTACGGGCTGGCCGAGCAGCAGCCGATGGTCAACCAGTTCCTGCTGCTGGGCATGGGCGCCAGCGGGGCGGAGCTGGAGAAGAGCTTTCAGGTCGAATTGCAGGCGCCCGCCACCCTCGACGGCCATGCGGCGGTACACCTGCGCCTGACGCCGCGCGACGCCAAGCTCAGCGGCAAGCTCACCCACCTCGATTTGTGGTACGACCCGCACAGCTGGATCGCCGTCGAGCAGCAGATGTGGCAGCCGGGCGGCGACTACCACCGCCTGACTCTGACCCAGGTGAAGCTCAACGCCCGACTGAGCGGCAAGCTCTTCTCCACCGACTTCCCCGGCGCCACGGTGATTCACCCCGGACACTAGCCGGCGCGGGTTCCCGCCCGCCCGCGCGGTATGGCGCCGCGCCGCAGCCGTGCGCTACAATGAAACGGCTTCAGGCCGCGGGGGCAGACGATGGAAATCAGCGTACGCAAGTTCGATCTGTTGAAGGAGCTGCTGCTGCTGCAGGGCGCGGTGGAGCGCAAGACGACCATCCCCATCCTGGGCAATATCCTCGCCGAGGCCACCCCCGAGGGCCGGCTGCTGTTGTCGGCCACCGACCTGGAGCTGGCGATGGAGACGGCCTGCGCCGCCAACGTGAAGAAGTCGGGGGCGTGCGCGCTGCCGGCGCGCAAGCTGCTGGACTACGTCAAGCTGCTGCCCGACGCCGCCATCACGCTGAAGCGGCTGGAGAACCACTGGGTGTCGCTGCGCTGCGGCCGCGCCAACACGCGCATGGTGGGGATGTCGCGGGAGAATTTTCCCGAGCTGGCGGTGTTTCCGCCCAACGGTGCGCTGCAGTTGCCCGCCGGGCCGCTGAAGGCGATGATCCCCAAGACCTCGTTTGCGGTGGCCAACGAGGAGACGCGCTACACGCTCAACGGGGCGCTGATGGTGCTCAAGCCGGCCTCGCTGGCGCTGGTCACCACCGACGGCCACCGGCTGGCGCACATCGCCCAGGACGGGCTGACGCTGGGCGGGGTGGCGGGCGAGATCAAGGCGCTGGTGCCGAAGAAGGCGCTGGCCGAGCTGGCGCTGCTGCTGGAGCCGGTGGACGACGACGCCCGCATCGAGTTTGCCCAGGACGAGACCCATCTGTACTTCCGCGTGCCCAACGACGGGGCCGAGGCGGGCAGCGACGGGGCCATGCGGCTGCTGAGCGTGCGCAAGCTGAGCGGGCAGTTTCCCAACTACGAAGCGGTGCTGCCCAAGGCGCAACTGCATTCGGTGCCGCTCGAGCGGGCGGAGTTTTCCGCCTCGGTGGCGCGCGTCGAGCAGTTCGCCGATCCGCGCTCGCACGCCATCCGGGTGAAGCTGGAGCCGGGCAAGCTGGTGATTTCGGCCTCGAGCAGCGACATGGGCGAGTCGGAAGAAGAGCTGGAGGCGAGCTACGAGGGCGAGCCGGTGGTGATCGGTTTTAACGCCGAGTACCTGTTGCAATTCCTGGGCGCGGTGGGCGAAGACCAGGTGGTGCTGGAGTTCAAGGACGAGGCCTCGGCGGCGCAACTGCGTCCGGTGAACGGCAGCGGGGCGCAGTACCGCTACGTGGTCATGCCGATGCGGATCTGAGCGGCCATGGGCGGGCGGCAGGCGCCCCGCCAGGCAGTGCCTAAGAGGCTTCTCTTTCAATAATTTGCGGGCGTTTCGGGGCTTGGAAAACGGGGCTCTGGATGGTATTCTATGGGGAGGCCTTGGGGGCCTTTTTCCCACCGCCTCGGGAGCCCTGTGAGCACAAAAGAACCTGTCATTTTGGACCCTGCCGCCGAGGACTACTCGGCTTCTTCCATCAAGGTGCTGGGCGGGATGGAGGCGGTGCGCAAGCGGCCGGCGATGTACATCGGTTCGACCGGTGAGATGGGCCTGCACCACCTCGTCTATGAGGTAGTGGACAATTCGGTGGACGAGGCGCTGGCGGGCTTTGCCGACAAGGTGGCGGTCACCATCCACACCGACAACTCGATTACCGTGGTGGACAACGGGCGCGGGATTCCGGTGGACACGATGGAGGTGGACGGGGAGACGCGCGGGGCGGCGGAGATTGTGATGACCAAGCTGCACGCCGGCGGCAAGTTCGATTCGTCGAGCTACAAGGTTTCGGGCGGGCTGCACGGGGTGGGGGTGAGCTGCGTCAACGCGCTGTCGGAGACGCTGGAGCTGGAGATCTGGCGCGACGGCCATACCTGGAACCAGTCGTTCGCGCGGGGGGAGATCCTGGGGCCCATCAAGAAAATGGGCAAGACCTCGAAGCGCGGCACCAAGATCACCTTCAAGCCGGACGCGGAGATCTTCACCGTCACCGAGTACAACTTCGACACGCTGGCGAACCGGCTGCGGGAGCTGAGCTTTTTGAACCGCGGGCTGCTGATCACCCTCAGCGACGAGCGCACGGAGAAGACGGCCGAGTTCCAGTACACGGGCGGGATCACCGAGTTCGTCAAGCACCTGAACCGCGGCAAGCAGACGCTGCACGACAAGCCGATCTCGATGGAGGGGAGCCGCGAGGTGGCGGGCGGCATTCTGCAGATGGAAGTGGCGCTGCAGTACAACGACAGCTACAGCGAGACGCTGTTCAGCTTCGCCAACAACATCAACACCGTGGACGGGGGCACCCACCTGTCGGGGTTCCGCTCGGCGCTGACGCGGACCATCAACAGCGTGGGGCAGCAGTTGAACCTGTTCAAGGACCTGAAGGAGAACCTGACCGGCGACGACGTGCGCGAGGGGCTGGTGGCGGTGGTGAGCGTGAAGCTGCCGCAGCCGCAGTTCGAGGGGCAGACCAAGGGCAAGCTGAACAGCGACATCAAGGGCCAGGTGGAGGCGCTGATCAACGAGAAGCTGGGCGAGTACCTGGACCACAACCCGCAGGTGGCGCGGCGGATCATCAACAAGGCGATCGAGGCGGCGCGGGCGCGGGAGGCGGCGCGCAAGGCGCGCGACCTGACGCGGCGCAAGGGGGCGCTGGACTCGGGCGGGCTGCCGGGCAAGCTGGCCGACTGCAGCGAGCGCGATCCGCAGCGCTGCGAGCTGTTCATCGTCGAGGGGGAGTCGGCGGGCGGCACCGCCAAGCAGGGGCGCGACCGGCGCTACCAGGCGATTCTGCCGCTGAAGGGCAAGATCCTCAACGTGGAGAAGGCGCGTTACGACAAGATGCTGGGGCATGAGGAGATCCGGGCGCTGATCACGGCGCTGGGCACCGGCATCGGGCCGGCGGCCGAGGACCTGGACTACGCCAAGCTGCGCTACGCCAAGGACATCCTGATGACCGACGCCGACGTGGACGGCAGCCACATCCGCACGCTGCTGCTGACGTTTTTCTTCCGCCACATGAAGGCGCTGATTGACCACGGCAACGTCTACATCGCGCAGCCGCCGCTGTACCGCATCAAGAAGGGCAAGAGCGAGCAGTACATCAAGGACGACAAGGAGTTCGTCAGCGTGATGATGCGGCGCATCACCGAGGACCGCTCGCTGCGCTACGGCCCCGGCGCCGGCGCCGGGGTGAATGCCGGGGCGGAGCTCAAGGGCGCGGCGCTGAGCAAGTTCCTGGTGAGCCTGAGCGAGTACTACGCCCTCTTCGACAAGGCCGACCGCAAGCTGCGGCAGCCGGAGCTGACGCGGCTGGTGCTGGAGGCGGGGCTGGAGAAGAAGGCCGACTTCGAGACGCCCGACAAGCTGCGGGCGCTGGCCGAGCGCTTCCGCGCGGTGGCGGGGGTGGCGGCGGCGAAGGAGGTGCTGGACGAGGAGCACAACCTCTGGGAGCTGCGCTACAAGGACCGCAACCAGCTCGAGCACGTGGTCAACGCCGAGCTGGCGCTGCTGCCCGAATTCCGCCAGGCGGTGAAGAGCGGGCGGGTGATCGCCGAGCACAACCATCCGCCGTTTCTGCTGGCCGACGGCGACAGCGAGGCCGCCCCGCGCGAGATGGCCGACGGGCGGCAACTGCTGGAGTCCATCCTGGAAGAGGGCAAGCGGCTGTTCAGCGTGCAGCGCTACAAGGGGCTGGGGGAGATGCGCGCCGACCAGTTGTGGGAGACCACCATGGACCCGGCGGCGCGCACGCTGCTGCTGGTGAAGCTGGAAGATTTGCTGGCCTGCGAGGAGATCTTCTCGACGCTGATGGGCGACGACGTCGCCCCCCGCCGCGAGTTCATCGAGAAGCACGCGCTGGACGTCAAGAACTTGGACATTTAATTGGCGCGGGGGGCCCCGGCGGGCGGGGCCCCCCACCCCCCCGGAGCGCCCAAACGGGCCGGGGGGGGGGGGGGGCCC
>JBQCEU010000206.1:0-8789 GCA_051959955.1 Terriglobales bacterium | reverse complement strand
CGCCACCGCCGCCGCGCGGGCCGCCGCCCGCTGCGGCCCGCTCCCGGCCCGCGCCGCCTGAGCCAGCCCGGCGGCGTCGCCGGGCTCGACCCAGCTGGCGCACTCGCCGGCCAGTTCGCGGGTGGCGCCGAGCCGGGTGGCGATGAGCGGCAGTCCGGCCGCCATGGCCTCCATCACGGCCGTAGGCTGGGCTTCGCCGAAGGAAGGAAACAGAAAAAAATCACTGGCCTCCAGCCAGGCCGCCACGTCGCCGCGCGGGCCGGGCAGGAGCAGCCGCCCACTTTCCAGCAGCGGGCGGGCGGCGGCGCGCAGCGTTTCCCATTCCTCGCCGCCGCCCACCCACACAAAATGCGCCTGCGGCTGCGCCGCCGTCACCTGCTCGGCGGCCTGCAGCCAGGTGCGCCAGCCCTTGGCCGCCCGCACCACCGCCACGGTGAGATAGATGGTGGCCTCAAGCGGCAGACCCAGACGCCGGCGCTGCGCCGCCCGGCCCGGGCCGGGCGCGGGAAGGCTGACGCCATTGCCGATGACCACCGCCCGCTCCCGCCCGGCGACCCGGCCCCAGGCGGCGCGTTGCGCGGCGCTGACGTAGATCACCCGCGCCGCCCGCCGCCGTTCGGCCCGCTCCCAGCCGGCCAGCCAGCGCTGCCGCCCGCGCTCGCGGCCGGGCTCGACGTGCACGGTGGTGAGCAGCGGAATCCCCAGCCCGCGCGCCAGGCGGCCGCCGACGCAGGTGGCATAGCGCAGATGGGCGTGCAGCAGCAGCGGACGCCGCTCCGCCAGCCAGCGCCGCAGGCGCCACCAGCCGGCGAGGTCGCGCAGGCCGTGCAGGCCGGCCAGATGCACCCGCCCCGCCACCTGGTCCCACTCCGCCCCCCAGGCGGCGCGTCCGCCGGCGGAGCGCGGCGGGCGCAGGCCCACCAGCCACACCGGCCAGGCGAGCGGCGCGGCGGCAAACTGCAGCGCCAGCCGCTCCGCCCCCCCGGCCTCCAGCCCGTCCAGCAGCCACACGATCGGGCGCGCTTCGGCTCTGGCGGCGGGGGCGCCGCCGCTCAGGCGCTGATCGCCGCCCGGCTGTTGGCCGGCTGCGCCAGGTAGCGTTCGTTGCGCTCCAGCAGGGCTTCGGTCACTTCCAGCGGCCGGCGCAGCTTGCGGGCGTAGGCCGCGATCGCATACACGTCCTTGGGAATGCATTTCGAGTTGAAGCCCCGCGCCTGGGGATAGACGAAGGTCCAGTAGGGAGACATGCGCGGGTCATCCTGGTAGACACCCTCCCGCACTTCGTAAAAATCCACCCCGGCGGCCTCGCACAGGTCATACAACTCCTGCGCCTCGGCGACGCGATGGGCGATGGCGCGGTTCTCGCCCAGCTTGATCAGCTCGGCGGTCAGGGCATCGGTTTGGCGGATGCGCAGGCTGGCGTTGTAGACCTGCTGGTAGACCTCGATCACCTGCCGCCGGTCGCCCGGTTCGCCGCCCACGATGATGAACCCGCGCTCGCGCATGCGCAGCAGCGGGTGGGCGACGGTCTCGCCCAGATACTCGGGCTGAAAGACAATGTGCTTGCCGGTGCGGCGCCGCAGGGCGTCGGTGCAGCCGGGATTGACGGTCGAACGCAACACGATGAGCGGCGTTGTGAGCCAGCCCACCACCTGCTCGACGATCGAGGTGTCGAGCTCGCCCCGCGCCGGGTTGGGGGTGGGTACACACACAAAGGCGAGGTCGCAGGCATTGACCTTTTCCCGCGAACCCAGCCGCAGCGGCTCGTCGTAGATCACCGCCTCCGGGAACTCCTCCGCCATCGCGCGCCCCACCCAGCCATAGCCGACAATCGCCACCGTTGCTTTCATAATTCCTTCTGCATGCCTCCAGAGCTGCTGGATGCGGTGGCGGGCGTCTGCCGTTGCATCCTGCCGGTCGCGAGCGCCAGCCAGGCGGCGAGCGCGCCCAGCGCCAGCAGCACGAAGAAGTGACGGAAGTAGGCGTCGTGCAAAAAGGTGCTGAGCAGGAGATAAATGACCAGGCTCAACTGGCAGGCCAGCAGCCAGGCGGCAAAGCCGGGCGCCCCCCGCCGCCGCGCCCGGCGCCGCGCCCGCTCCAGTTGCCCCAGCGCCGCCGCCAGCAGCCACACGAACACCGCCAGCCCGCAGACGCCGGTTTCGGCGGCGATCTGCACATAAAGGCTGTGGGGATCGCGCACCGTATCTTCGCCCGAGAGCCCGGCGCGGGCCGAATAGGTGAGATATTCGACCTCATAGTTGCCGGGGCCGACGCCGAGCAGCGGGTGGTCGAAAAACATGAGCACGCCGGTATACATTTCGTGCCGCCGGCTGCGGAAGCTGGAGTCGGTCATCTGCTGGCCGGGGGCGGCGAGCGAGCTCTCGACCAGCGTCTGCAGCCGCCCCCACAGCGATTGCGGGGCGATGGCGGTGGCCGCCAGCAGGCCCGCCAGCGCCGCCCCCACCACCCACTGCCGCCGCGGGTGCCAGACCACCAGCACGGCCAGCAACAACCCCACCCCCAGCGCCGCCGCCCGCGAGTAGGTGAACAGCGTGGCGCCCAGCGCCAGCCCCAGCACCCCCAGCGCCAGCCCCCGCCGCCACCAGCCGGCCCGCACCTCGAGCCCCTCGACCGCGGCCAGCGGCAGCGCCGCCACCATCACCATGGCCAGAAAGTTGGGGTCCCCGAGCGTTCCCCCCAGCCGCCACCCGAAGCGGCCGCGTACCAGTTCGGAGTACTCCATCTGGCCGAAGCCCCAGAAGGTGTTGTGAGTGCCGGTGAGTCCCTGGATGAGCACCGGCAGCGCCAGCAGCCCCACCGCCAGCAGCAGCGCATTGACCGCCCGCCGCCACTGCCGCGGCGTGGCCAGCAGGTTGACGATCAGATAGAACACCACCACCGCCTTGGCGTACTCGCCCAGCCGGCCCACCGCCACCGCCCGGTCGGCGGCCAGGGCGGCGGCGGCCGCCTGCACCAGCCCCCAGGCCAGCATCGGCCGCCACAGCGGCCAGCGCAGCGGCTCGGCCTGCGGGCGGGCCAGGCGGTCGAACCCCCAGGCCACCACCACGCCGCCCAGCGCCAGCCGCAACAGCCAGCTGAAGCCCCAGGTTTCGGTCACCACGTCGCTGACGTTCCAGTAGACCAGCAGCACCAGCGCGCAGGCGCCCCAGGCGGGGCGATAGAGCACCACGGCCACCGCCGCCAGCAGCAGCGGCAGGCCGAGCAGCAGCCCCAGCCAGTGCTCGGGAAAGCGCGCCGCCACGGCCAGCAGCCCGAGGCCCAGGCCCATGCCCGCCCCCCACCACCCCGCCGCGGCCCCGCGGCGCGCCCCCGCGCCGCCGCGGCCGAGGCCGCGCGGGGGCCAGAAAAGCGCCTCGGTGGCCATCTACTTCGCCCCCCGCTGCTGCCACACCGCCCCTACCGTGGCGGCGAGAATGGCCAAATCCAGCCGCAGCCGCCAGTTGCGCACATAGGCGAGATCGAGCCGCAGGCGCTGATCGAAGTCACACTCGGCGCGGGCCACGATCTGCCACAGCCCGGTCAGTCCGGGCGGGGTGGCGAGCCGCTCGGTGTGCCACAACTGGTAGCGTTCCAACCCGAAGCTGGTGGGCCGCGGCCCCACCCAGCTCATCTCGCCGCGCACGATGTTCCAGATCTGCGGCAGCTCGTCGAGGCTGGTGCGGCGCAGCCAGCCGCCGACGCGGGTGACGCGGGGATCGCGGGTGATCTTGAAATCCGGCCAGGGCAGCTCGCTGAGGTGGCGCAGCTCGGCTTCCATCGCCTGGGCGTTGGCCACCATGGTGCGCAGCTTCCACATGCGGAAGGGGCGTCCGTTGCGCCCCACCCGCGTCTGGGCGAACAGCGCCTTGCCGGGCGAGTCCCAGCGCACCGCCAGCGCCGCCAGCCCCACCACCACCGCCGCCGGCACCCCCAGCAGGGCGCACAGCCCGAGATCGAGGGCGCGCTTGCGCCAGCGCTCGGCCGGACGCAGCTGGCAGCGCCAGCCGCGGCGCAGCCCCCACTGCCGCAGCCGCTGCGGCTGGCACCAGGCGGGCGGGACCGGCGCCGGCGCGGCCGGCGCCGGGGCGGCGGCGGCCGAGGGGTTGAGCTTCAACGTCGCCATGCCACCGCCTCCAGCAGCGCCCCCAGCGTGATCCCCTGGGCGGGAAAGGCGGCCAGGCGGCACTCGCACTCCGCGCCGGCGCGCGCCAGCACCTGCTCCAGGCGGCGGGCGAGGGCGGCGGCGGCGGCCGAGGGCGCCGCCACCCCTTCGGCCAGCACCAGCCACTCCGCCCCCGGCTCGCGCCACACCAGATCGCCCAGCCGCAGCTCGGCGGCCAGCGCCCGCGCCGCCCGCCCCCGCGCCCCGCCGCCGCGCGGCGTCCAGCGCAGCAGCAGCAGCGGCTGGCTGCTGCGCCGCGCCCGGGTGAACATGCGCAGCAGGGCCGCATCCGCGGCGGCGCGCGTGTCGAGCACCCCCGCCGCCGCCGCCCTTTTGGTCTGTCCGGTTCCCAGCATCGCCGTGGTCACTCCTGCTGTCCTCAGGCCGCCGCCGAATGGGTGCGGCGCCAGTGCCGAAAGGCCGGGGCGCGGGGATCGGCGCGGTGGAAGAGGGTGCCGCACAGCGGCGCATGCGCCCGCGCCAGCTCCGCCGCCGCCTGCTGCGCCTCCGCCTGCCGCGTCCTTCCCCAGCGCAGCACCAAAACCACCGCCTCCACCAGCGACGACAACAACACTGCCGTGCCGCTGGCCGAGGTGGGGGGCGAGTCGAGCAGCACGTAATCGTAGTGCTCGCGCCACTGTTCGAGCAGCGCCGCCATGGCGCGCATGGGGAGCACGCCGCCGCCGGCTTCCACCGGCACCAGGTCGAGGTGCGGCCCCAGGCTGAGCGGGGTGAGCTTGCGGCCGGCGAGGGCGGCCTGCAGGCCGGCGGTGTGGCCCCCCTCGGCGAGCCCGAAGAAGCGGGCGCAGCCGGGCGCCTCCAGGTCGCAGTCCACCACCAGCGTGCGCCACCCGGCCGCCGCCAGCGCCTGCGCCAGCCGGCACACGCTGGTGGTCTTGCCCTCGCCCGGGCTGGCGCTGGTGACCAGCACCGCCCGCGGCGGCGTGCCGCAGCGGGCCACCAGGTTGGCCGCCACCCGGGCATAGCCGGCATCGTCTTCCCCGGCGGCGCCGCCCGCGGCGGGCAGCAGCGCCTGGCGGCGCCGCGCCGGCGCGGGCAGCTCGGCGATCATGCCCAGCGGCGCCAGCGCCGGGCCCAGCACCCGCTGCACCTCGGTGGCCACCGTCAGCGTCTCGCTCACCCGCTCGCGCGCCAGCGCCGCCGCCACCCCCACCCCCAGGCCCAGGGCCAGGCCGAGCGCCAGATCGAGGCCCAGCCGCGGGTAGAGCGGCTCGTCGGGCACCAGCGCACGGTCCAGCACCTGGATGTTGCTGGGCGGCAGGCTGGCCTCGAGCTGCACCTCGCTCAGCTTCTCGCGCAGCGTGGCCACCAGCGTGCGCTGGGCGGCGGCGCGCGCCTGCAGCACCCCGAAGGCCATCTCCAGCCCGCTGGTGGCCGCCGCCTGGTGGTTCAATCCGGCCACCAGGGCGGTCAACTGCTGTTCGCGCTCGCGGCTGGAGGCCAGCCGCTGCTCCAGCCCGGCCGTCACCTGGGTCTTCAGGCCGGCCAGCTGCTGCCGGGCGGCGGCCAACTGCTGGCGCGCCTCCACCACCAGCGGAAAGTTGGGCTGGTAGGTGGTCTCGAGCGTGGCCAGCTCCTGCTCGGCGGCGCCCACGCGCGTGGTGGCGCTCTCAATCGCCGGGTCGCGCAGCTCGGCCGGCAGCGCCGCCACCACCCCGCCCTGATAGCTGGCCAGCGCCGCCTCATCGCCGATGCGCTCGGCCTGGGCGGCGGCCAGGGCGTGGTTGGCGTCCGACAGCCGGGCCAGCAGGGCGCTCTGCTCGCCGCTGCCGGCGGGCTCGAGCAGCGGCACGTAGGCGTGCTGCTGCTGAAACTGGCTGACGGCATTATCGTCGTCGGCGAGCTGCCGCGCGGCCGCCGCCACCTGCTGCTCCATCCAGTGCGCGGCTTGTTCGCCCTGGGCGCCGCGCTCGGCCAGGGTCTCGGCCAGAAACCCCTGGGCGGTGGCGTTCACCACCGCCGCCGCCAGCTGCGGGTCGGAGGAGCGGAAGCTCACGTGCACGGTGCTGCTGAGCTTGTCGGGCGCGGTGGCGAGTTGGCCGTGGAACACCGCCGCCGCCAGCTCGGACGCCGCTGCGGGGCTCAACTGCCGCCCTTTTTGGGCCAACTGGCGGCGGGTGGCGGCCAGCGCCCGGGCGATCTCGGGGTCGCGTTGGGCGAGGTCCAGGCGCGCGATCACCGGCTCGGCCACGGCGCGGCTGCCGAGGATGGTCAGCTCGGTCTGCATCTCGCGGTCCGGATCGACCGGCACGGGATAGTCCTGGGGGGTGAGCTGGGCGGCGTGCAGGCTGGGGTGGCGGATGATGAGCGAGCCGCTGGCCTCGTAGACGGGCCGCAGCCACCAGCTCGCCGATCCGCCCAGCAGCACAAACCCGGCGACCAGGGCCACCACCAGCCAGCGCTGGCGGTAGAGGGCGTTGTGGAGGTGATGGCGGCGCGGCCCGGCGGCGGGCGGCGGTTCCAGTTCATAGAGCGGCGGCAGGGGGGGCTGGGTCGTGCCCGCGGCGATCGGCATAAAGGCCATGGCAGGTTCCTCAAAAGGGGGATCAGGGAATGTGGTTGGCCACCGACTGCTGCACCCGCCAGCGGCCGGTGCCGGTGAAGAAATCCAGCAGTTCGAGTCCGGCCATGCGCATCACCGAACCCGGCACCAGCACAATGTCATCGGCGGCGAGCGGCACATCGGCGCGCCGGTTTTTCTGAATGGCGCCCACGTCGGCGACCAGCGTGCGGCGCGTGCCGTCGGGCTGCAGCCGCAGCAGGCGCACCTGGCCGGGGTTGGCCTGGGGCAGCAGGCCTCCGCTGTAGCTGATCAGTTGGCCGAGCGTCAGCCCGGGGGTGAGGGTGGCCGAACCCGGATGCAGCACGTTGCCGGAGATGTAGACCTGGCGCACCGGCTGCACGTCAATCACGTCGCCGGGCTGCAGCCGCCGGTTCAGCGCCGGGTCCTGGGCGATGCGGTCAAGGTTGATGGTCTCCAGCACGCTGTTGGCGGTGTAGACCATCGTCCCGCGGGCGTCGCGCCGGGCGCTCACCGGCGGCTGGTGGACCAGCAGCACCTCGCTGCTGGCGCGGCTGGGATCGAGGCCGCCGGCCATGCCCAGCGCCTCGAGCAGCGTCAGTTGCCCGCTGAAGGCATAAACGCCCGGCCGCGGCACCGCCCCGTCAATGCTCACCTTGCGGCTGTTGTTCTCCACCAGCCGCACGCTCACCAGCGGGTGGCGCAGCAGCGCCCCGTAGGCCGCCGTCAGGTGGGCCTGGATGGCGAGCGCCGTCTCCCCCCCCACCGTCTCGGCGGGCAGAAACGGCGGCGCGATTTCTCCGTTCGGCCCCACCCGCAGGCTGCTCGACAACTGCGGCTGCCCGAACACCTCCACCTGCAGCAGGTCGCCCGGCCCGACCGGATCGGCGCTCCCGCCGCTGCCCCAAATGGTCAGCGGCGCCGCCGCCGGCACCGCCGCCTCCGGCGCCGCCGCCAGGGCGCGCTCGGTGAGCGTCTGCGCCGCCGCCCTCCCCGCCAGGCCCCAGCCCAGGCCCAGCGCCGCCGCCATCACCATCCCGGTTGCCCTTCGCCGCACGTTGTGTCCTCCCGCGGGCCGGCTTCGGCCAGCCACGAATTCGAGTCTACGAACCGCCGCGGGCAGAGAACAATTACGCAATGGTTGCAGACCCGGTCCGCCTCTGGGTGCAGGCCGGATTCCAACCTTGGGTGGAGCCGGGGTGGGCAGTGCCGCGGCCGGGGGCGGCATCTCAGCCGCCATGCCCGCTGCCCCGCGTCCCTATTCCGTCCCGGCCGCCGCGGCCCTGCCCCAGGTGCGCGTCGTCTGCTGCCTCCCCTCGCGGCTGTGGAACCATCTGCTGGCCTCGGCGCTGGCCCCCACGCCGGGCTTCGAGGTGGGCGTGCACGCCCTGCCCGGGCCGCCGCCGGTCACCCGCCAGCGGCCCACGGTGGCGGTGGTGGCGCCGCCCGAGGACCGTGCCGGCTGGGAGCGGCTCGCCCTCTGGGCGCGCCGCGACGAGGGGCTGCGGCTGCTGGTGATGGGTGAGAACCGCGCCCCGCTGGCCGCCCGCGCGCTGCGCGCCGGCGCCCGCGGCTATCTCGACTGGCAGAGCCCGCTGCCGCTGCTGATCAAGGCGGTGCGCGCCCTGGCCGCCGGCGAATTGTGGGCCGAGCGCAAACTGGCCTGGACGCTCCCCGGCAACGGCGAGCCCGGCGGCGGCCATCTCACCCCGCGGGAGCAGCGGGTGCTGGAGGCGCTGGCGGAAGGCAAACGCAACAAGGAGATCGCCGCCCTGCTGGCCATCACCGAGACCACGGTGAAGAGCCACCTCAACCGCGCCTACCACAAGCTGCGCGTCGAGGACCGCCTGCAGGCCGCCCTCTACGTGACCCGCCACGGAGTCTAATATTAATCGCGGGCGCCCGGCTTCGCCGCCCGCTCTCCTGTACCTCCAGCGACGCTCCGCCGGGCGGCCGCGCCCGGCTTCGCACCCGCGCTGGGTGCACCGGAAATTCGCCCCCGGTCCTGCGGGCGCAGGCCGCGCCGCGCCGCCCGCTCTCCTGTACCTCCAGCGACGCTCCGCCGGGCGGCCGCGCCCGGCTTCG
>JBQCEU010000205.1:0-5659 GCA_051959955.1 Terriglobales bacterium | reverse complement strand
CGTAGGCGGGTTGGCCGGTCTGTTGGAAGCCGCTCAGGAGGCCCTCCACGTTCCAAATATAGCTGGTTCCGGAGCTGTCGCTCAGCGGCTGGCCGCTCGCGTCGTACACCATGCCGGCGATCTGGTTCTGGGCGTTGATCTGCTTGCCAGTCAGCATGCCGCAACTGGGATTGCCGCTGGCGTCGGTGAGGTTGCCGAAGCGGTCCAGATTGAAGGGGCAGGCGAGACCGTTGCGGAGCCAATCACATCCCTGCTTTGGCTTCCAAACCAACAGGCCGGTGTTGAAGCTGCGCCTGGAGGGCCGGTGGCAAGGGGCTCGGCCTCAGTCTTAGGCGGCAGCGGCAACTGAGTCGATCAGATCGAATTCTGGCAGGTATGTCTGGTCGCTGGGCGCGCCGGAGTAGCGCGCCGCCGCAGATGTCAAAATAATCAGGTAAATGAGCTTCCGCTCCGAAACGACCACGAAAAGCGGCACTGCTTCGATCTCTTCGCCCCCTTTGAGGGCTAGGCGGACGCGTGTGTCGAACCTCCTTGAGAGCAGCTCCCTCCGCCCCACCACCGCCTTCCCCCAACCCGCTCCTCGCGGAGCCGAACCACGGCGGACTCGCATCATGATTTGGACCTGAAACGGGGAGGAGGTCACCCCAATTATCGTCCATCGTCCGTTCCCGAATGGATCGCGCCAACGATGCCCGCGGTAATCATTAGCCACCTGTTGCCTGATCAAGCTTGCGAGATATCCGGTGGTCTACAGCGATTCGTGACGTGGAGCCGGCTCCGGCTCGACGGACGCGAGGAAGTCAAATGGGATCGCGTACCATTTGTCAGCGCTGTGCTGGGGGCCAAGTTCTTGGGGACGATTTGTGTCCAGAATTGTCACTAGAATATCCCTCTCGGACTGGGAAACAAGTCGGATCTTCGCGCGCATGATCTCCCCCGTGGTGGAGACGATGCGAACGATCCGGTCCTGAAGAGGCCGGAGAGTCTCGAAGTTATATCCCACCCTCATCGCCCCTTGAAGTAGACATGAAGATTGCCCCCGGTAGCCTTGTTCTCAAAGTTGAGGTGGTCGCCGTCGTCTCGGACCACCCGCAGGCCGTCGGCGCTTCTACGACCGACGGTTTGGCCAGCGCGGTTTCCATATTTCTGTGTAATCGGTTCGGCCCCCTCTCCTAGGAATTCTTCCGCCGCCTGTTCTCCGACGGCAGGCCCGCTCACCGTGATGGACTCGTTCCCGGTGACGCGGAGGGCGCGATAGACCACGCCAAATGCCTCGCCCTCGCCGGCGGCGCCCAGCCGCGCACCCCCCGGCTGCTCGTCGTCGTGGGTCAGTATTGCCAGGCCGATTGCGGCGGCCGCGGCTGCAACCGGATGATTCTGAATAAAGCCGCCGAGCTTCGCGCGCTGGGTCTTGACGAAGTCGAAGAGGTTCAGCAGTGATCTTGCACCGGCGTCGGCGGTGCTGAGGGTCCTGAGGCCGGGGACTAGGAAGGGCTGCCCGGTGACCTCACATGGGTAGCCGCAGTTGGGGCCGTCTACAAAGTGCCCATCGGGGTCCGGTCCGCCCCAGGGGTTGTTGCGGGCGTAGCTATAGAGGTTCAGGCTCTGCGGGTCGCCGGGATCGGCATAGGGGACCGGCTCGGGATCGTCGGACCAGTCGGGGCTGAGGAAGCGGGCGAGGTTGCTCTGGTAGAAGCGGGCGCCGAAGTCGTCGAGGGTGCTTTCGGCATCACGGTATTTGCCGGTGAAGTTGTAGGGCTGGGCGGACTGGTCACAGCCGCCGACCGCGGCGCCGAAGGGGGAGTAGGTGAGCATGCTGCCGTTGGGCTGGCCGGAGTGCTGGCCGCAGTTCATCAGGTTGGCGCCGGCGGCGGTGGTGATGGCGCGGGGCGTGCCCAGCGGGTCGGCGTGGTAGTAGTAGATGGTGTTGACGCCCGGCCCGACGACGGAGGCGATGCGGGCGCCATCGCTGGGCGAGAGGATGTTGTCGGTGAACTGGGCGCCGTCGAGTTCACTCACCAGTTGTCCCTGGGCATCGCGCAGGTAAAGCGCCGTTACCGCGCCGTTCACCAGCTTCTCCACGCGCCTTCCCAGGCCGTCGTAGAGGTAGCCGTAGGCGGGCTGGCCGGTCTGCTGGAAGCCGCTCAGGAGGCCCTCCACGTTCCAACTATAGCTGGTTCCGGAGCTGTCGCTGAGCGGCTGGCCGCTCGCGTCGTAGACCATGCCGGCGATCTGGTTCTGGGCGTTGATCTGCTTGCCGGTCAGCATGCCGCAACTGGGATTGCCGCTGGCGTCGGTGAGGTTGCCGAAGCGGTCCACATGGAAGCCGCAACTGAAGCCGTTCTTGTTGCTCCAACCCGAAAGACTATTGAGTGGGTCGTAGCTGAACAGCAGGTCCTGATTCCAGGAGCCGAGTTCATCGGTCAATGAAGCCACGATCGAGTCGGGGTTGTAGCCAATATCCACGTCGAGGAACCAGTTGGACCAGTCGCTGCCAGGCAGGTAGGCGGCCACGGTGGCCACGCGCATGCGGGCATCGGGGGTCCAGCTTTGGTAGGCGCCGTTGCCCAGGCCCATGTCGGCGGGGGCGCCCCAGGGCCTGTAATCGCGGTAATGGAGGTAGGTGTAGCCGGCTCCGGCGTCGTGGATCCAGGTGGTGCGGCCCTGCGGGCCATCGTCGAGCCAGAGGGTGCGGCCGCTGGGCAGGGCCTCGTAGGTGGGAAAGCCGAGGTTGTCGAGTTGGGCGTTGAAGTAGTAGGTCGTGCCGCCGACAATGGTGTCCGCCTCTTTGGTGCGGCCCATGGGGTCGTATTCGTTGAAGGAGAGCACCACCGGAGAGCCGTTCGTCACGCGCGTCAGGTGGCCGAAAGCGCCGTTGGTGGTCAGGCCGGTGGGGTCGGTGTCGTAGGAGAGCGTCACGGTGTCGGCGGGATCACTGTACCCGCCCACGCCAAACCGGCGACTGGTCAAGCGGTTGAGTTGGTCGTAAAGATAGTAGGTTTCAACGCCGTTGCTCTGCCATCTGGTGACCAGGTTGGAGTTGGAATCGTAGCCGAACTCAAGGCCGCCGCTTTCCGGATTGTAGGTGGAGATCAGCCGGGCGAGGCTGTCGTACAGGAATTGGCGGTCGGCTAATCCCGGCTGCTGCACGCGGGTGAGCAAGCCGCGGGCTTCGTGCTGGTAAACGGTGAGGAAACCGGTGGCATCGCTGTCGAGCACGGTGCCGGCGATCTGGGTGGCGCAGTCGGAGGGCGTGCTGTTGGGGACCGTGCCCGCCACGTTGGTCACCTCGCAGACCGCCGTGATGTTTCCCAGGCCATCGGCTTGCGTAATGCGTGTTACCGGCCCGGCGCCGTTGCCTTCGTCGCTGGTTGTGGTGGCGCGGCCGTGGTAGCTGGTGGAGGCGAAGGTCCCGTCGGGATGGGTGAGCTTGACCGGGCGGCCCAGGCCATTCCCCTCAACGGGTGACCGCGTTCACTGGGAGCCTCCCGCCACCGTCATCCCCAGGCTCTTCATCTTGCGGTAAAGGTGGCTGCGTTCGAGGCCGAGGACTTCGGCGGTGCGGGTCATGTTGCCGGCGTTCTCCTCCAGCTTTTTGAGGATGAACTCGCGCTCGTAGGCGGAGCGGGCCTCGTGCAGCGAGCTGAAGTCGGCTTCGGCGGCGCGGCGGGGGCGGCGCAGCAGCGGCGGCAGGTGGCGGGCCTCAATGGTGCGGGCGGTGGGGTTGAGGATGGCGATGCGCTCGACCAGGTTGCGCAGCTCGCGCACGTTGCCCGGCCAGTTGTAGGCGGCGAGGGTGGCTAGAGCCTCGGGGCTGAAATCGCGGCACTGGCGTCCGTAGGCGCGGGCGAACTCGGCGAGGAAGTGGCGCGCCAGCAGCGGCACGTCCTCCTTGCGCTCACGCAGCGGCGGCACGTAGAAGGGAATGACGTTGAGGCGGTAGAACAAATCCTCGCGGAAGTTGCCCTTGGCGATCTCCTCTTCCAGGTTCTTGTTGGTGGCGGCGATGATGCGCACGTCGGCGGTCGCCTGGGTGCTCGCGCCCAGCACCTGGAAACGGCCCTCGTCGAGGGTGCGCAGCACCTTGGCCTGGGTCTTGAGGCTCATGTCGCCGACTTCGTCGAGGAACAGCGTTCCCTGGTCGGCGCGGCTGAACTTGCCCTCCTTGGCCTCCTGCGTGCCCGGCAGCGCGCCGGCGACGTGGCCGAAGAGCTCGCTCTCGATCAGTTCCTCGGGGATGGCGGCGCAGTTGAGCTCGACAAACAGACCCTGGCGGCGCTCGCTTTCGGCGTGCAGGGCGCGCGCCACCAGCTCCTTGCCCACGCCGCTCTCGCCGTAGATGAGCACCCGCCCATTGGTCGGCGCCATGATGCCGATCTGCTGGCGCAGCGCCCGCACCGGCACGCTTTCGCCGATCAGCGCGGCGGCGACCGCGAAGTGCTGCTTGAGGTGGCGGTTTTCGCGGCGCAGTTGGCGCTGCTCGAGGGCGTGGCGAACGGTGAGCAGGGTTTTGTCAATGGTCAGCGGCTTTTCGAGGAAGTCGAAGGCGCCCAGCTTGGTGGCCCGGACCGCGCTCTCGACACTGCCGTGGCCGCTGATCACCACCACTTCGGGCACCGCGGGCTGCTGCTGCAAATCGGCCAGCAGGTCAAGGCCGTCCTGGTCGGGGAGCCAGATGTCGAGCAGCACCAGGTCAAAGGTGTCTTCGTTGAGCGCCTGGCGGCAGCCGGCGGCATCGCCGACCGCGCGCACCTGGTAGCCCTCGTCGCCGAGGACGCCGGTGAGGGAATGGCGGATGCCCTGCTCGTCGTCCACCACGAGGATTTTCGCGCGGGCCATAGGGACAGGATACAGGGGTGAGCGGTTAGGAGTGAGGGGTGAGGGAAGACTCGGGCGCCGGGGCGCCGTCCGGCGGCAGGGGAAGTTCGACGACGAAGCGGGCGCCGAGGGGGCGGTTGTCTTCGGCGCGCAGGCCGCCGCCGTGGTCCTCGACGATGCGCTGGGCAATGGCCAGGCCGAGGCCGGTGCCGCGCTGCTTGGTGGAGTAGTAGGGCAGGAACATGCGCTGGCGGTCGCCGGGCGGGAGACCGCGGCCGGTGTCGGCGACGACCGCCTCGACCACGCCGTCCAACTGCTGGGTGGCGAGGGTGATCTGGCGGTAGGGGGAATCGCGCAGGGCCTCGGCGGCGTTGTCAATCAGATTGATGAAGACGCGCTTCATGTCCTCCGGATCGAGGCGCAGCGGCGGCAAATCGGGCTCCAGTTGGGTGCGAATTTCGATGCCGTCGAGGCGGCCGTCGAAGGCGCGCAGCGACTGTTCGACGATGGCGTTCAAGTCGCAGGCGACGGGCTGGGCGCGGGGGAAGCGGGCAAAGGCGCTGAACTCGTCCACCAGACGCTGCAGTGAGCGCACCTCGGCCTCGATGGTGGCGGCGCACTCGGCGATCACCGGCGCGGCTTCGGTGGCGGAGCCGCCCAGCAGGCGGCGCTGGATGCGCTGGGCGGAGAGGGCGATGGGGGTGAGCGGGTTTTTGATTTCGTGGGCGATGCGCCGGGCCACCTCCCGCCAGGCCGCGGTTTTCTGGATTTGGAGCAGATCGGTCAGATCCTCGAGCACCAGGACATAGCCGGCGACCGGGCGGCGGCGCGGCCGGGGGCC
>JBQCEU010000204.1:0-10178 GCA_051959955.1 Terriglobales bacterium | reverse complement strand
GCGATCGCGATGCAAGCCGCACTGGAGCGTGCGGGGATCGAGCCGGAAGCCGTCGAGGACGTGATCCTGGGCTGCGCCATGCCGGAGGCGGAGCAAGGGTTGAACCTGGCGCGCATGGCTGCGCTGCGGGCGGGGCTGCCGGTGGAAGCCTCGGCGGTCACGGTGAACCGATTCTGCGCCTCCGGCATTGAAGCCATTGCCATGGCCAGCGAGCGCATCGCGGCCGGCGCGGCAGTGATCGTGGCGGGCGGAGCGGAGAGCATGAGCCTGGTGCCCATCGTGGGGAACAAGCCCAGCGTCAACCCCTGGCTCTTCCAGCATCGGCCGGAGAGCTATATGAGCATGGGCTTGACGGCGGAACGGCTGGCCCGACACTATGGCATTGGCCGGGAAGAGGCGGACGAGTTTGCGCTGCACAGCCACAGCAAAGCGGTTGCGGCCCAGGAAGCGGGCAAATTCGATGCCGAGTTGATTGCGATGGAGACACAGGTGCCCGATGAGCAGTCGCCAGGCTATTGGCGGCAGGTTCGGGTAAGCCAGGACGAGGGGCCGCGCCGCGACACTTCCCTGCCCTCGCTCGCCGCGCTACCGCCGGCGTTTCATGCGCACGGCGTGGTGACGGCAGGCAACGCATCGCAAACCAGCGATGGCGCGGCGGCCGCGGTGCTGGTGTCGGAGAACGTGCTCCGCGAGCGTTCCCTCACCCCGATCGCGCGGCTGGCCGGTTACGCCACAGCGGGGGTGGATCCGGCGTTGATGGGCATCGGGCCGGTGCGAGCCATTCCGAAAGCGCTGGAGCGCGCCGGAGTGCAACTCGACGATCTTGCGGTGGTGGAGTTGAACGAAGCCTTTGCCGTGCAGGCGCTGGCGGTCATGCGCGAGGCGCATCTGGATCCGGAGCGGGTGAACGTCAACGGCGGCGCCATCGCGCTGGGGCATCCGTTGGGGTGTACCGGCGCCAAGCTGCTGGCCACGCTGACGCAGGAGCTGCAGCGCCGGCGGCAGCGGTGGGGTCTGATTACCCTGTGCGTAGGCGGCGGTCAGGGCGCCGCCGCGGTGATCGAGAATCTGGTGCTGTGATGACCGACGGCCCAACGCGAGGAGGAGGGTTCCTGCTGCAGGCTCCGGACAGCGCGTTTGCCCCTGAACACTTCAGCGAACAACAGCAATTGATTGCCCAGACGGCCGAGCGGTTCGCGCAAGAAGAGATTGCGCCCGCAAGCGACGCCATCGAGCGTCAGGATTTTGCAACCGTAAGGCAACTCCTCCGCAAGGCGGGCGCGCTCGGCCTTACAGGGGTGGAAACAGCCGAGCAATACGGAGGCATGGGCCTCGACTTTTCCGCGGCTTGCATTGTCGCCGACCACCTGGCGGTGCAGGGCTCGTTCTCGGTTGCGTTCGGCGCGCATGCCGGCATCGCGACGCTGCCGCTGGTGCATTTTGGCAATGAGGAGCAGAAGCGGCGCTACCTGCCCAAGCTGGCCAGCTCGGAGTGGGTTGGCGCCTATGCGCTCAGCGAGGCCGGTTCCGGGTCGGATGCACTGGCGATGCGCACCGAGGCCGTGGCCGAGCCCGGCGGCCATCATTACCGCCTCACGGGCGAGAAGATGTGGATCAGCAATGCCGGGTTTGCCGACCTGTTCACCGTTTTTGCGAAGGTAGAAGGCAAGCCCACCGCTTTGCTGGTGGAAAGCACCTGGGAAGGGGTGAGCACTGGCAGTGAAGAGCACAAGATGGGAATTCATGGTTCCTCGACGCGGGCGCTGGTGCTTCGCGGCGCGCGGGTGCCGCGGGAAAACGTGCTCGGCGGCATCGGCGAGGGCGCGCACATCGCGTTTCAGATTTTGAACCTGGGCCGCTTGAAGCTGGGTGCCGCCTGTCTGGGTGGAGCCCGCAATGGTTTGCGCCAGACCATTGCCTACGCGCAGCAGCGGCATGCCTTCGGCCGCCCGATTGCGGATTTTGGGCTGGTACGCGAGCAACTGGCGCGCATGGCGGTAGAGTTGTTCGCCGCGGAATCCGCGGTCTACCGCACGGCGGCACTGATGGACAGTACGCCGCAGTGGGATGAATTTGCCATGGAATGCTCCATCGTCAAGGTGCAGGCGAGTGAAATGGCGGATCTGGTGGTTGACGGCGCCGTACAGGTGCATGGCGGCAACGGCTTTGTACAGGGGACTCCCGCCGAGCGGGCGTATCGGGACGCACGGGTCAACCGCATCTTTGAAGGGACCAATGAAATCAATCGCCTGTTAATTGCCGGCGTGGCTCTGCGGCGAGCGCAAAAGGGTACGCTTCCCCTCGCCGCGGCAGTCGAAGAAGTCCTGGCCGGCCTGCTCGGGCCGACGGAAGCGGTGCCGCCGGTGGAACAGGCGCGGCGAACTGTGCTGATGCTGGCCGGATTGGCGACCCAAACACTGGGCGGGGCCTTGGAACAGGAACAGGTATTGCTGGCGAGCCTTGCGGATTTAATGATCGCGCTTTTCATCATGCAATCGGTGGTTCTCCGAGCTCCCGGGGCTGAGGCCACGCGGGTGATCGTCAGCGAAGGGATGGACACCATGGAGCGGCTGGGCCGCCAAGTGCTTGCCAGGATCAGCCGCGGCGATGAACTTCGCACCCGATTGGCCTGGCTGCGGCGGCTGCTGAAGCGGGAGCCGGAAGACGTATTCAGCTTGCGTGCCCGAATTGCGGCGCGGCTGCTGGAAGCGGGGAAATACGCAATCTAGTCTTCGGCGCGCAAGAACAGGCAGGCCAGAGGGGGAAGCTGCAGACGCAGCGAGGCCGGCTGGCCGTGATGGGGCTCCGAGGAAGCAATAACTCCGCCCAAGTTGCCCATGCCGCCGCCGCCATAGTGGGTGGCATCGCTGTTGAGCAGCTCCCGCCAGGCGCCGCCGCGGGGCACGCCGACCTGGTATTGGTCACGGGGCACCGGGGTGAAGTTGCACACCACCAGAATGGGGGGCGCGGCGGAAGCCGCCCAGCGCAGCCAACTCAGCGTGCTCGCCACCGCGTCGTTACAGTCCACCCATTGAAAGCCGCCGGCTTCAAAGTCGCGCTCATACAGGGCCGGGTGGTCGCGATAGGTGCGGTTGAGGTCGCTGGTCCAGCGCAACATGCCGGCATGGACGGGATACTGCAGCAGGTGCCAAGGGAGGCTGCTATCGTGATTCCATTCATCCCCCTGGCCGAACTCATCTCCCATAAAGAGCAGCTTCTTACCGTTTTGGCCGTACTGAAAGCCAAGCAGGAGGCGGAGATTGGCGAAGCGCTGCCATTCATCTCCGGGCATCCTGGCCAGCAGGGATCCCTTGCCATGCACCACCTCGTCATGGGAAAGAGGCAGTACGAAGTTCTCCTGGCCGGCGTAGATTTGGCGGAACGTGAGCTGGCTGTGGTGAAAGCGGCGATGGATGGGGTCGTGCGCCATGTACTCCAGCGTGTCGTGCATCCAGCCCATGTCCCACTTCATACCGAAGCCAAGGCCGCCGACGTAGGTGGGGCGCGACACCATGGGCCAGGCGGTGGATTCCTCGGCAATGGTCTGGGTATCGGGATAGTTGGCGTAAATGTCCTGATTGAGCTGCCGCAGGAACGCGATGGCCTCCAGATTCTCGCGGCCGCCAAACTGGTTGGGCACCCATTCGCCGGCCTTGCGCGAGTAATCCAGGTAGAGCATGGAAGCGACCGCATCCACACGCAGGCCGTCGGCGTGGTAGCGGTCAAGCCAGAACAGGGCGCTGCTCAGCAGGAAGCTGCGGACTTCGTGACGTCCGTAATTGAAGATGCATGAATGCCAGTCGGGATGGAAGCCCTGGCGGGGATCGGCATGCTCGTAAAGGTGGGTGCCATCGAAGCCGGCCAAGCCGTGCGGGTCGTTGGGAAAGTGCGAAGGAACCCAATCCAGGATGACACCGAAGCCGTGCTGATGCAGTTGATCCACCAGGAACATGAGATCGGCGGGAGAACCGAAGCGGCTGGTGGGCGCGAAATAGCCGGTGGTTTGATAGCCCCACGAGCCATAAAAGGGGTGTTCCATCAGCGGCAGAAATTCGACGTGGGTAAAGCCGGTGCGGGCGAGGTATTCGATGAGGCGGGGCGCAAGCTCGCGGTAAGTCAGCGGACGATTGCCTTCCTCGGGCACGCGCATCCACGAGCCGCAGTGCAGCTCATAAATGGCAATGGGAGCACGGCCGTTGTTGGCGGCGCCACGGTGGCGCATCCACTCCAGATCGTTCCAGGTGTAGGCGAGATCCGCAACCACCGAGGCCGTGCGGGGAGGCACTTCGGCGGCAAAGGCAAAGGGATCGGCTTTTTGAATCCAATGGGCGGAACCGCGCGGGCGCAAGGCGTACTTGTAGATGGCCCCGGGCGCCACACCGGCGACGGTGGCCTCCCAAATCCCGGAGTTGGCGCAGGGGGCCAGAGGAGCCTGGGCAGGCGTCCAATGGTTGAAGTCGCCGATGACAGAGGCCTGCTCCGCATTGGGCGCCCAAACCGCGAAATGCGTGCCCGCGCCGGACGGATCGGGGTGCGCACCGAGCTTTTCATAAAGCCGCAGGTGGCGGCCTTCCTGAAACCAGTGGAGATCCGCTTCTCCCAACCAGGATGCGTTCGCCGGGCGCACCGGGGCGGGCGGGTTGACCGAACGTTGTCTGCCTGGAGAGGTGGGTTTGCGAGGCACTCTAATTGCACCTTATCACCTTTGCCGCAACCCCTGCGCGGCCGGATGGGTATACTGGGCGTGTCCTCATGGCGATTGCCACCATCATCGTGGATGACGAGAAGCTGGCCCGGCGCGAGCTCGGCTTTCTGTTGCGCGCCTTTCCCGAGGTCGAGGTTGTGGCGGAAGGAGAGAACGGCCTGGACGCCATCAAACTGGTGAAGCACCACCATCCCGACTTGCTCTTTCTCGACGCGCAGATGCCCGGTCTCGATGGATTTGGAACGGTGCGCATGCTGGAAGCCAAGCACCTGCCGATGCCCCACCTGGTGTTTGCCACCGCCTTCGATCAATATGCAGTCCAGGCCTTTGAAGTCAACGCTCTGGACTACCTGCTGAAGCCGTTCGACCATACCCGGCTGGCCAAGGCCATGGAGAAAGTGAAGCGGCAGATGCAGGCAGGCGATTCCGTGGTGGGGAAGATTGACCGGGTGCTGGAGATGCTGGACGCGAGACGGGCGCCGGCGGCAGCCAAGATTTTGGTGAAGGCCGGCGGCCGGCAGTTCCTGCTCGATCCACAGGAAATCGTCTTTGCCCGCATCGAGGACGGCATCATTCTGGTGGCGACCCGGCAACTGGAAGGACAATCCACATTCCACACCATCGAGGACCTGCAGGCCACGCTGGATCCGGCGGCCTTCTGGCGCGCGCATCGTTCCTACCTGGTCAATCTGCACCATGTCAAGGAGGTCGTGCCCTGGTTCAACAGCAGCTATCAGCTGCGGATGGACGACAAGAGCCAGACGGAAGTGCCGGTGAGCCGCAATCAGAGCAAACGGCTGCGGGAACTCTACAAGCTGTAAAGGGCTCCTACCGCTCGGTTTGTTGACGCGACGCGGGCGCCGCTTCGATAATGGCAGGAATGGCCCTCAAGGTTTCCGCCCCCAGTTCCGCCGCGACCGCGGCCGGCACGCTCACGCCGGAACGCATGCTGGCGCTCTATCGAATCATGGTGCTTTCGCGGCACCTGGACGACCGTGAAATCCTGTTGAAGCGGCAGCAGAAGATTTACTTCCAAATTTCCGGGGCCGGGCATGAGGCCATCACGGCCGCGGCCGGCGAGGCGCTGGTGGCAGGCAAGGACTGGGTATACACCTACTACCGGGATCGGGCTCTGTGCCTGCGCCTGGGGGTGACAGCGACGGAGATGCTGTTGGAAGCGGTGGGTGCGGCCAATGATCCGGCTTCGGGCGGGCGGCAGATGCCCTCGCACTGGGGCCACGCCCGGTACAACATTGTCAGCAGTTCCAGCCCCACGGGTACGCAGTTTCTGCAAGCGGTGGGGTGTGCGGAAGCCGGCCGGCAACTCAACCGCCGCCCCGAAATTGACCGCTGGCTCCAGGACAACCCACGTCCGCAAACGGTCACGCATGCTGCCGACGAAGTGGTGGTGGTGAGTTCGGGAGAAGGCGCGACCAGCGAGGGGGAGTTCTGGGAAGCGCTGAACGGCGCCTGCTGCGAGAAGCTGCCGGTCATTTTTCTGATCGAAGACAATGGTTACGCCATCTCGGTGCCGGCAGAGGTGCAGGGCTCGGGGGGCAGCGTGTCCGACGCGGTCGCGAATTTCCCGCATCTGGGTATTTATCGTTGCGACGGCTGCGACCTGCAGGCCAGTTTTGCGGCCATGAGCGCGGCGGTGCGTTATTGCCGGGAGGGACGAGGGCCGGCGCTGGTCCATGCACAAGTGGTGCGGCCGTATTCGCATTCGCTCTCCGATGACGAGCGTCTGTATCGGCCGGAGGAGGAACGCGAGGACGAAGCCCGCCGCGACCCGATCCTCCGCCTGCGGCAGGTGATACTGGAGCAGAAGCTGGCTGCGGCCGAGGACTTGGAGAAGCTGGAGGTGGAAGTGGAGGCCGAAGTGGTGGCGGCGAGCGAGGCCGCACTGGCCGCACCCCTCCCGACACCGGAGTCCATCTACGATTTTGTCTATTCGCCCGATGTCGATATCACTTCGGATGGGTTTGCGAGCACGCCGGCGCCGGAGAACGACAAGCCGCAGACCATGGTGGACGCCATCAATATGACCCTGCAGGAGGAGATGGCGCGCGATCCCCGCATGCTGGTGTTTGGCGAAGACGTGGCCGACTGCACGCGCGAAGAAAATCTGGAAAAGGTCAAGGGAAAGGGCGGTGTTTTCAAGGTCACGGGCGGCCTGCAGCGCAAGTTCGGGAGTGAGCGTGTGTACAATTCCCCGCTGGCGGAGGCCTCCATCGTCGGCCGCGCCATCGGGCTGGCGACGCGCGGACTCAAGCCGGTGCCCGAGATCCAGTTCTTTGACTACATCTGGCCGGCCATGATGCAGTTGCGCAATGAGCTGGCGGTCATGCGGTGGCGCTCCAACGGCGCCTTTGCCGCACCCGTGGTGCTGCGGGTGGCGATTGGCGGGTATTTGACCGGCGGCGCCATCTACCACAGCCAGTGCGGGGAATCGTTGTTCACCCATATTCCAGGGCTGCGGGTAGCCATGCCCTCGACCGCCGTGGATGCCTGCGGGCTGCTGCGGACTGCCCTGCGCGGCGAAGACCCGGTGCGGTTTCTGGAGAACAAGCGGCTCTACCGCGAACCCTTCAACCGCGGACCGCACCCGGGCAAGGATTTTTGCATTCCGTTCGGCAAGGCCCGCATGGTGCGCAGCGGCACGGACCTGACCGTGATCACCTACGGAGCGGTGGTGCAGAGGGCGGCGCAAGCGGCCGACAAACTGGCACACGAGCGGGGAGCCTCGGTTGAAATCCTGGATCTGCGCAGTCTGGCTCCGTATGACTGGGAAGCCATTGCAGCCTCGGTAAAGAAAACCTCGCGCGTGCTGGTGGCCCATGAGGATGTGCTGAGCTTTGGCTACGGAGCCGAGATCGCGGCCCGCATTGCCGACGAACTCTTCGAGCATCTGGATGCGCCGGTCCGGCGCGTGGCGGCCAAGGATGTTTTCTGCGCCTACCAGCCTGCATTGGAAGACGTGATCCTGCCACAGGCAGAAGATCTCCACCGCGCCATGGCTGAGCTGTTGCGCTTTTAGCGCCGGGGGGAGGCGAGCAGGGCCAGACGGAGTTCGTTCAGCGCCCTGAGAACGCTGGAACGGCGGATGCGATCCCGGTCGCCGGAAAAGTGGAAACGGACGCTGTGCGCCGGCGCGCCGGAGCGGTTGACGATACCGACAAAGACCGTCCCCACCGGCTTGGTGCGGCTGCCTCCCGCCGGGCCCGCGATCCCGGTAATCGCCACCCCCCAATCGGCGCCCACTCGCCGGCTGACGCCGGCAGCCATGTCCCTTGCGGTGGCGGCGCTCACCGCGCCGTAGCGCCGCAGAGTGACGGCGCTCACCCCGAGCTGGTTCGCCTTGACCGCGTTCGCGTAGGCGAGCACGCCGCCCAGGAAGTAATCGGAGGCACCCGCGGTTTCCGTCAGAGCGGCGCCCAGCAAGCCGCCGGTGCAGCTCTCCGCCACGGCCAGCGTTTGGTGCCGCTGCCGCAGGAGATGTCCCACGATTTCCGCCAGCGATTGCCGGTCCTGGCTGAAAACCGCCGTGCCCAAGCGGCGGGTAAGCTGGCGTGCGAGGCGATCAGTGCGTATCCGGGCCCCGCCCGGAGTGCGCGCCGATGCGGTCAAATGGAGTTCCACTTGTTGGGGCGCGGTCGCCAAAATGCTGGTGGCGGGGTTTGACACGCGGCGATACAGTGGGGCGGCCAGGCTATCCACCCGCGACTCATCCAACCCTATGAGGCTGAGGACGCGGGTATGGATCGCGGCCCTCGGCAGCATGGTCTTGAGTCGTGGCAGCACCTGTTCGAGGAACATGCGGTGCAACTCAAGCGGCGGGCCAGGGAGGAGGACCAACGCGCCGCGCGGCGTGGCGTACCACTGGCCCATGGCCGAGCCGACGGGATTGGGCAGCCATTGAGCGTTAGCCAGCCGCATGGCCTGCTGCAAATTATTGCGGGACATGCGGGCGTGACGGTTCCGAAAACGCCGGCGCAGACGCCGCACCGCGGCGGCATCCTGCCGCAATGCCAGGCCGAGTGCCTGGGCAGCGGCCGCGACAGTGAGATCGTCTTCCGTGGGACCGAGTCCGCCGGTGGTGAACACCAGCGGCGTGCGCCGGCAAGCGTCTGCGAGCGCCGAAGCCAGCACCTCACGCTGGTCCGGCAGAATGGTCTTCCGAATGACCGGTACGCCCAAACGCTGGAGTTCACGGGTCAGGAAAAGTGAATTGGTGTCGAGGCGCGAGGGTCCGAGCAACTCGCTGCCGACAGCAATGATTTCCGCCTGCATCATGGGCTGACGAGCGGCAACGGCAGGCCGGGAGATGGCCAGCCCAGGTGATACAGCGAGGTGTGTGAGGCAAGAATGAGCGCCGCCGGATGAGGTCCGCTGCGGGCGCCGGGCGCGAAGGCCAGGCCGACCAGGTTGTTGGCGCTGACCACACACTCGATTTCGCCGCGGGGGCTGATGCAGATCACACCCCGCCGGCCCGCGTGCGAGGCCACAACATACAGATTGCCGGCGACATCCAAGGCGATACCCTGCGGCCGGCCCAACCCGCTGCAGAAAGTTGTCACCTCGCCCTTGGGGCTGATGCGCCAGATGGCGTCATTGCTGGAGGTGCTGGGGCCGGCAACAAAGAGATGGCCGTCGGGGCCGAAGGCAAGGTGATACGCCGCGACACTGGGTTCGAGCGTGGCAAACACGAACGTATTGTGGCCGCGATCAATCTTGAAGATGGTGCCGCTGCGATCTCCCACGAAGAGATCCCCGGCGGCATCAAAGGCGATGCCGGTAGCGACTCCCAGGCCTTCGGCCACCAGGGTAGCCGCACCGTTGGCAGCCAGACGGTAGACGGCACCGGCATGGCGGCTGGAGCAGTGGAGCACGCCCTCATGATCGAACGCCAGACCGCTGGGATTGATGATGGCGCTGCTCCAGGGCTTGACGGTGAAGTTGGTGTCCACCTTGAACAGGCTGACCGGCGTCTTCTGACCGCGGCTCCCGCTCAGGGTGGCGTAGATATTGCCTTCGGCATCCAGGACGGGGTTGCACACCGGATGCAGATTGTCGGCGATGAGCACGCCCACCCGTAACTCCTGCTGCGATCGCACCAGTTCGCCCGATGCTGGTTGCACCTCGACGAACCCGGAGTCGGTACCTTCGGCGATGCGTGCCACGAGCAGGCCCGGGCGGCCGATGATCAGGGAGGCCGCGGTGCCGCCCACGCGCACCTGGCTGAGGGCGTGATCCGTGAGCGCGCGGCCGTGGATGCGCACCTCGCCGCCGGGCAGCACGGCAGGGGGATCGATCCGATCAATGCGCAATGAGACGGGCATCTGGGTTCGCCGCTCCAGCGAAGTGCCGAACACGTTTAGGATAGCAAAGCGCGGCGGGCGGTCAGCGCACCCGCAGGCGCCAACCGCGGCCGCCATGGGGGGGAGTGAGGCGCACGAGGTAGACGGCGCCCTGC
>JBQCEU010000203.1:0-9252 GCA_051959955.1 Terriglobales bacterium | reverse complement strand
CGCCAGCGCCGCGCGCAGCCGCGGCATGAGCTGGCGCAGGTCGTCCAGCGACGCCACCCCCACCGACAGCCGGAACCACCCCTCGCCGCCGCGCGCCCCGAACGCCCCAAACGGCACCGCCCCCAACTGCGCCGCGTGCAGCAGATAGCGGCGGATGTCGTCGTCGGTGCGCAGCGTGGTCCCGTCCGGCGTGCGCCGCCCCTGCAGGGCGAAACGCGTCGAGGCGTAGATGGCGCCCTGCGGCTGCAGCGCATCCACCGGCAGCCCTTCCGCCCGCATCGCCTGCATGCCCTCGTAGATCACCGTCAGCCGTGCCGCCGCCTCGCGCCGCATGTTCTCAATGTAGCGGTCCACCGCCGCCTGATCGCTGAGCAGTTGGGCCGCGGCCACCTGCTCCGGCCGAGGCGCCCAGGCGCCGACGTGGCCGTTGATGTTGTTCATGGCGCGGATGATCTCCGGCGCCGCCAGCGCCCAGCCCACCCGCAGCCCGGTCGCCGCGAAGCATTTCGAGATGGCGTCCACCGTCACCAGATACGGTTCGATCTCCGGCCGCAGCAACAGCGGATCGGGATGCACCGTACCCGGCGTGGTGATCATCCAGTAAACCTGATCGTAGAGCATGAACAGCGGCCGCTCCTGCGCCCGCCGCCGCCGGTTCTCTTCCAGCACCGCATCGCAGATGGCGGCGACTTCGGCGGCGTTGAGCGACGTGCCAGTGGGGTTGAGCGGCGTGTTCAGCGCCAGCAGCCGTGCCCCGCGCAAATGCGGCGCCAGTTCGGCCGCAGTGGGCAGAAACCCGTGTTCCTGCGTGCACTCCACCCGCACCTGCTCGGCCCCCACCATGTCGCAGTAATACTCGTTGTTCCAGCCGGGCACGCCGAACACCACCCGGTCGCCCTTGTCCACCAGCGCGCGATAGGCGGCATAGATGGCCGGCCGCGCCCCCGCCCCCACCATGATCGTGTTCACCGCCGCCGTCCGTCCGCCGCGCGGCGCGTAAAATCCGCTGATCGCCTTGCGCAGCGCCTCCATGCCGATGGACGGCGGATAGTTCGCCTCGCCCGCCCGCAGCGCCGCCACAATCCCCTCTTCCAACTCCTGCGGAATGCGGAACTGGCGCGGATGAAAATCCCCCACCGTGAGATTGAGGATCTTCTCCCCTTGGGCCATCAGGCCGCGAATCTCGTCCCCGATCCCCAGGATCGCCGACCCGCGCAGGTTCTGCGCCAATTCTGACAATGGATGAGCTGCTGTGGTGGCCATTGCATATCTAGCTTACATTGGTTCCCATGGTGGATTCCGGCCCCCCGGGCGCGTATAACCGCCGCGATTTCCTACACGCCGCCGGCGCCGGCGCGGGCCTGTTGGCCACCGCCTGGCTACCGCCGTTTCCGGCAACCCCGCCTGCCTTCCCTCCCCACTTCCTTTGGGGCGCAGGCAGTTCCGCCTACCAGATCGAAGGCGCGGCGACCGCCGACGGCAAGGGCGCCTCCGTATGGGATGCCTTCGTCCGCCGCCGCGGCGTCATCGCCGACGGCCAGACCGGCACCCAGGCCTGCGACTTCTTCCACCTCTATAAGGACGACATCGCCCGCATGCGCGCCCTCGGCCTGCGCGCCTTTCGCTTCAGTTGCGCCTGGACGCGCATCCAGCCGCAAGGCACCGGCCCCGCCAACTCCGCCGGTCTCGACTTCTACCGCCGTCTGGTGGACGCCTTGCTCGCCGCGGGCATTGAGCCCATCGCCACCCTCTTCCACTGGGACACACCCCTGGCGCTCGAACGCTGCGGCGGCTGGCAACGGCGCGATATGGCCGATCGCTTCGCCGATTACACGGCTCTCGCTGGCCGCGCGCTGGGCGACCGTGTGCGCACCTGGCTGACCATCAACGAACCGCGTTCATTCCTCGGCGGCGGCTACGTGGCCGGCGTGCAGGCGCCCGGCCTCCGCCTTGCCCGCCGCGACGCTCTCGCCGCCGCCCACATCGTGCTGCTCGCCCATGGCCGCGCCGTCCAGGCATTGCGCGCCCACGCCCCGCGCCCGCTGCGCATCGGCATCCCCAATGACATTTCGCCCGCGCTGCCGCTCACCGGCGCCGACACCGAGCGGGCGCGCCTCGCCACCTTTGCTTCGCCGCCCGCCCACTTCACCGCCTCCCGCTGGTGGGACGAAAACGCCTGGTGGTTCGATCCCATCTACACCGGCGCCTATCCCGCCGCCGCGCTCGCCGCGCTGGGCGCCGACGCTCCCGCCCTCGCCGCCGGCGACATGGAGCTTATCCATCAGCCGCTTGATTTCTGCGCCGCCAACATATACGGCGGCCGCCTGGTCACCGCCGCCCCCGATGGCGCCACCCGCGCCGCCCCCTGGCCCGCCGGTTTCCCCATCACCACCTTCGGCTGGCAAGTCGTGCCCCAAGCCTGTTACTGGGCCCCGCGCTGGCTCCACGAACGCTACCGGCTGCCCATCTTCGTCACCGAAAACGGCTGCGCCACCCGCGACTGGGTATCACTCGACGGCGCCGTCCACGATCCCCAGCGCACCGACTTCACCCACCGCTACCTCCGCGCCCTGGCCCAAGCCGCCGCCGAAGGCACGCCGCTCACCGGCTATCTCCACTGGGCGCTGCTCGACAACTTCGAATGGCAGGCCGGCTTCACCCAGCGCTTCGGCCTCATCCACGTGGACTTCCCCACCCAAAAGCGCACCGTAAAGGACTCCGCCCGCTGGCTGGCCCGCACCATCGCCTCCCGCGGCGCCGACCTGACGATCGGATAGACTCGAAGCCATGGCGACGAAGGAACCAGGCCGTCAGCCGCGGACGCGACCGAAATCCTGGCGGCAAAAACTAACAACTTGGCCCCGCGAGCACTGGTATTCAGTGGCCGCCCTGGTCTGCGGCCATCGTCATCGCGTCCCCATTCCTTTCATCCGCCTTCAGAGGCCAATCCGTAAACGCACAGAACGCGTCAGAGCTCGGCGACTTCGTGAGAGGCTACATCGGCACGATCTTCCTACTGATCAGTGTCCTTGTCCTTTGGGAGACGCTGATAAGCTCGCGGGACGACACTCGGCGCCAGCGTTTCGAAGCGAAGTACTTCACCATGTTGAAGATCCACCGCGACAACGTCGCAGGCCTCCGCGAGGGAGATGCCGAACGTCGGCCTCGCCAACCCCGAGCTGCACATTGCCAGGGTACGGGCGCGTGTCTCCAAGGGCGGGCACGACATCCCGGAGCAAAAAATCCGCGCCCGTTACGAGCGCAGCCGGGTAAACCTCATTGATCTACTGCCCGGCTTATCCGCTCTCCGTGTTTACGACAACAGTGAAGAGGGCGATCCAGACCGTGGCGGCCGCCCAAGCCCCAAACTGCTGCTCGACATGCAGCGCGGCAAGATCATCTCCGCCGCGCCTTTCGACGCCGCTCCGGAATGGGTCCAGCCGATCCTGGCGGCGGCGCTGAAGTGCGACCGCGCAGCCTAGAAATCCGCCAACCTCCTGCCCGGCATGGCCGCGCGCACGGCGTTGAGCACCGCGAACAGGTCCACCCCCTCCTGGGCGATCGCCCCCGCCAGCGGCGGCAGCCAGCCGGCGGCGGCGGCGGCCATGCCCACCAGGCTGGCTGCCATCCCGAACCCGGCGCTCTGCAGCGCGATCGCCCGCATGCGCCGGCCGATGTGCAGTAGCTGGTCCACCCGCAGCAGCGACGGGTCGAGGATCACCGCATCCGCCGCCTCGGCCGCGATATCGCTGCCCGGCCCGAAGGCCACGCCCACGGTGGCGGCGGTGAGCGCCGGAGCATCGTTGATGCCGTCGCCCACGAACAGCGTCGGCGCCTCGCGCAGCGCCGCCTCCACGATGGCCAGCTTCTGCTCCGGCGTCTGCTCGGCGTGGACCTCGGTGATGCCGGCCTGCTCGGCCAGATAGCGGACCTCCGATTCCCGGTCGCCGGAGACCAGCAGCACCCGTTTCACGGCGTGCCGCGCCCCCAGAGGGCCGATGAACGGCCGCATGTCCCGCCGCGGCTCATCGCGAAAGCGAAACACGGCGGCCGCCTCTTCCTGCAGCAGCACCACGCACTCCAGCCCGGGTGCCACGGGCGGCAGCGCCGCGGCCATCTCCGCCGGCAGTTTGCCGCGCCCGGTAATGCGCACCACGCGCCCCGCCGCCTCGCCCCGCAGCCCCTGCCCGGGCGGCTCGCTGATCGCGCTCACCGGCTGCGGTTTGAGGCCCTCGGCCGCGGCCGCCTTCACCACCGCCTGCGCCAAGGGATGCTTGGAATAAGCCTCCAGGCTGGCGGCGGCCTGCAGCACCTCCGGGCGCGCAAACCCCGGCTGCAGAAGGATTTCGGTCAGCGCCGGACGGCCATAGGTGAGCGTGCCGGTCTTGTCGAGAATCACAATGCGGCAGCTCACAATGCGCTCCAGCGCCGCCGGGTTCTTAATAATGATGGCGTGGCGCGCCGCCAGCGAGATCGCCCCCACCACCGCCACCGGAATGGCCAGAATCAGCGGACAGGGGGTGGCGATGACGATCACCGCCAGAAACCGCACCCCGTCCCCGCTCACCGCCCACGCCAGCACCGCAATCGCCACCGCCAGCGGCGTGTACCAGGCGCCCAGCCGGTCGCCCAGCCGCCGCAGCCGCGGCTGGCGCTGGGCCGTCGCCGCCATCACCGCCATGATCTTGGCATAGCGGCTGTCCACCGCCAGCCGGTCGGCCACAATCGTCAGCGCCGCCTCGCCGTTGATCGCTCCTGACAATACCTGCGAGCCCGGCGCCTTGGCGATGGCGAACGGCTCGCCCGTCAGGTACGACTCGTCCATGGTGGCGTGGCCGGCAACCACGGTGCCATCCACCGGGCAAATCTCGTGCGGCAGCACCAGCAGCCGGTCGCCCACCGCCACCTCCGCCAGCGGCACATCCTCGAGCGCGCCGCCGCGCTCGCGATGGGCAAGCTGCGGCATCCGGCGCGCCAGCGCATCCAGCACCTGCGAAGCCCGCCGCGTGGCTATCTGCTCCAGCGACGATCCGCCCGCCAGCATGACCACGATGATCGCGCCCACCAGGTACTCCCCCGCCACCACCGCCGCCACGATGCCGATGCCCGCCAGCAGGTCCGAGCCAAACTCCCGCTCCCACACCCGCTGCGCCAACGTAATAAGGATGGGAATTCCGCCGGTCGCCAGCACGACCCAGAGCGCGATATCGGCCCGGGCCGCGGCCACGCCTGCCCCGTACCGCAACCCGAGGTAGACCGCAATGCCGGTGACCGCAACCGCCGTAATGGCGTTTTCACGCGAAATTCGCACCCCGGGTCTGCCTCCCGTCTTCCCAACCAGCCCGCGCTCTAATCCCCGCGCAGCGTGGTGGCCGGATCGGTGGCCGCCGCCCGTCGCGCCGGCGCCCACGCCGCCGTACAGGTGATCACCACCAGCAGCGCCGCGCAGGCGGCCAGCGTCGCCGCATCCGTCGGCCCCACGCCGAACAGCAGCGAGCGCAGCGCGCGCGCCGCCATCCAGCCGCCGCCCGCGCCCAGCGCCACTCCTGCCACCGCCCAGCGGGCCGCCCGTCCCAGCACCAGACGCACCACCGCCTTGCGGTCGGCGCCCAGCGCCATCCGCACCCCCACCTCGCGCCGCCGCTCCTCCACCCACGCGCCCATGGCGCCATACACGCCCACCGCCGCCAACAGCAGCGCCAGTCCGGCGGCCATCGCCAGCAGCTTGAGCATGAAGGTGCGGCGCACGATCGTATCCGCCATCAGCCCGCTCAGCGTCTCCGGATTCACCACAGCCGCCAGCGGATCGAGCGCCGCCGCCCGCTCCTGCAGCGGGTGCACCAGCGCCAGCGGATTCCCCGCCGCCCGCGCCACCAGCATCTCCCCGCCGGGCTTCGGAAACTGCGCCACCGGCAAATACGCCGCCCCCGTGAGCGGCTCGCCGTAATCCATCTGCCGCGTGTCTCCCACCACCCCCACCACCGTCCACGGCCGCGTGTCCGGCTTGAAGCGCAGCGTGAACTGCCGGCCCAGCGGATCGGCGCCCGGCCACCACTCTGCCGCCAGTTTCTCGCTCACCACCGCCACCTGCGCCATGCCTGCGCGGTCGCTGGCCGCGAAGCCGCGTCCCCGCAGCAGCGGAATGCCCAGCGTGGCGAAATAAGTGGGGCTCACCGCCGACCACCGCAGCACCGCCCGGGCGCCGTCATGGTCGGCGAGGATGCCGCGGCTTGCGTCAAAGGGCAGCGCATCGGTCAGCGCCGCCGCCCGCACCCCCGCCAGCGCCTGGGTTTGCTCCAGCATCCGCTGATAGAAGTTCGCCTCTGCCTCGGGCGTCATGCCGCCCGGCAGCCCAAAGCCGGCGGTCAGCACCTGCTGCGGATCAAACCCCACCGGCATGGCGGTCAGCTTGGCCACCGAGCGGATCATCACTCCCGCCGCCATCGCCAGCATCAGCGCCAGCGCCAACTGCGCCGCCACCAACCGTCCCCGCGTCCGCCCCGCCCGCGTCGCCGTCGCGCCCGCCTGCAGGCCCGCCGCCTCCGTGCGCGCCGCCACCGCCATCGGCGCCAGGCTGCACAGCACCGCCGCCGCCACGCTCGCCGCCGCGCACAGTCCCGCCGTCGCCGCCATGCCCGCCGTCGCCGTGCGCAGCCACTGCGGCGGATGCAGCCAGCCCATGCCGGCGAACATCGCCCACGCCAACCACCCGCCCAGTGCTCCGCCCGCCGCGCCCAGCAGCGCCGCCTCCGCCGCCGCCTGCCGCGCCACCTGCCCGCGCGACGCCCCCAGCGCCAGCCGCACCGCCGTCTCCCGCCGCCGTCCCACCGCCCGGGCCACCAGCAGCCCTCCCACGTTGGCGCACACCAGCCCCAGGATCAGCCCCGCCGTTGCGATCAGCAGCCCCGGCGTCGCGCCCAACTGGCCCACCATGTCCTGATGCAGCGGCGTCAGCTCGAAGGCCAGCTTCCGGTCTTCGCTGTGCAGCCGCGCCATTTCGCGCCCCGCCGCAGCCACATCGGCCCGCGCCGCCGCCAGTGTCGCCTGCGGCCGCAGCCGCGCCACCGCGGTGTACATGCGCGATTCGCGATCGGCCCACTCGCCCCGGCGCCAGCGCCAGCGGCGTCATGATGGCGTTGCCTTCCATCAACGGCTCCATCGCCGGCGGCAGCACCCCGATGATGGTCGCCGCTTGCCCGTCCAGCATCAGCCTCTCGCCCACCACATCCCTGCGGGCCTGAAACTCCTGCCGCCAGAAGCGGTCGCTCAGCAGCGCCACCCGCGCTCCGCCCGGCTGCAGCTCTTCCGCCGCAAAGCCGCGCCCCAGTTGTGGCGCAACCTCCAGCGTGGCCAGCAACTCCGGCGTGGCCAGCAGCGCCCGCACCCGCCGCACCGGCGCCGGCCGGCTCAGCGTCACCTGTTTCAGCCGGTACACGGCGATATTGGCCAGCGTGTGGCTGCGCGCCCGCAGATCGGCGATGTCGCCCGGCGAGGGCGCGCTGCGCCGCGCGCCGCGGTACACCTCAACCAACTGCTTGGGCGCGGGAAACGGCAGCGGCCGCCAAGCCCCGGCATACACCGCGCTGCTCAGCGCCGCCGTCACTCCAATACCCAGCGCCAGCGTGAGCACCGCCGCCGCCGTCCACCCCGGCGCGCGCCACAGCCCGCGCCCCGCGTAACGAAACTCCTGCCACCAGTTCGCCATCATGGAGCCTCCTGTGGCCAAGTATAGTGGCCGCGCCCGCCCGCCGATCACTCCGCCGGCCTGAAGTGGAAAAGTAACTCCCGCGCCCTTTTCGGCGTTTTAAGCATCATGGAAAGTCCTTCGCCCCGCCGCCACCGCAGTGGCTGGATTTGGCTGCTCGTGGTAGCGGTCTTGGTCTTTGTTGGCTGGCACTACCGGCCTGCGCCGGCGCGCACCGCCGCGGCCGCCGGGGGCCGCGGGCGGGGCGGGGCAGCGGCCGCCGGGCGCGGCGGCGCCGCCGCCGCCGTGCCGGTGGGCGTGGCCGTGGCCAGGAGCCTGGCCATCCCCGTCTACCTGCGCGGCATCGGCACCGTCACCCCGGCCAATACCGTCACCCTGCAGAGCCGCGTGGACGGCCAGATCATGGCCGTGCATTTCCAGGAAGGCCAAATGGTTCACAAGGGCGAACTCCTGGTGGAAATTGACCCCCGCCCCTACCAGGCCGCCCTCGCCCAGGCCCAGGGAGCGCTCGCCCGCGACACCGCCATCCTCAAAAATGACCAGATTGATCTCGATCGCTACCAGTCGCTCTTCCAGCAAAACATCATCTCCCGCCAGCAGTTGGACGCCCAGGCGGCGCTGGTGGCCCAATACCAGGGCTCGATTTCGTCCGATCAGGCGGCGATTGACACCGCCAAGTTGAACGTCCAGTACGCCCGCATCACCGCCCCCATTGACGGCCGCATCGGCCTGCGTCAGGTGGATCCGGGCAACATCGTCCACGCCAACAGCTCCACCGGCCTCGCCGTGATCACCCAGGTGCAGCCCATCGCCGTGCTCTTCAACCTGCCGCAGGTGGATCTGCCGCAGGTGACCAGCGAGCTCAACGCCGGCCATCATCCCGAGGTCGCGGTACTCGACAGCACCAACACCAAGCAGTTGGCCAGCGGCCGCCTGTTGACCATAGACAACGCCATTGACCCCACCACCGGCACCTTCCGCTGCAAGGCGCTCTTTGACAACCGCGACAACGCCCTCTTCCCCTCCCAGTTCGTCAACGCCCGCATGACCATGGGCCAGGCCACCGGTCTGGCCGTCGTGCCGCCCGCCGCAGTGCAGCGCGGACCGCAAGGCACCTACGTCTTTGTGGTCAACCCCAACCACACCGTCACCGCTCACGACGTCAACGTGCAGATCACCGAGGGCGCCGAGGCTGGCCTCTCCAGCGGCGTGCAGCCCGGCGACACCGTCGTCGTGGATGGCGCCGACAAGCTGCAGGACGGCACCCGCGTCGAAATCGCCGGCGAAAAGCCGCAGCCCGCCGCTGCCCCCACCCCGGGCGCCAAGCCCGGTCGCTCCGGTCGTGGCGGTCGCGGCCGCGGCGCTGCCGGCGCCGGCGGCAGCCATTAAGAAGGCGTTGTGAACCCTTCCAAAATATTCATCCTCAGGCCCATCGCCACCAGCCTGCTCATGGTCGGCATCCTGCTGGCCGGCTTTGTGGCCTACAAGCAGTTGCCGGTCTCCGCCCTGCCCCAGGTGGATTACCCCACCATGCAGGTGCAAACCTT
>JBQCEU010000202.1:0-17760 GCA_051959955.1 Terriglobales bacterium | reverse complement strand
CTCACCCTGGGGGGGTTTTGTAATGTGGGTGGGAAAACCTCCCTCCTGTGGGGGGTGTCCTGTTTGGTAACAAAAAACATGCGGGCCGGGGCTTCCGCGGGGCCCCGCTTGGCTAAAGGTTAGGACTGACTACCAGCGCACCAGCAGCCCGACTTCGACCGCGCGCGCACCCAGAAGGTTGCCGTTGATGACACCCCAGTTGCTGGGATCGTTGATGTTCTCCCCCGTCTCGGAAGCCGAGAAGTGGTTGAACAGGTTCGACGCCTGGCCGCTCAGCTCCGCCTTGAACCGCTCCGAAATCGCCAATTCCTTGGTGACGGAGAAGTCCACGTTGGTCATGCTGAGGCCCGGCATGTAGCCCGACTGCCCGGTCGTGTCCACGCCCAAAATGATCGGGCGGAACTGCGACTGGATGGCCGAAGGGTCGCTGAAGCGGTTGATGCCCGTGCCGCCCGACCCACCGCTGTTGCCGTAGGTCGAGTTGCGCACGATGCCGCTGCCGCCGGTGTACTTGCCCACCAGGATGGCACGCTCGATGGTGTTGCCGGTCGAGCAGTCCATCTCGCCAAACGACGAGCACTGGTCACCGTTGCCCACCGCCGTGTAGCCGCCGTAGTAGCTGGCGCCCACACGCCGCCAGGTCACGATCGGTGCAAACGACCAGCCGTTGGCCAGATGGCCCAGCAGCCCGTTCTGCGACTTCCCGCCCGGCGAATACACCAGATAGGCGTTGTAGTTCAGCGGCGTGCTGTTGCCCTGCAACCCGTACATGTAGCTCAGGTCGAAGGGATTGGTCACCGAGTACTCGCTGGTGGCCTGGTCGGTCTGCCCGGTTCCCATGGAACGGCCCCACGTCAGATTCGACGCCGCCGTGATGCCATGGAAGTTGCGCATGTTGACGCTCCAGAACAGCGAGTTGTAGTTGCCCCAACCCAGCGAGGCGTTGGAGTACACCGCCGACAACTGGCCGCCACCGCTGATCACCCCGCTGGCCGGGCAGCCGGGCTGCGCGGCGGTGCAGGTGGTGGGCATGGAGGCCGTCGTCCGTCCCAAAGTCCAGGACGAGGAACGGTTCATGTTCGACCACAGGCTGTAGACGTCATTGCCGTGGGCGGTATTGATGAAGTTCTTCGCGGTGGCCATCTGCGCCACTGCCAGGGTGCAGGAGCCGGCCGCGGCGCAATAGGCCGAGCTGGCGCCGCCCAGGGCGGTCTCGAAGAAGGGTTGCGGGGTGACGCGGTCCAGCTTGTTGCTGTCGTTCTGACCGGCGGCAATCTGCTGGTAGAGCGTTGCGAACGCGTACTGGAACTGCTGCCCGCCGGCGGTCATCATGTACGGCACCGCCGCCAGATCCACCGCCTGATACTCGTTGCGGATGATGCGGCCGGTGTAGCCCAACTCGGTCGAGAACGCCGGCGTGATCTGACGCTGAATGGTCAGGTCAAACTCATCCGAACGGTTCGGCTTGAAGTTGGGATCGAGCACCTCGCCCGAACCCGCCGAGGCGTTGACCTGGCCGTTCTGCAGCTCGCCCGGAAAGTAGGGCTGCGGCAGGGTGGCCGAGGGAGCGGCGCCCAGCGGAGCCGTCAGGCCGTCAAAGCCCGCGCCCGTGGGCCCGATGCGGAACGCGGTCGCAGCCGTCGCCCCGCCCACGCCCAGACAGTCGCCGCTCGAGGTCGCGCCGATGCACGACACCGGCTGTCCCAGCCCGGTCCCCAGCAGCGGCACCAGCACCAGGTCCACACCGTTCAAGCGGCCGTAGATACGCGACCAGCCGCCGCGCACCACCGTCTTGTTGCCGCCGAACATCTCGCCCAAAAGTCCCGAGGTGAAGTTCGGGTTCCAGGCCAGCGATACGCGCGGGCTCAAGCCGCCGTAGAAGGGATGGTAGGGGTACTTCAGCCCCGCGCCCACGTTGGCCACCGTCGCATAACCCAGGGTCGGGTTGTACGCCTGGCCGTTGAGAGCGGCGCGCTCGGTCATGTTCAGATAGTCACTCGCCGTGACCTGGTTGCCGGCCCCGTCCACCAGTTCCACCTGCTTGCCGTTCTGCTCGTAGGGCGGCATCTCGACCGTGTAGCCCGTGCCGTAGTTCAGCGTCAGGCTTGGCCGGATGTGCCAGGCATCGGTGAAGTAGAAGTTGTAGACCGGAATGGACGCCTTGTCGAACATGGGCGTGCCCAACGGCTGCAGGTTGAGCTGCGCACCCGCGCGGGTGTACAGCGTCTGCGGCTGGCTCACCATGCCCAGCACCTCGGCATACGCCTTGTTGAAGGTGCTCTTGTCGGCGTTGGTGGTGAAGTCGGTCGGGAAGTAGCTGAACGAAATCCCGTTGCCGTTGGTGATCTGGTACACGTTGGCGGCCATGATGCCGCCGCCATTGTCGTTGCGCTCGTGGTAGTCAATCTGGCGCGTGTACTTGCCGCCAAACTGGAACAGGTGGTTGCCGTGCAGCACCGTCATCGCATCGCTGAAGGTCTGCCCGATGCCGTCCCACACGCGCGTGCGCACGCTCTGCGTGTTCACGTTGTAGGGGATCAGCGCCCCGCTGGTCTCGCCACCGATCTCCAGCGCTCCGCCCAGCGGATAGCCGGTCAGCGCCTGCGGCTTCAGGTAGCTGCCCGCCCACTGCCAGAAGTTGCGCAGGTAGCTGTAGCTGAAGTTGTTGGTGACGTTGCTGCTGACGTTGGTGGTCAACTGCGCCGTCCACATCGAGGGCAGCTGCGGCCGCACCGTGGTGGCCACCGGCACCCCCTTGGTGTCGCCCGGAACGCCGCCGCCGATGTCGGTCTGCGCCGTCGAGATGCCGCCGTAGAAGTAGAAGTGGTAGGTCATGTCGAAGTGGTTCTTCGCCCCGAAGTCGTGGTCAACGCGGGTCACGAAGAAGTTCGACTTGGTCGTCCGGTCCACCGGCGCCGTGTAGTTCAGCGTGTTATGGTGGTCGCCGCCGTTGGTCTGGTTGGGCTCCGGCTCATAGGTGTTCCACAACGCCGACACCACCGGGTTCAGCCCCAGGCCGCGCGGATCGCAGGCCGTCGCCGGTCCGCCGCCCGAGGTGCACTGCGCCGGCGCGTAGGTCGTGCCGTTCACCGTCACCGAGGTGGGGTTGAGGTTGTAGGCGTTCCACACCGGCGAGGCGAGGCTCGAATCCGGCGAGGACTGCACCACGCCCGCCCGCAGCAGGTCGGTGGGCACCGCCCGGCTGTACAGCGACTGGTTGGGATAGCGCAGGCCTTCATAGTTGCCGAAGACGTAGGTCTTGCCGCCCAGCCAGTTGGGCAGCACCTCGCCGCCCAGCGAGGCGCCGAAGCGGTTGCGGTGGCTCTTGGGACGGGCATTGCCCTGCTGGTTGTTGCTCCAGTCGTTGGCCCCCAGGTAGGAGCCCAGGTAGTAGTCGTACACCGAACCGTGCACCGCGTCGGTGCCGCGCTTGGTGGACATCGAAACCGTCGATCCCGCCGCGCTGTTCACGTCCGCCGTCTGGTTGCTGACGCCCACCGTGAACTGCTCGATGCTCTCCGCCGGGGTGGGCATCACGCCCGAGGTTCCGCCGCCGGTGGTCGAGGTGTAGTCGGCGTTGTTGCCGTCCATGTCGTTGCTGTTCACCCCGCCATCCAGGGTGAAGCTGTTCTGATCGCTGTCGGCGCCGCCCACCCCGCCGTCGGGGTTGGTGTTGGGCTGCAGCATGGTCAGTGAGTTGGCGTCGCGGTTCAGCCCGGGCAGCTTGGCGATCGCCTCGCCCGTCACTGTCTGGCCCACCGTGGCGTTCATGGTCTGCAGTTCGGCGCCGGTGGCGGTCACTTCGACCGTCTGCGTCGCCTCGCCGACCTGCATGGGAATGTTCAGGGTGAGCGTTTTGCCCACCGTCACCGCCTGCGCCTTCAGGGTGGCTTCCTTGAAGCCGTCCTTCTTGATGTCCAGGCTGTAGTTGCCCGGCTGCAGGTTGACGAAGACGTAACGGCCGGCCGCGTTGGTCACCGCCGGGGTGGCGGCATTGGTCGCGTCGTTGGTCAGCAGCACCACGGCGCCCACAATCGCCTTGCCCTGGGCGTCGGTCACCTGACCGCTGACCGTACCGCTGGTCGTGCTCTGGGCCGCCGCCGGCGTCGGCGCCAGCCAGGTCAGGCCACAGATGACCAGCAGGGTCATCAAAGTGCTTACCACACACTTGCTACTGCGCAATGGCATGTAGTTTCTTCTCCTTTGGGATTCGAACAACTGCCCGGACCCCCCGCCTAGGGACGGGGGTGTCCGTGCAGGCATTCTGCCGCGATCTAGTCCATTAGTCAATAAATTTATATATCATCGCTGTGAGCTATGGTCCCGCTTTTCCGTCCCCCGGACGGCGGAGTTGATTCATAATGAAGGACATAGCCATGGCCCCCGCCCCCGACACCCCGGAGTTTTACCTCACCACCCCGCTCTACTACGTCAACGCCCGCCCCCACCTCGGCCACGCCTACTCCACCCTCGCCGCCGACGCCATGGCCCGCTTCCAGCGCCAGCGCGGCCGCGCCGCCCACTGGCTCACCGGCACCGACGAGCACGGCCAGAAGATCGAGCGCGCCGCCGCCGCCGCCGGCATCTCCCCGCAGCAGTTCACCGATCAGGTGGCCGCCGACTTCCGCCGCGCCTGGGATGCACTCGGCCTCCCCTACGACTTCTTCCTCCGCACCACCGAGCCCCGCCACACCCGCGCCGTGCTCGACATCTTCGAGCGCCTGCGCGCCCGCGGCGCCATCTACAAGGGCAGCTACAGCGGCCCCTACTGTGTCAGCGACGAGCTCTTCGTGGGCGAGGGCAAGGTCGGCGATCCCTGCCCCCAATGCGGCCGCCCCACCGAACTGGTCAGCGAGGAGAACTATTACTTCAAGCTCTCGGAATACGGCGACCGCCTGCTGCGCCTCTACCGCGAAAATCCCGACTTCATCCGCCCCGAAACCCGCCGCAACGAGGTCATGGCCTTCGTCGAGAGCGGCCTGCGCGATGTCTCCATCACGCGCACGTCCATCCAGTGGGGCATCCCTGTCCCCGGCGACGAGAAGCATGTCCTCTATGTCTGGTTCGACGCCCTCATCGGCTATCTCAGCGGCATCGGCTACGGCTCGCCTGCCGCCGCCGACCAGGAGCGCTGGCAGCGCCTCTGGCCCGCCTGGCACCTGGTGGGCAAGGAGATTGTCCGCTTCCACTGCGTCTACTGGCCCGCCTTTCTGATGGCCGCCGATCTCCCGCTGCCCCGCGGCATCATCGCCCACGGCTGGCTGTTGTTCGATCAGGCCAAGATGTCGAAGTCGGTGGGCAACGTGGTGCGCCCCGGGCCCATCGTCGAGGTTCTCGGCGCTGACGCGCTGCGCTACTTCCTGCTGCGCGAGGTGAGCTTCGGCCAGGACGGCAACTTCAGCCACGCCGCGCTGGTGGCCCGCTACAACTCGGATTTGGCCAACGGCTGGGGCAACCTTGCCAACCGCACCCTCACCCTCATCGCCCAAAACCACGCCGGCACGGTTCCCCCTCCCGCCGCCGCGCATCCGCTGCAGGCCACCGCCGAGGCCGCCCGCGACCGCTTCCTCGAGCAGCTCGAAAACTGGCAGTACTCCCGCGGCCTCGAAGCCGTCTGGCAGTTGATCGCCGCCGCCGACCGCTTCCTCGCCGAGCACCAGCCTTGGAAAAACCCCGCCTCCACCGGCTGGGTGCTGCGCGAGGCCTATGAAGCTCTGCGCTGGACGGCGGTGCTGCTCGCCGCCATCCTCCCCGCCGCCGCCGAACAACTCTGGCAGCAGTTGGGCTGCGCCTCGACCGCCGCCGAACGCACCTATGCTTCCCTGCTCTGGGACAATATCCCCTCCGGACAGAAAATCGGAACCCCCGCGGCGCTGTTCCCCCGCCGGGACAAGGAGAAGACCGTGGCCGAGCTCGAAAAACGCGAACAGTTGACCGTGAACCGTGAAACGAAACCCGCGCCGGCCGCGGCCGCCGAAGGCGTTGCCAAAATCGGCATTGATGACTTCGCCAGGGTGGATATGAGGTTCGGCACCGTCCTCACCGCCGAAAAAGTCCAGGGCGCCGACAAGCTGCTCAAGCTGACCGTGGACATCGGCGCCGAGGTCCGCCAAATCGTCGCCGGCATCGCCCTCGCCTATGACCCCGCGACGCTCCCCGGCCGCAAGGTGGTGATCGTCGCCAACCTCGCCCCCCGCAAGCTGCGCGGCCTCGAGTCCAACGGCATGATCGTCGCCGCCTCCTACGGCGACCAGGGCACGCCGGCGCTGGTCTCCGTCCCTCCCGACACCCCCAACGGCGCCCGCTTGAAGTGATTGCGTCGCAATAAAGCCGCGGCGCAACGCGCCGCCTCTACCCCTGACCCCTCACCCCTCACCCCTGACCCCTTTGCTTCTCGACTCCCACTGCCATCCCGACGATGCGGCGTTTGCCGAAGACAGGGCCGCCATCCTCAATCGTGCGGCGGCGACGCTCGACGGCCTGGTCGCCATCGCCGGCCTCGACTGGTTGCGCTCGGCTTCCCTTCCCCATGGACTGAAAGTCTGGACCACGGTCGGCGTGCATCCGCACGAGGCATCGAAGCTGGATGACGCCTGTTGGTCCAAACTGCAAGCCGATGCCCGCGATCCGCGCGTCATCGCCATCGGCGAAATCGGCCTCGATTATCACTACGATCACTCGCCGCGCGAGGTGCAGCGCGCTGCCTTCGAGCGCCAGTTGACCCTCGCCGCCGAGCGTTCGCTTCCCGTCTCCATCCATTGCCGCGAGGCCTGGGACGACTGCCTCGCCATCTGCGCCGCCCACCCCGGGGTTGGCGGCGTCTTCCACTGTTTCACCGGCACCCGTCAGCAGGCGGAAGCGGCGCTCACCCTCGGCTGGTATCTGTCCTTCTCCGGCCTTTTGACTTTCCCCAAGCTCGAGGAACTCCGCGCCATCGCCGCCTGGGCGCCCTCCGATCGCCTCCTGGTCGAAACCGACGCCCCCTATCTGGCGCCGGTTCCCCATCGCGGCCGGCGCAACGAGCCCGCCTGGGTCGCCGCCGTCGCCGCCAAACTGGCCGAGGTGCGAAAGTGTCAGCCGGAGGACATTGCCCAACTCACCTCCGCCAACTTTTTCCGCCTGTTCCCAAATGCTGGATAATAATTGCCATGGCCGCGCACGAAAACTCATTTGACGTCGCCAGCGAGGTGAACCCGCAGGAAGTCGCCAATGCGGTGCAGCAGGCGCTCAAGGAAACCACCACCCGCTACGACCTCAAGGACAGCCACACCATCATTGACTGGAACGAAAAGGAGAAGGAGCTCACCCTCGCCACCCAGGACGACTACAAGCTCAAGGCGGTGAGCGAAATCCTGCAGCAAAAGCTCTTCAAGCGTGGCGTCTCGCTCAAGGCGCTCTCCTTCGGCACGGTCGAAGCCGCGGCCGGCGGCACCGTCCGCCAGACGGTCAAGGTGCAGAGCGGCATCCCCAGCGAAAAGGCGCGGGAGATCGTGCGCATCATCAAGGACTCCAAAAAGAAGGTGCAGGCCGCCATCCAGGGCGAGGTGGTGCGGGTCACCGGCAAGGACCGCGACACGCTGCAGGAGATCATCGCCCTGTTGAAGTCGCACGACTTCGGCCTCGACCTGCAGTTTGTCAACTACCGCAGCCAGTAATCCCCCATGCACGCTGCCCTCACCGACGCGGGACTGGATGCGCTGGCCCTGGTGCGCGAGGATTTGACGCTGGTCGAAGAGGAACTGCGCGCCGGCGCCGAATGCGGCATCGAGGCGGTGACCACCATCGGCCGCCACTTGCAGTCGAGCGGCGGCAAGCGCATCCGCGCCGCCCTGGTCCTGCTCGCCGCCCGCCAGGCCGACTGCCCCCAGCGCCCCCGCGTCCGTCTGGCCGCCATCGTGGAGATGATCCACGCCGCCACCCTCATCCACGACGACATCATTGACGATGCCTCCACCCGCCGCGGCCGCCCCTCGGCCAACGCCCAGTGGGGCAACGCCCGCTCGGTCCTCGCCGGCGACTGGCTCTACATGCAGGCGTTCCGTCTCGCGCTGGGCGAGCGCAGCTTCGCCATCCTCGACGCCCTCATCGCCCTCACCCAGGCCCTGGTCGAAGGCGAGCTGCTGCAGCTCGAAATGCAGCATCGCGTGGTCACCGCCGCCCAGCACCGCGAGTTGATGGAGCGCAAAACCGCCCGCCTGTTTACCGTCGCCTCCCAGTTGGGCGCCATGGCCGCCGGCCGTGACGCCGCCTGGCTGCAGTGCCTGCACGCCTTTGGCCATCACCTCGGGCAGGCTTTTCAAATGGTGGATGATCTGCTCGACTGCGACGGCAACCAGGCGGTGGTGGGCAAGCCGGTGGGCAGCGACCTGCGCGAGGGCAAGATGACGCTGCCCGTCATTTACGCCTACGAGAGCGCCGACCCCGCCGGCCGCGCCGCCATCGCCCAGGTGCTGGCAGGCGACGCCGCCTTCTGGCCCGCCGTACAGGCGCTGGTGGCCTCGACCGGCGCCCTCGAGCGCGCCCGCCGCGAGAGCCGCGAGCAGGCCGAGCTGGCCCTCGCCGCCCTCGCCCCCCTGTCCCCCTCGCCGTGGAAGACGGCCCTCGAACGCCTCCCCGTCATGGTCATCGCCCGGGACCGTTGATGCCGGCCAAGCTGGAGACCGAGCTCAAATTTCACCTCGCCCGCCCCGCCTCCATGCGCCGCCGCTTGCGCGAGCTGGGCTTCACCATCCATCGCCCCCGCACCCGCGAGCAAAACTGGCTCTTCGGCCCCTCCCGCGCCACTCTCCTGCGCTTGCGCCACTCCGGCCGCCTCTGGCTGCTCACCGCCAAGGGCCCGCGCCTTTCCGGCCCGCTCAAACGCCGTAAGGAAATCGAGATCGCAGTCGCCGACGGTCCCGCCCTGCGCCGCCTGCTCTCTCTCGCTCTCGGTGAGACCCTCTCCTACACCCGCCACCGCACGCTCTTCACCCGTCCAGGCCATCCCGGCGAGATCGCCTGGGACGAAACCCCTTTCGGCATCTATCTGGAAATGGAAGGCACCGCCGCCTGGGTCCGCCGCACGGCCGCCGCCCTGGGTCTGAGCGTCGCCGCCGCCGAGCCCCGCAACTATCCCGAACTCTACGCTACTGCTCGTCGGCGCTAGGCCCGTACACACCCGGCACGGGAAGGCCCAGGATCCGCAGGTAAACCCCCAACTGCGCCCGGTGATGCACCATGTGGTTGACGTACATCGCCCGCCAGGCCGCAAACCGCGTCCCCTGAAACAACACCTGCTCGCCCGCGCACAGCTTCCACGGCTCATTCCACGCCGCGTCCCCGATCGTCGCCAGCGCCGCCCGCACCTCCGCCGTGCCCGCCTCCAGCACCTTCACCACCTGCGCCGCCGACTCAAACTTCAGCGGTCTCATGCCGGCGGTCATGAAATCCAACATCGGCGCCGTCGCCACCCTCAGCCCAAATCCGCCCAGTTGGGCCACATGCGCCGCCAGCTTCCCCATGGGCATGGACTTGGCATGCGGCGCCCACTCCACCTTCTCCGCCGGCACCCGCTCCAGCGTCGCCCGCGTCCGCGGCAGCTCATGCTCCAACTCCGCCCCCAACAGTTCAGCGATCTTCATGGTTAATGCCGCGGCGCCCCGCGCCGCCTCCTTCCCTCACCCCTCACCCCTAGCTCCTCACTCCTCACCCCTGGTCGCTCCCATGGCACTTCTTGTACTTCTTCCCCGACCCGCACGGGCAGGGATCATTCCGCCCGACCTTGTCCTCGTTCCGCACCACGGTGGCGACAGCCGTCGGCTCCTCGCCGCCGGAGAACCGCAGCTCCCGCGCCTGCTTCTGCTTGCGCCGCTCCATCTCCCGCTCGTAGTCGCGCAGCGCCTGTAGCTCCGCCTCGCGCCGCTGCGCCAGTTCCTGCTCCTGCTCTTCCCGCGTCTGAATGCGCGCCAAAAACACCGTTCGCAGGCTGTCGCCTTCGATCCGGTCCATCAGGTCCTGGAACATGTCGAAGGATTCCTTCTTGTACTCGATCAGCGGATCCCGCTGTCCGTAGCCCCGCAGCCCGATGCCCTCCTTGAGGTGGTCCATGGCCAGCAGGTTGTCCTTCCACAGGTTGTCGAGGATCTGCAGCATCACCAGCCGCTCGAACTGCCGCATCTGCGGCGCGCCGATGAGCGTCTCTTTCTCGCTGTATTTCTTCTCCAGCAGGTCCATGATCGCCAGGTGGAATTCGTCGTAATTGAGCGTCTCCACCGGAATCTGACCCTCAAAATCAATCCCGAACTTCTCCTTCACCGCCTGCCGCAGCCCGGCCACGTTCCACTTGTCCGGGTGCACGTCCTTGCCGCAGAAGCTCTCCATGTCGGCGGTGACCAGGCCGTCGGACACGCCCATCAGGAACTCCTTCTGGTCGAGTCCGGCCAGCAGATCGTGGCGCATCCCGTAGATGGCCTCGCGCTGCTTGTTCATCACGTCGTCGTACTCGAGCAGGTGCTTGCGGCTCTCGAAGTGCTGCGCCTCGACCTGTTCCTGGGCGGCGGCGATGCGCCGGCTGACCAGCTTGCTCTCGATCGGCTGCCCCTCCTCCATGCCCAGCCGCAGCATCAGCCCGCTGATCTTGTCGCCCCCGAAGATGCGCAGCAGGTCGTCCTCCAGGGAAAGGTAGAACCGCGACGATCCCGGGTCGCCCTGCCGCCCGGCGCGCCCGCGCAACTGGTTGTCAATGCGCCGCGACTCGTGCCGCTCCGTCCCGATGATGTGCAGCCCGCCCAGCCCCACCACCTCGTCATGCTCCTGGTCGGTCTGCGCCTTGTAGGGCGCGAGCGCCGCCGTCCGTTCCTCGGGCGACAACGCGTCGTAGTGAATGCCCTTCTTCAGCAGCGCCGCCCGCGCCATGGCTTCCGGGTTGCCGCCCAGCAAAATGTCGGTGCCGCGGCCGGCCATGTTGGTGGCGATGGTCACCGCCCCTTTCCTCCCCGCCTGGGCGACGATCTCGGCTTCCTTCTCGTGGTACTTGGCGTTCAGCACCACGTGCGGCACCCGCGCCTTGCGCAGCAGTTCGGCCACCCGCTCCGACTTCTCCACCGAAATGGTGCCCACCAGCACCGGCTGCCCGCGCTTCTGGCAGTCGGCGATCTCTTCCACCACGGCGTTGAACTTCTCCCGCTCCGTCCGGTACACCACGTCGGGGTTTTCCTTGCGGATCAGCGGCCGGTTGGTGGGGATCACCAGCACGTCCAGCTTGTAGGTGGAGTGGAACTCTGTCGCCTCCGTCTCGGCGGTGCCGGTCATGCCCGCCAGCTTCTTGTACATGCGGAAGTAGTTCTGGAAGGTGATGGTGGCCAGCGTCTGGTTCTCGCGCTCGATCTTCACCCCTTCCTTGGCTTCCACCGCCTGGTGCAGCCCGTCCGACCAGCGCCGCCCCGGCATCAGGCGCCCGGTGAACTCGTCCACGATCAGGACCTTCTTCTCCAGCCGTCCGGTCTGCGGGTCCTGCTCTTCCTTCACCACGTAATCCACATCCAGCTTGTACAGCGTGTGCGCCCGCAGCGCCTGGTAGATGTGGTGGATGAGCTCCATGTTGGCGATGTCGTAGAGGTTCTCCACCCCCAGCGCCTCTTCGCACTTGGCCACGCCCTCTTCGGTCAGCGTCGCCGTCCGCTGCTTCTCATCCAGGAAATAATCCCCGGTGGCCGGCTTCTCCGTCCCCTCCGGCGGATCGCCCCGCTGCAGCCGCGGGATGATGCGGTCAATGCGGTAGTACTTGTCGGTGGACTCCTCCGACGGCCCGCTGATGATCAGCGGCGTGCGCGCCTCGTCAATCAGGATCGAGTCCACCTCGTCCACGATGGCGAAGTGGTGGCCGCGCTGGCAGCAGTCCGCCAGGTCGAACTTCATGTTGTCGCGCAGGTAGTCGAAGCCGAACTCGTTGTTGGTCCCGTAGGTGACATCGGCCGCGTACGCCGCCTTGCGGTCGGCGTCGCTCATGTCATGGACGATCACCCCCACCGTCAAGCCCAAGAACTGGTAGAGCCGCCCCATCCACTCCGAGTCGCGCCGCGCCAGATAGTCGTTGACCGTGACCACGTGCACGCCGCGGCCGCCGAGGGCGTTGAGGTACACCGGCAGCGTGGCGACCAGCGTCTTGCCCTCACCGGTGCGCATCTCGGCGATCTTGCCCTGGTGCAGCACCATGCCGCCGATCAACTGCACGTCGAAGTGCCGCATTTGCAGCACCCGCCGCCCCGCCTCCCGCACCAGCGCGAAGGCCGGCACCAGCAGCTCGTCCAGCGCCGCCTTTTCCGCTTCCTTGCGGGCCTCTTCGTTGTCCCCGGCCGCCGCCACCCGCTCCCGCACCTGCTGCTGGAACCCGGCCGTCTTGGCGCGCATCTGCTCGTCGCTGAGCGCCTGCATCGCCGGCTCGAGGGCGCAGATGGCCTCCACCTGCGGCTGCAGACGCGCCACTTCGCGCTCGTTCTTGGTGCCGAAAACCTTGGCAATCAGGGAGGGCATGATGAAAAGAGAGGAACACCCAATTTTAGCAGGCATTCCCGGATCGGGGGCGCCCGGCTCCGCTGCGTTCCGCCGCCCGCTCTCCCGGGCCGCACGCGACACTGCGCCGGGGCCCCACGCCCCGGCTCCGCAGGCGCGCTGCCCGCGGCGGGAGCTTCGCGGCGACAGGCGCCGTCCGGATTCGATGCCGTGATGCTTCTGGATGCATCCGGGCGCGTGTTCATGTTGGCCGGCGAGATCCCGGGTCTCAGCTAGACCATGTGGTGCTATCGTGACGGCATGCAAATGAGAGTGGGATGGATCGCAATGGCGGCGCTGGGGCTGCTGGTGGGCGGAGCGCCGCTGCGGGCGGACAGCTATGCGCGCCCTGTGGGCTATGTCGTCACCCATTACGGCTTCGACGTCCAACTCAGCGACGCCAACGATCAGGTCGCGGTGCGCGACACCGTAACCGTGCGCTTCACCCAGGACGGCGTGGGGCAGATCGGGCTCGATTTGTGCCAGTACCGGACGCAGGCCGAGCCCGCCGACCGCTCCAACCCCTGCCTCCCCCGCCCGCCTTACGGCGCGCCCAAAACGGCGCTGGCGCCGGCGGCGGGCACCGGCATGCAGGTTACCGCGGTCACCGCCGCCAACGGCGCCGCCCTGCGCTTCGAGCAGTCCCATGACCGGCTGCTGGTGACGCTGGCGCAACCGGGCGCGGCCGGCCAGGAGCTCAGCTTCACCGCCGTCTACCATGGCCGCCCCGCCAACGGCCTGCTGATCGGCAACAACCGCTACGGCGATCGCGAGTTCTTCACCAACGAGTGGCCCGATCTCGCCCGCAACTGGCTGGCGGTGGTGGACCATCCTTCGATGAAGGCGACGAAAGAAATCACCGTCACCGCCCCCCGCCAGTACCAAGTCCTCTCGAACGGCCTCCAGACCGAGTCCACCGATCTCCCCAACGGCCTGCGCCGCACCGTCTGGCGGGAAGACACCCCCATCTGCACCTGGCAGTTCTCGCTGGCAGTGGCGCCGCTGGCGGTGGATTATTTCGGAAAGTTCCACGGCATTCCCCTCTCCGCCTGGGTCTTTCCCCAGGAGCGCGACGCCGGCTTTGCCGCCTTCAGCCGCTTCACCCAGCCCATCCTCGAGTTCTACGTGGATCACATCGGCCCCTATTCCTACGAGAAGCTGGCCCAGGTCGAGGCCAACGGCGTGGGCGGCGGCATGGAGCTGGCCTCCGACATCTTCTACGGCTACCCGCCTTCGGGCCCCGGTCGTCAGTTGATCGCCCACGAGATGGCCCATCAGTGGTTCGGCGACTCGGTCACCGAAAAGGACTGGGACGACGTCTGGCTCAGCGAGGGCTTCGCCACCTACTTCGCCCTCCTCTACACCGAGCACCAGGACGGCCGCGACGCCTTCCTGCAAGGCGTCGAGCACAGCGCCGAGCAGGCCCGCCGCTACGCCACCCAGCACCCGGCTTCAACCCTGGTGCACAACAACCTTCAGGACATCAGCACAGTCATCGCCAACAACGCCCAGATCTACCAGGGCGGCGCGCAGGTGCTGCACATGCTGCGCGGCGTGCTGGGCACGGAAACTTTCTGGAACGGCATCCGCCTCTACTACCGCCGCTTTCGCAACCACAACGCCAGCTCGCTCGACTTCCAGCACGCCATGGAAGACGCCTGCAAGCAGGACGCCGCCTGCCCCGCCTACGCCCACGACCTCGGCTGGTTCTTCAATGAATGGCTGCACCGCGGCGGCATTCTGCGCGCCAGCTACGCCTGGCGCTATGACGCCGCCGCCCATCAGCTCACGGTCACCGTGGATCAAGCGCCCGATGAGGGCCAATACTTTCAGATGCCGGTGGAGGTCGCCGTCAACGGCGCCGCCGCCCCGTCGCTCCTCATGCTGAAAGGCCCGCACAGCATCCTGCGCCTGCCTGAAGAATCCGCCCCCGCCGCGGTCAACCTCGACCCCAACCACTGGCTCACCATGGCGGACCTGCAACTCTCCCCCAAGAGCTAACAGCCTCTCTCACCCCAGCACCTGCTTTAAGCGTGCGGCGCCACTTCGGCTGACCGGCAGCCTCTCCCCGGTCGTGAGAATCGCAATCTGGCTGTCGCTGCCCGCCGGCTCGATGCGCGCGATGCGTTCCAGCCGCACCAGATAGGAGCGGTGAATGCGGACAAACCGCGCCGCATCGAGCGCCGCCTCCAAACTGGCGATGGTCTGCTGCTTCAAATGCTTCTTGCCCTCGCTCGCCAGCGCGACATAATCGTCCTGCGCCTCGGCGTAATCCAGCTTCGCCACCGGAATGATCGTCACCCGCGCCCCGTCGCGCACCACGATCCGCTCCACCGGCCCCGGATGCGCGCTGGCCGCCAGCGCCCGCGCGTCGGGCGCCCGGCGCTCGCGCGCGCGCTCCAGCGCCCGATGCAGCCGCTCGGCGGTGAACGGCTTCAGCAGGTAATCCACCGCATGCACCTCGAAGGCGCGCAGCGCGTACTCGTCGTGGGCGGTGACGAAGACCACCGCCATCTCCCCGCTGCCGCCCGCCTGCAGCAGCTCCAGCACTTCAAAGCCGTCCAGCTTGGGCCTCTGGATGTCGAGCAGCATGACGTCCGGTTTCTGCTCGCCGGCCGCGCGCACAGCCTCGAAGCCGTTGGCGCATTCGGCCACAATCTCCAAGCCTTCCTCGCGCCCCAGCATTTCGCGCAGCACCGTCCGCGCCAGCTCTTCGTCGTCCACAAGCGCCACCCGCATGCCTAATTGTCCTTCCGCGGCAGCGTCAACGTCACCTCGAACTCGCCGCCGCCCGCCGCCGCCGCCAGCCCCGCGCCGGCGCCGAACAGCGCCCGCAGCCGCTGGTGAACATTCTGCATCCCCAGCCCGCCGCCGCCCCGCAGCCGGCGCGGGGCCTCGGCATCGTAGGGGTTCACAATGTGGATGCGGACCTGCCCGTCGGCTTCGCCGGCGCGGATGCCGATGCGCCCGCCCGCGGTCAGTTGCTGAATGCCATGCACCACGGCGTTCTCCATCAGCGGCTGCAGCAGCAGCGGCGGCACCAGGGCCGAGAGCAGCGTCGGCGCCACGTCCTCCTCGACCTGCAAGCGGGCGCCGAAGCGCACCTGCTCGATCGCCAGATAGCTGCGCGCCAACTGCAGCTCCTCGCCCAGCGCCACCAGCGCCGCCGGTCCGGCCTGGCTCAGCGCCAGCGTGCGCCGCAGAAAATCGGACAGCAGCACGCACATCTCCCGCGCCCGCGCCGGATCGGCGGCGGTCAAGGCGCTGATGGAATTGAGGCTGTTGTAAAGGAAGTGCGGGTTAAGCTGTGCCTTCAGCGCGCGCAGCTCGGCGGCATGCGCCAGCCTTTCGGCGGCGCCGCGGCGTTCGCCCTCGAGCGCCACGTAGTAGCCCGCCGCCACCAGACCGTACAAGAGCGCTCCCGCCGCCCAGATCAGCACCCATCGCGGTGCGCCCAGCGGCGCCCAGCCGTAGATGAAGGCCAGCGCAGAGGCGGCCAGCGCCCACAACCCTCCGGCCGCCGCCGCCGCCACCACTTGCGCCGTCAGGGCCGTCTCCGCCTCGCGCGCCAGTGGCAGCGCCCGGCAGGTGTACCACACCGGCAGACAGGCAAAGGCGTAGAGCAGCACCAGCGGATTGGCCAGCGCCCACGCCTCGAACGGCGTCAGCCCCTGCCCCACCAGCATGTAGGCCAGCACCACCCCCACCGCCACCCACAGCAGAAAGTAGAGCGTTAGCCGCCGCCCATGTCCCCACAGCGGATGCATTAGTTCTTAATGTTGACGCCGCCCATGAAAGCCACGCCGCGAATCACCAGCCGCTTGGCCCCCGGTTTCGGAAGCTGCTGCGTCTAATCGTTGAAGCCGCCCAGCACCGGCTGCCCGTGCACGTCAATTTCCCATTGCCGCGGCACCCGCAGCTCGGCGCCGCCCAGGAACGCCGTAACCTCCACCACCGCCTCCGGACCGGCGATATCGGCCTGGGTCAAATCCACCTGCAAGCCCCCGAAAAAGGCGGTAATCCGCCCGCCGGTAAACTTCTGCGATGTGATCCGCCGGTTGTATCCTCCCAGCACCGCCACCGCGTCCAGAAACACTTCCCCGTCCACGGCCTGACCCGCCGCCTGATCTCGGGCCGCATCCTGTTCGGCGATGATCTGCCCCAGGCGTTGATGCGCGTGACGCAAGCGGTCTCCACGGTCGTGCCGCCGGAAGAGCAACGTAATCCCAATCAGGATCAAAATTACGGGCCAAAAGCGCCCAATGTCGAAGTTCCAGTACCCCAGCCGATCGACAAGCATCGCCGTGCCGATGGCCAGAGCGACCACGCCGATCAAAATGTGGTTGCGCCCCCGCCGCCCGCTCAGCACACTCAGCCCGAAGATGACGATCACCACCGGCCAGAAGTAGGCAAACACCCGCCCGGCGTCTATGTAGTTCAACTGATCGAGCAGAAAAATCACGCCCAGCGCGATCAGGACCAGGGGAAAGAATAATCCGCGACGGCAAAACCCGCCGCAGCGGCTTTGTGAAACCATGGCCTCGTCGTCCATGCCTCCAGCCTAGCCGCGGCCCGCGCCCATGCCACCCCAAATCGGCCAACGCCCGTCGCCTACCGGCGAACCGCGCCTACCACTTCCCCAGCTCCGCCGCGGCGCTGGAAGTGTTGCGCAAGAAGCTCAGCAGCTCCGCCTCCGGATCCGGGCTGCGCCGCACGTCCTCATAGCGCAGCAGAAACTCGCCCATCTCTTTCTGGTAAAACGCCGCCGGATGCAGCTTCTGCTCGGCGAACCCCGCCGGCTCCGGCGCCGCATAGGCGTAAAACGCCGCTTCCGGAAAACGCTCATCTCCCGCCCAGAACCCGGCGCTGGCGCACTCGCACGCATACGCCTCCTGCGTCACCTTGTCGGCCTCCGGCCGCGCCGGCGCAGGCCGCCCCGAAAACCGCGTGTAGGCCAGGTCCATGCTGCCCCAGAACACATGCACCGGACTCGCCTTGCCGCGAAACTCCCCCCGCACTTTCCCAAACACCCGCTGGCAGGCCACCAGAATCCGCCACCACCGCCGCACCGCGTCCCCGTCATAGCTGCCGTTGTCATGATCGAGATCAAAGCGCACCGGCTTGGGCACCTCCACCGGCATCGGCCAGATGCGGACATCTATCCCCAGCCCCGCCAGCGCCCCCAGCACCTCCGCCTCGAAGTCCGCCACCTTGCACGGCCGCAACGCCAGC
>JBQCEU010000201.1:0-6715 GCA_051959955.1 Terriglobales bacterium | reverse complement strand
GCCGCCAAAAAGTGATTAGGTACTAGTGATTAGTGATTAGCCACGCTCGCGCTCCCAGCGGGCGGTGCGAACTGCGTGGCTAATACCTAATCACTAATCACTAATTACTTCTTCCCCTCTTCGTAGCGCTTGCCAACCTCCGTCCAATTCACCGCATTCCACCACGCAGCGAGGTAATCACCGCGGCGGTTCTGGTACTTGAGGTAGTAGGCGTGCTCCCACACGTCGTTGCCCATCACCGGGTAGTGGCCGTCCATGATGGGCGAGTCCTGGTTGGCGGTGGAGATGACCTCGAGCTTGCCGCCCTTCAGCACCAGCCAGGCCCAGCCGGATCCGAAGCGCTTCAGGCCGGCGTCGTTGAACTTGGTTTTGAAGGCCTCAAAGCCGCCCAGTTCCTTTTCGATCGCCTGCGCCAGCGCGCCCGACGGCTGGCCGCCGCCCTTGGGGCTCATGATCGTCCAGAACATGCTGTGGTTGGAGTGGCCGCCGCCGTTGTTGCGCACCGCGGTGCGGATCGCCTCCGGAACTTTCGAGTTGATGCCGCGCAGCAGGTCGTCGAGCGAGAGCGATTGCAGGTCGGCGTGATCCTTGAGCGCGGCGTTGAGGTTGTTGACGTAGGCGGCGTGATGCTTCTCGTGGTGCAGATGCATCGTGGCCTCGTCCACCACGGGCTCGAGGGCGTTGTAGGCGTAGGGCAGCGGCGGCAGGGAAAAGGGCATGGAATCCTCCGATCTAAGGTGTCTCCCTTAGTTTACGGCAGTGAACAGTGAACCGTGAACGGTGAACAGTTCTGGACGGAAGAGTACGGGAAGTCGGCCAGGGCGCGGCGCGAGGCCCTGCCGCATCTTCTGAATATGCGGATCCGGGGCGGAGGGGTCCCGGCGAAGCGTCGCTGGACGGTTGGGAGAGCGGGCGACGCGGCAGAGCCGCGTCGGGCGCCCGCGATCAATTAAAACGCCATCGCGGCGGTATTCGGCAGCTTCTCCCAAGCCTGATAGCCACCGTCGAGGTCGGTGACGTCGTATCCCCAGGCTTGCAGCAGGCTGGCGGCGGCCGAGGAGCGATAGCCGCTCTGGCAATAGACCACGATGGGGCCTTTGGGCAGCTCGGCGCGGCGCGATTGCAGTTGGCTCAGCGGGATGTGGCGGCTGCCGTTGATGGCTCCTGCCTGCCGCTCGCCTGGCGTGCGCACATCGAGCACCGCCGGCGGCATGGTCCCATGCAACTTTTCGGCCAACTCGGCGGGCGAGAGGCGGGCATGCCCGGCCAGCAGCTCATCGTGGTTGCGCAGCGCTTCCATGCCGCCCGCCAGGTAGCCGGCGACACGGTCAAAGCCGATGCGGCCCAGCCGCACGCCGGCTTCACGCTCGCGGCCGGGGTTGGCGATGATTACAATCGGCGCCTGGGGCGAGAGCAGCGAACCGCACCAGGTGGCGAAAGAACCGTCGAGGGGGATATTCACCGCGCCTTTCCAGTGCGCCCGCGCATGGGCGGCGGCCATGCGGGTGTCGAGAATGGTCGCGCCCGCCGCCTGCGCTGCTGCCACCTCGCCCGCGGTCAGCGGCTGCAGTGACTGCAGAAGGGCCGACTGCAGGCTGGGGTGCTCCTGGCTGTTGAGCACCGCGTCGTAGGTGAAATAGGCGGGTGCGTCGGGCTGATCGGCCAACACCAGCCGCAGGAAATCGTCTTTTGCCATCGGCTGCAGGGCGTAGTTCAGCCGCCGCTGCTCGCCCAGGGTCGAAACCGTGTCGCGCCCCAGTTGCTTGCCGCAGAGCGAGCCGGCGCCATGGGCGGGATAGATCAGCGTGGCATCCGGCAGCGGCAGCAGCTTCTGGTGCAGGGAATCGTAGAGCAATGCCCCCAGTTCGCCCGCCGACCAGCCCAGCGAGGCGCGCAAGTCGGGGCGGCCGACGTCGCCGATGAACAGCGTATCGCCGGTTAGCGCCGCCTTGGGCTGATCGGCGCCCGGCTCAAACACCAGAATCGTGATGGACTCGGGCGTATGGCCGGGCGTGTGCAGAATCCGCAAAGTACCCGAGCCCAACGGCAACCGCTCGCCGTCATCCAGCGCCCGGAAGGGATAGGTCGCCTGGGCGCGCGAGCCCAGGCAGACCTCCGCGCCCACGCGCTCGCGCAGTTCCAGATGGCCGGCGAGGAAATCGGCGTGGAAGTGGGTGAGGAAGACGTACTGGATGCGCACCCCCAGCTTGGCCGCCGCCTCCAGGTAAATCTCGATGTCGCGCTGCGGATCAATGACCGCGGCCACGCCTGCCGTCTCGTCGGCCACGAGGTAGGAGGCGTGCGCCAGGCATCCCAGGAAAAACTGCTGTACCAGCATGGGTTATTTCCTTAGATTACATCGCTTGGCCGGATGCGGCGGAGCGTGCCGGAAGGCAGGTCGCCCAGCGCCAGCTTGCCGATGCGCACGCGGACCAGTTCTTCCACCCGGTGCCCGACCGCTTCCACCATGCGCCGCACCTGCCGGTTCTTGCCCTCGCGCAGTTGAATCTCAATCCAACCGGGGCGTTTCAGCGCCCGCACCGCGCAGGGCGCGGCCCGCTCGCCGCGGCCGATGTCGAGCCCGCCGCCCAGCCGCGCCAGCGTGGCGGCGTCCATCGGCGGCGCGACCCGCACGTGGTAGGTTTTGGCCACCTTCAACTCGGGATTGGCGACGCGCTCGGCGAAGACGCTGTCGTTGGTGATGAGCAGCAGGCCGCGGGTGTCCTGATCGAGACGCCCAACGGAGAAATACCATTGTTGGGCGCGGGCCCCTGCCCGGCTATGCCGTGCATCCCGCTTGTCCTGCACCGCCGATGACGCCGGCCTGGGGTCCCCATCGCCCCAGGCCGGCATTTCGAGCTGGGGGCCGACCAGGTCGTAGATGGTGGGGCGGCCGCGGGGATCGCCGTGGCTGGTGATGTAGCCCACCGGCTTGTGCAGCGCCCAGTACATGGGTTGCGGCCGGCGCAGCGGCTGCCCGTCGAGGGTGACACGCTGGCGTTCCGGCGCCACCCAAAGCTGCGGATCGCGCGCCACCCGCCCGTCCACCCGCACCCGCCCGGCGGCGATCCACTGCGCCGCCACGGTGCGCGAGGCCAGCCCCGCGCGGGACAACGCCCGGTCGAGCGTCATCTCCGGCTTGTCGGCCCGGGCCGGCTTCCGCCGCGTCGCCTCAGGCTGAAATGTGCGAATCATGTGCCTTCATTTTAGCCATCGGCGCGGCAAGAGCTTCCGGGGAGTTCGCGGTCTCCACCCTGGACGCGAGTACTCGATCAGCCGGTCGGGTGCATGGTGAGCCGTCGCACCGCGTGCGCCGCCGCCTTGGGTGCGACTGGGCTTAAATGCTCGAACAGACGCACGAGGTCCGCCGTCGCGTTGGTCCAAAGTAATGTCACTTCGCCGGCCGGGGCAGCGGCTTCTTGGTGCCGAGTCTCTCGGCCCATGCCTGAACCGCCGCGTGGGCGACCACCCGGCCTGCATCAACATCCTCCAGGGCCTCGAGCGTCATCTGGTGGCGTTCCTCCTCATCGGGCATGCGAGCCACCTCCTGGCAGCGTGACCCAATCATGGCCACTACAGTCAGGGTTTGCAGAAGTGAAGATCTCTCGCACTGCCACGCTTCCGCGCCTTAACTGGCTGCGGGTCACTGGCAACAGCTTTCACCCCTGATCCATGCTCCCGGTCACCCCCTGGAAGCCGTGGCGGGCCTGCTTGACGAGGTACTTGATCACGCGGGCGTCGTCGTAGGCCATGGCCAAGTTGTGGTTGAGGGTGGAAAAGCAGGTCAGGCTGCACGACTTCTTCATGGCGGCCAGCTCCTCGACCACGAACTTGTGCTGGCCCACGGTGCCCCAGTCGTGGGAGGCGGAGTAGAGGGGGAAGCAGGGGGCGAGGGTGCCGTCCACGCGGACGATGAGTGAGTTCTGGCCGGCGCGGCAGGCCCAGGGGCCCTGTTCGCCGCGCATGAAGCGCTTCATCTGCTCGAGGCGTTGGACGGAGTCCACCATCTTGTAGCCGGAGCGGTTCTTGTCAATGATCCAGTCAATGGTTTCATCCACCCGCGGCCAGTCGTCGCGGGTGATGTAGGTTTCGTTGCGCTCCAGGTGCTTGAAGTCGCCGTGTTCGGTCATCGGCGACTCGTTGATGTGGTAGTCGGTGGAGATGCCGCAGTCGTGGGCGATCTCGGTGAGCTCGCGCACGTCCACCAGGTTGTTGCGGCAGATATTGATGTTGAAGAAGACGGTGAAGCCGTAGCGGTACTGGCGCTTGATCAGGTAGTTGAAGTAGCCGCGGATGGGGGCCAGCGCCTTGGGCAGGCTGGGTTTGATCTCGACCGAATCCACCGCCAGATTGACCGTGGCCACGCCGGCGTCGCCCAGCCAGTCAATCACCTCCGGCCGCAGGAGCCGCCCGTTGGTAGGCAGATAGACCCACATGCCCTTCTGCGCCGCGTAATCCACCACCTTGTGCACAAACTGCGGGCGCAGCAGCGGCTCGCCGCCCATCAGCGCCAGCACGCCGGTGCCGCGGTCGGAGAGCCAGTCGAGCGCGGCGCGCGCCACCGGCTCGGTCATGCCCTTGACGCTGTTGTTGTAAGCCCAGCAGTAGTGGCAGTCGAGGTTGCATTTCCACTCGGTGAAGAGGTAGGCGATGATGGGGTGAAAATCACCCGGCAGCAGGCGCGAGCGCACATAGGGAAACATCCAGCCGCGCAGGCCGCGGTAGATCTGCGGGATGGTCCAGTGCCGCTCGGGCGGGGTGCGGTAGGGAGGCGAGCCCAGGTCCTCCGCGCGGGTGGCGTGCAGGGCGGGGAAGCGCGGGTAGGGGGGCGCGGGCAGCGACAGCCCCGCCGGCGGCTCGTACTTCGCAGGGGCCGACTTGGCGCCCATCAGGAACTGGTGCAGGGTGACGTCGAGCCTTGAAGGCGGCGGGGCCTGGGTTTCAGGCATGGGCTAGTTCCTCGTGGGTGAGTTCGCGTTCCAGCTCGGCCAGCCGGGCGGCGATGGCGGCCTCGGCCCGCGCCCGCTGCTGCCGCCGGTCGGCGATATCCTCGCGGTAGCGGCGCAGGAAGTAATCAATCGTCTCCACGCGGATACGGATCGAGCCGGTGGGCTTGTTTTCATCCAGATCCTTGAACGAGAAGTAGGGCGTGCCCGAGCTCTCGATGATGCTTTCGATCACGCCGTAGATGGGGGCGTCGTGGCCGCATTTGAAACTCGAGATCTCCAGCGCCACCAGGTTGGGGTGGCGGGCGGTGAACTTCGCCGCCCAAATCTTGTGGTTGGTCGAGGCCGAGTAGGAGTTTTTCCAGACATCGCTGATGTCGCGCGCGTCCTGGATGTTGCCTGCTTGTACCTCCGCGCCAAACAGCCGCTCCAGAATGTCGTCATCCATGGGCAGAAGCGACTGCGAGAAGACCGGGTAGCCCAATTTGCTGAATTCGTCGAGGATTTCGTGGTTGAGGCCGGGATCGTGGTGGTAGGGGCGGCCCAGCATGACCAGGCCGACGCGGTCCTCGCGCTCGAGTTGGTCGAGCACCTGGCGGGCCCTGGCGCGCATTTCGGATTCGTAGGCGGTCATCGCCGCCCAGCCGGCAGTCACGGCCTTTTCGTTCTCGCTTTCGCCCAGGCCGAGGATGGGGTTGAAGGCCTGGTAGAGCTGCTGGGCCAGCAGCGGGCGGTCGGCGAAGTTGAGCACCGGGCCCAGGAAGCGGACGCCGGCCTCGGCGAACAGGTTCGACTCCTTGATGAACGCCGCCTTGGCGGTCTCCGGCGTGGCGGTGACGGTGGGGCAGGCGTTGGAGCCGGTGAGGTGGGTGAGCGGGGTGTGGAGCACATCCACCATGGCAAAGAAGATGGCGTCGAGCGGCTTCTTGGCGTGCTTGGCGGCCAGCAGATCGTGCACGTGGGCGATGCCGATTTTGGCGGGGAAACAGGGGTCAATGGCGCCGCGGCTGGCGCCAGCGCGGTACAGCTCGGGGCTGGTGTAGTCGCTGTAGACGATGTTTTCGCCCTTCACCCCCAGCGCCTGCAGGTAGCCGTTGTAGAACGGCGCGTAGACATAGGTGTTGAGCACGCGCGGGATGCCGATGCGGACTTGCTTCCGGGTCTCAAACAGCAGGGCGCGTTGTTTGGCGGCTTGGGTCCAGGCGCGGCCGCTGGGAGGCTCGGCTACCAGCTCGGGCGCGCGCATGCGGAAGGCCTCGTGGGCGGCGAGATCCACCAGGTTGGGGTGGGCGGCGCGCATGGCGTCGAGCTCGGCCTTGATGTCCTTCATCGCGCCCAGCTCCTCGACCGTGCCCTTCTCGCAGGTGGCGATGATCAGCCGCTGCTCGCCCGCCTGCATGGGGACCTTGGACTTGAAGGCCGGTTTCGCCAGGCTCTCGGGCGCGATCAGTTGCGGCTCGCTTGCTCGTTGTGGGGCCGCCTGCACGTCAATGAAGGTGCGCAGGCAGTTGTTCTTGCAGAAGTAGCAGCGGGTGGCCTCATTGCGGGTGGTGCGGTAGGAGATGCCGGCCACCGCATCGAGGCCGATGAAGGTCGTCTGGCGGCCCCGCCGCCACAGCCGCAGCGCCTCCACCGCGGCGCCGATGGCGCCCGATTCGCCGCAGTGCTGGTGGACGATGATCTCCGCCGCCTCACCGCCCTGGGCGGCGCGGAAGCTGGAGCGGATGAAGTCCACCTCGGCCTTCACCGCCGCCAGGTTGTTCTGCGTC
>JBQCEU010000200.1:0-3609 GCA_051959955.1 Terriglobales bacterium | reverse complement strand
ACGCGTACGTGGGCGGCACGCCGTTAACGGCGATTGATCCATTCGGGCTATGCTCAAGTCCTCACAGCTGCCCAGTCCCATTGGGCGGCCCTGCCTGCTTCCTGTACCAAGCTTGCGGGAGCGCCCCGGCGCCGTCACCCGGATTGTCAAACGAGCTGCTCAGCTTCATCATGAACAGCCTAAATCAAGTGATCTCAAAGGCAGAAGCTGGCTTCTGCGTCGTCGATGACCAAAAGGGCGACAACGGCGAGCGACTGGCGGACGCGGTCTACCACCCCAACGGCAAGCCGCTGCTCAAACGCGTTTCGTGGCCGCACTGTCCGGGCGGCACCGGCGCTTCGGGCAGCGGCCCGGTACAGCTGACATCACCGCGATCTCTGCAAGGCTCGAGCCGTCTGAAGGGGGCGGTTTGCGCTCTTCTACCCTCGGGAAGAGCCGAAGGTGTCTCCGGGTCCCTCGGGGCGCTCGGGGCGGTGGGCGGCGGCGGCGAGCTGCTCCTCAACTACGACACCGGGCAGATCAGTGCCTTCGGCGAGGGATCGGTCCAGGCCGGATGGAACGGCGGCGCCTCTGCCACCGTTTACTCCGGCTTCGTGTACGGCCTGAACGGGTCGAATTCCAACTACGCAGGCGGATTTACCTCCGCAAGCGCGGGCTACATCGTGGGGGCATATGGGGCCTCATCAAGCGGCGGCCTTGCAGGCGGCCCCGGGGGGATAATCCCTAACGGGTCTGTAACCGCCGCTGGTGTAAGCCTAGGAGCAAGCATTCTGGTCAGTCCCTCCGCGGCCTTAGGCGCAGAAGAGTATACACGACCCGCCCAGCTCGGCAAATTTTGGGCCTTCGGCGCTGGCGATTTATTATTCTATGCCGCGAGGCAAGTGTGCCACTGAACGGCCGCCTGGTGATTGGGGCGGTCGCGTTCTGCCTCGCACTTTCCGGAATCGCGGTTTCGAGCTTCTGCCTTTATGCGATGATCGGCGAGATTAATGGGGCGGGACCGCCCGAGTGCAGGGAGTCGATGCTTTTCTTTACCCCTGGCAAAGTCTTGCGCCTTTTCAGAAGGTACAAGGCAATTCGCCCGACTGGCGGTCTGGGCCGATGGTCAGTTATCGCCTTCGCGTGGGCGGCAGGAATGATGGCAGTCACTGCTCTGCTGCTCTTCACTGCCGCAGGCTGATCCCCACATACAAATGTATTGACGGTGCCATTAAGTCCACGGATCCTGGGCGCACTGGTTGCCCTCCTGCTGTCCATTTCTGGGACGATCCTTGGCAATTTCTGCCTTTACGCCATGATCGGGGAGATAAACGGTGCGAGCCCGCCGGAGCAGAGGGAGTCGCTCATAATGTTCACACCCCCCAAGCTATTTAGCATCTTCAGGAGGTACGGCGAGATCCGCCCTCGCGGAACGCTGAAACGCTACTTCCAAATCTGCCTTGCTTGGGCAATGGGGATGCTGGTACTTGCTGCCTTTCTTTTCTCCACCGCCCGCTGATCGGCCCTTCCGAATGTATGGCAAGTGGCAGCGCCGCGCCCCTAGCCGCCCACCAAATTGCCGCTAAACAGCCCCACAACTCACACTGTCCCCTGCCCCCCCGCCGCCTCCAACTCAGTTGGAGGTTTTCCATGTCCGCACCCCAGCCTGCCGCCTTCGTTCCCACCGCGGCCCAGCGCCGCCTGCTCGACTTCGTGGACGCCCACCCCGGCCTCAAAACCATCCAGGAACTCTGTGCCGGCGCAGGCGTCCCCAGCTCCACCTACTACCACTGGTGCAAGAACACCGACTTCCGCCTCTGGTTCGCCGCTGCCTGGTCGGCCCGCCTCACCATGGATGGCATCACCCTCCTCAACCAGGCACGCCTCCTCGCCAGCCGCAACTTCTCCTACTGGAAAGCCCTCTTCAATCTCACCTTCGACCCCAAAGGCTTCGCCATGTTGCAGCAGTGGCAGCAGGCCGCCGCCCAGCTCCCTGCCGACGCCTTCACCCCTGCCCCGGAACCCACTCCCGAAGTCGCTCCCGCCCCCGCACCTCCGAAGCGCGAGCTCATCCACAGCCTCTACCCGCCCCACCAAGGCGGCATGCCCTCCGCTGTTGGACAGTCCCGTCTCCAACCCCCGCCTGAATCGAATCAGCAGCTTACAGACGTTAATTGGAGAAAATCAGCGCCCACGCCTTTGCAGCATGTTCGCTCCCTGAGGAGAGCCCTGCGATGAGAGCTGATGCAGCGTCGGGCGCCGCGCACCTGACCCTTGGCGGCAAGGGGAGCCGACCAACGGGAGGCGAGGGGCGAAGCCCCTATAAAAGCGGCGCGAGCCGCCTACCAGCGCTGCATGGTCTGCAGGACAAAGACGCCGGCGACGGCCAGGCTGAAGGCAGCGACTGTCAGGCCGCTGCCCCACACCCAGGGGCGGAGCTTGGCGATCTTCGCCGTGGCGGCGGCGGATTCGGCTTCGAAGCCGCGGCCCGCCGAGGTGAGGAAGAGCTGATCCTCCTGGCCCATGCCGACCACCCCGCGGTAGATCAGCAGCAGCACGAAAATGGTTGCGAAGAAGGCCCAGCCGATCAGCAGCCAGGTCAGCAGCGAGAAACTGAGTATCGCCACAGCCGCCTCCTTGCGAAGCCAACCCTGCGTGCGGGGCCGACCTCGCCCTGGCTATCGGTATATCACCGCAGTTGGGTTTTGTCTATGCCCTCACGGGGGGATTGTGGCGCAACCAGGGCCTGGGGCTCCGGGCCCCCAAGCCCTGGCGAGCATAAGCGGGACGTGCGGCGTAGCCGCGCAGGGGCCCGCGCCAATCAACGCCGGCGGAGCTGCTCCAGCTCGGCCATGCGTTCGCGGATGCGCTTCTCCCATCCCAGGTCGCCGGGCTGGTAATACTTACGGCCGCTTAGGTTCTCCGGCAAACATTCCATGGCCGCCACGCCGGCGTCGAGGTCGTGGGCGTACTGGTAGCCGCGGCCATAGCCCAAGCCTTTCATCAGGCCGGTGGGGGCGTTGCGCAGGTGCAGCGGCACGGGATCGGCGCGAGTGGAATGCACGTCCTCCAGCACCCGGCCATAGGCGGTGTAGAGAGCGTTGGATTTGGGCGCGAGCGCCAGATAGACGCAGGCCTGCGCCAACGCCAGAGCGGCTTCGGGAAGTCCGATCGCCTCGAGCGCGGCGCGGGCGGCGAGGGTTTGTTCCAGGGCGCGGGGGTCGGCGAGGCCGACGTCTTCGGAGGCGAAACGCACCAGCCGCCGCGCCACGTACATGGGATCCTCGCCGCCTTCGAGCATGCGCGCCAGCCAGTAGAGGGCCGCGTCCGGGTCGCTGTTGCGCAGCGATTTGTGCAGCGCCGAGATCAGGTTGAAGTGCTGCTCGCCGGCGCGGTCATAGAGCAGCGCCTTGTGCTGCAGGGTGGCTTCGAGGCCGGCGGGGGTGATGACCGGAGTTTCGTTCGCGTCCGCCGTCGCCGGGGCGCCCAGGGCGGCGGCTTCCAGCAGGTTGAGCGCCACGCGGGCGTCGCCGTTGGCGAAGCCGGCGATGCGGCGCAGCACGGTTTCATCGGCGGTGGCGCGCACGCCGCGTTCGCGGTCGGCGAGGGCGCGGCGCAGCAGCGCCAGGG
>JBQCEU010000199.1:0-6570 GCA_051959955.1 Terriglobales bacterium | reverse complement strand
GCAAGCCGCCCATACGGGCTCGCGGCCCAAAGGGCGGCCAGCGCCAGGGGCAGCAGGAACCAGCCGTCGTAGCGGCACAAACTGGCGGCCAAGCCCCACACCCCGGCCGCCCAGGCATGGCGCAGCCGCGGCTCATGGGCGTAGGCGCTGCACTGCTCCACCACGCCCAGGAAACAAGCCAGGTAAATGGACTCGGTCATGGGCACGGCCGAGAGGTACAGCAGCGAAGGGTTGAGGCAGAAGAACACCGCCGCCCACGCCGCCGCGCCCGCACCCCAGCCGCGCCAAACCAGGCGGTGCAAAAGCCAGGTGGCCACGCCCAGCGCCAGCCAGGACGGCGCCGCTCCCGCCAATCCGTTTTTCCACAGCGGCAGGAACCACACCAGCGGCGCCATGAGCAGGTGGGGCAGGGGCAGCCACACCGTCCCCCACTGCGCCCATCCCGGCGTGGCCGAATCCACCATGCGGCGGGCGATCGCCAGGTGCGCCGTGGCGTCGCCGTACAGCAACAGGCGGTGATGAATCAGCGCCCACAGGCAGGTTATCCCGCCCGCCGCCCAGGCCAGCAGGGCAAAGGCGCCTGAGCCAATCGTGGGGCCGCGCCGAGGCCTCGGCAGCACAGGCTTAACCAGCGGTGGCAGCGTCTGCGGCAAAGCGCGTCAGGCTCACAAACTCCTGGTAGCGGCCCTCGATCTCCTGTGGCGTGAGCGTGGCCAGCCGCCCCACTCCGAACTGTTCGCAGGCGAAGCTGCCCATCACCGAGCCGTACACCACCGCCCGCCGCAGCGTCATGTCGTCCTTCTTGTCTTGCTGCGCCAGGTAGCCCAGCATGCCGCCGGCAAAGGCATCGCCCGCCCCGGTGGGATCCACCACATCCTCCAGCGGATAGGCGGGCACGCCGAAATACTGGCTGTGGCTGTACAGCGTGGCGCCGTGCTCGCCGCGCTTGATCACCACCGCCCCCGGTCCCTGCTCCAGAATTTTCCGCGCTGCCCGATACAGGTTCGCTTCCCCGGTCAGCAAGACCGCCTCGCCGTCATTAATGGTCAGCACATGCAGGCGCTTGAGAAACTGACCCACCTGCTCCGGCTGACCCGTGATCCAGAAGTTCATCGTGTCGCCGCCCACCAGCCGGGCGCGGGCGCCCAACTGGTCGCGCACCCGGCATTGCAAAGCGGGGGCGATGTTGCCCAGGAACAGGTAGTCGGAATCCAGGTAGGCGGCGGGCAGTTTGGGGTCGAAGTGCTCAAACACGTTGAGCTCGGTCTTGCGGGTGTGCCGGATGTTGGGGTTGTCCTCATACTCGCCCGCCCAAAAAAATGACTTCCCCGCGGCGTGCTCGAGCCCGGCGGTGTCTATGCCGCGCCGCTTCAGGACATCTTCATCCTCGGCGCTGAAATCCTCGCCCACCACCCCCACCAGCCGTACCGGGGTGAAATAGGAGGCCGCCAGCGAGCAATAGGTGCCCGAGCCGCCGAGCACGCGGGGCGCGCGGCCGCGCGGCGGGGTGATGTCGTCAAAGGCAACCGATCCGATAACCAGCAGTGACATAGGCTTCCCTAGGAGATGTATTTGCCAATCAGCGGCCGCAGGCGCTCCCGCGTCTCGGCCGGAACGAGTTGGAGATCGGTGATGAGCGCATGGCGCAGCGCGGTGCCGCAAGCGCAATCGCGGGCGGCTTGGCCGGCGGCCAGCCGCCGCACGGTTTCGCGCACCACCGCCGCGGCGTTGGCGGCGTTGCGGCCCAGGTTCTGGATGATTTCGCTCACCGTCACCGCGTCGTGGTCCGGATGCCAGCAATCGAAGTCGGTGACCATGGCCACCGTCACATAGCAAATCTCGGCTTCGCGGGCCAGCTTGCTTTCCGTGAGGTTGGTCATCCCGATCACGTCCGCTCCCCAGGAGCGATAGAGGTTGGATTCGGCGCGGGTCGAAAACGCCGGCCCTTCCATGTTCACATACGTCCCGCCGCTGTGCACCGCCACGCCGGCGGCCTCGCAGGCCTTCACCACGGTACGGCGCAGCCGGGCGCAGGTCGGATCGGCGAACCCCACGTGGGCCACCAGGCCGTCGCCGAAAAAGGTGGCCTTGCGGCCTTGCGTGCGGTCAATAAACTGGTCGGGCAGCACAAAGCGCAGCGGCGGATGCTCCGCCTTCAGCGAACCTACCGCCGACAAAGACAGGATCTGCTCCACCCCCAGCAGCTTCATGGCAAAAATATTGGCTCGGTAGGGCACCTCGCTGGGGCTGAAGCGGTGTCCCCGGCCGTGGCGGCTCAGGAAGGCCACCGGCGCCCCCTCCAGCTTGCCCAGAATGAGGGCATCGGAGGGGCTTCCATAGGGCGTCTCCAGGTGACGCTCTTCGATCTCCGTCAGTCCCGGCATCTGGTACAGTCCGCTGCCGCCGATAATGCCGATCCGCGCTGTCTCTTCGCTCATGGTTCCGTCTCGATCAGTTCCAGCAGCACCCCTCCGGTGCTGGCCGGGTGTACAAAAATGTATCGGTGCCCACCCGCCCCGACCTGCAGCTTGTCCTGCACCAGCCGCGCTCCCGCGGCTCGCAGCCGCTCCAGCACCGCCGGCAGATCAGGCACCTTCAAGGCCACATGGTGCAGCCCTTCGCCGCGCCTGGCCAAAAACCGGCCCACGGGTGAGTCTTCCGCCGTCGGCTCCAGCAGCTCAATCCGCCCACCGGCCAGCGGCAGCATCGCCACCCGCACCTGCTCTAGCGGAACCTCTTCCCGACTCGCCGCCTCCAAACCCAGCAGCGCGTACCAACGGCAGGCTGCCTCCAGATCGCGCACCGCGATCCCGAGATGATCAATTTTCGGCTTCCAAGGCACTGTTCAGGATACAGGATTCCGGCTGTCCACCGGCCGCGTCAGCGCTTCCGCGATCACCTCGTCCACCGCCGCAAAGGGATCCGTTCCATGCTCGGCCACCCGGGCGGCGAGACGGCGCAGGCGCTCCTCGCTCAGCAGCGGAGCGAGCAGCCGGTCCGCCAGCCTTTGTCGGGCAAACTGCCGCAGCCTCTCCTCCCACTGCCGCGCCCGGAACTGCCGCAAGCCGCCATGCGCCTGCATCCAATCCAGCCGCGCGGCAATCGCCTGCTGCACTTCGGCCATGCCGCTGCCGCTGGTGGCGACGGTCTTGACGATGGGCGGACGCCACGTATCACTTCCGTGCGGCGCCAGCGCCAGCATGGCGCGCAGTTCCTGCTCCAGCCGCTCCGGACCGCGGTCAGCCTTGTTGATTACAAAAACATCCGCAATTTCCATCAACCCGGCCTTGAGCGTTTGCACGGCGTCGCCCATGCCCGGCACCAGCACCACCACGGTGACATCGGCCAGCTTGATGATGTCCACCTCGTCCTGACCGACGCCCACGGTCTCGACCAGAATGCGATCCTTGCCCGCGGCATCGAGCAACGCCACCACCTCGCTGGCGGCGGTCGCCAGACCTCCCATGGAGCCCCGTGTGGCCAGGCTGCGCATGAAGACGCCGGCATCGGAGTGCAGCTCCTGCATGCGGATGCGATCCCCCAGTATGGCGCCGCCGGTGAAGGGGCTGGTCGGATCCACGGCGACAATGCCCACCGTCTCGCCCGCCGCCCGATAGGCCTTCGCCAACTGGTCCGCCAAGGTGGACTTCCCTGCCCCAGGCGCGCCGGTGAGCCCGACCACCACCGCCCGGCCGGTATGCGGATAGGCAGCCCGCAGAATGGCTTCGGCTTCCGGCGACTGTTCCACCACGGCGGTAATCGCCCGCGCCAGCCACCGTGCATCGCCCGACTGCAGTTTTTCCGCTATCCCCGCCATGTCTCCCATGCTAGCAGTGCGGCTCCGTTCCCTCCGCCCGCGCCGGCGGCGGTCCGCTCATTTTTGGAGGATTTCGCGGGCAATCACCAGCCGCTGGATTTCGCTCGTCCCCTCGCCGATCGTGCACAACTTGGCATCCCGGTAAAACTTCTCCGCCGGATAGTCTTTGATGAAGCCGTAGCCGCCATGAATCTGCACGCACTCGTCCGCTGCCCGCACCGCCACCTCGCCGGCGTACAGCTTGGCCATGGCCGAAGCCTTGGTCACCGTCTCGCCCTGATCCTTGCGCCAGGCGGCATGAAAGGTCAGCAGCCGCGCCGCTTCAATCTCGGTGGCCATGTCGGCCAGCTTCCACTGGATCCCCTGAAATTCAGCAATCGCCCGGCCAAACTGCCGCCGCTCTTTGGCATAGTCCCGCGCCGCCTCATACGCCCCCTGCGCCATCCCCAGCCCCAGCGCCGCGATGCTGATGCGTCCGCCATCGAGCACCTGCAGGGCGTCCACAAACCCTTCTCCTTCGCGCCCAAGCAGCGCCTCCGCACCCACCCGGCAGTCGTCAAAGATCATCTCGCTGGTGTCGCTGGCCCGCATGCCCAGCTTGTTCTCTTTCTTTCCCGGCCGAAAACCGGGCGTGCCGCGTTCCACCACAAAGGCCGAGATCCCGTGCTTCCCTTGGGCGCGATCGGTCACCGCCATGGCCACGCACACCTGGGCATGGTTGCCGTTGGTGGTGAACGTCTTCGCGCCGTTCAGCCGCCAGCCCTCACCCTCCCGTTCCGCCGTGGTGCGTGTGCCCCCGGCGTCGGACCCGGCCTGCGGTTCCGTCAGGCTCCAGCAGCCGATCCACTCGCCGGTGGCCAGCTTGGGCAGGTACTTGCGTTTCTGCGCCTCGCTCCCAAATAGGTAAATGTGGTTGGTGCACAGCGAGTTGTGCGCCGCCACGATCAGCCCGATGCTGCCGTCCACCCGCGCCAGCTCCGCGATGGCCAGCGCGTACTCGATGTAGCCCATGCCGCTGCCGCCGTACTCCGAGGGCACCAGCACGCCCAGCAGTCCCATCGCGCCCAACTGCCCCAACACCTCTCCCGGCCAGGCCTGGGCTTCGTCCCACTCCATGCGATGGGGAAGAATCTCCCGCTCGGCAAACTCCCGCACCGTCCGCTGCAAGTCCTTCTGCTCGTCGCTCAACTCAAAATCCATACCAATATTTTAGAAACCCTCCTGCCTACCTACCGGATGGCAGGCCTGACGCGGGGGCCGCGCCGTCGGCACCGGGGGCCAACCCGGCGCGGAAAGGCTGCGAAATTTACGCAGTGGCGGCCCGCCCCCGACAAACGACGCGGCGCGGACCCGACCGGGCTGGGGCTCCGGGGACCCCGGCCCGGTCGAGCCTGAAGCGGGTCGAGCGGCAAAGCCGCTCGGGGTCCCGCGCCAATCAATGCCCCGCCTTGACAAAAGGCGCATCCCCACGCATCCTAATCAGTCTTTCTCTACAAGGATTGGCTCTTGAGCAAGGTTCGCGTTTTTTTCCATAACCACTGCTTCGATGGATCCGCCTCGGCCGCGGTATTCACCGCGCTCTACCGCCACGCCCGCGGCCCTGCCGGGTTCGAATATTGCGGGCTGACGCACAAGGCCAGCGACATGTTTTCCGAGGCGGAGTTTTCGGCCGGCGAAAACGCCATCGTGGATTTCAAGTACTCCCCCGACCCGCGCGTCACCTGGTGGTTCGACCATCACCAGAGCGCATTCCTCACGCCCGCCGACGCTGACCATTTCCGCCAGGAGCGCAGCCCGCAAAAGTTCTACGATCCCCAATACGGCTCCTGCACTCAGTTCATCGCCGACATCGGCCGCCAGCACTTCGGCTTTGACCCCGCTCCCATGGCCGAATTGATCCATTGGGCGGACATCATTGACCGCGCCCTGTTCCCCAGCGCCGCCGCGGCGGTCAAGCTGGAAGAGCCGGCGCTGAAGCTGACGCTGGCCATCGAAGCCTCGACCAACCCCACGCTCATCCCCCGCCTGATCGCCGACTACCTCCAGGCGCCCCTCGCCGAACTGGTGCAGCGCGAGTACGTGCAGCGCGAACTGCAGCCGTTGCTGGAACGTCACTGGCAGTCGCTGGAGGTCATCAAGGCGCGGCTGGAGTGCAAGCAGGGCGTCATCTCGTTTGATGTCAGCGATCTCGACCTCGAAGGCTACAACAAGTTCATTCCCTATTACTTCTGCCCGGAAGGCATCTACAGCATCGGCGTCAGCCGCAGCCAGTACCGCATGAAGGTCTCGGTGGGTTCCAATCCCTGGAACACGATTCCGGATCTGGTGAATCTGGCCGAGTTGTGCGAGCGCTACGGCGGCGGCGGCCACGCCCGCGTGGGCGCCATCTCGTTTCCCCCCGATCAGCCCGAACAGGCGCGCGCCGCGGCCCGGGAAATTGTCGCGTTCCTGCGCGCCACGCAAGGAGGACAATCATGAGCACCGCCGACGATTCCAGATATCCCGTGGGTCGTTTTCAACGCCCCACCACCTACACGCCCGAAAGCCGCTATGCCGCCATCGCCGTGCTGGCCGAGTTGCCGCGTCAACTGCGCGACCTGGTCGCCCCGCTCGACGCGAAGCAGTGGGAGCAGCGCTACCGTGCCGGCGGCTGGACCATCCGCGAGGTGGTCCACCACATCGCCGACAGCCATCTCAACGCCTATTGCCGCATCAAGATGGCGCTGACCGAATCCAACCCGGCCATTGTCTCC
>JBQCEU010000198.1:0-8660 GCA_051959955.1 Terriglobales bacterium | reverse complement strand
TGCGCCACCGGCGCGCCCGGCTCGATCACGGTGCTGGCGGCGAGCGAGGCCGGAGGGCTGCTGCACGCGCCCGACTGCTACATGGAAAAGATCATCGTCGGCCCCAGCAGCCGCGGCGCGGTGGATCTGGATGCGCCGGTGAAGGACAACCTGCAGGCCATCGCCCAGCGCCTGAGCCGCAAGGTCAGCGAGCTGGTGGTGGTGGTGCTCGACCGGCCGCGGCATCAGAAGCTGATTCAGGATATCCGCACCGCCGGCGCGCGCATTCATCTCATTCAGGATGGCGATTTGTCGGCAGGCATCGCCACCGCCGTGCTGGGCACCGGCGTGCACGCGGTGATGGGCAGCGGCGGGGCGCCCGAGGGCGTGCTCACCGCCGCCGCCATGCGCTGCCTCAACGGCGAGATCGTCGCCCGCCTGGTGGTCAACAAGCCCGAGATCGCCGAACGCCTGGCGCGCATGGGCGTGAAGGACCCCAAGCGCGTCTACCGCACCGAGGACCTGGCCCCGGGCAAGAGCATCCTCTTCGCCGCCTGCGGCGTGACCAGCGGCAGCCTGCTCAAGGGCGTTCGCTTCTTCGGCGACGGCATCCGCACCCACTCCCTGGTCATGACCGGCGGCATGAGCAAGGTCCGCTTTGTGGACACCATCCACGTCGCCCACCGCCCCGACGTCCGCATCCGCTTCTAGCATCTGCTCGCACTCTCCACCCCCGCGGTCGCCCCACATGACTGAAAACTGACAACTGATAACTCAAGGCTTCTGTGCTAGAGTTGCGCTGATATGCGCAAGCTCAGCGTGCTCTTCTCTCTGCTGTTCCTTCCCTTGGCCCTCGCCGCCCAGGGCCGCCCGCCGCAGGCCCCGCCCGATCCCGCCGTGGCCGCCGTGCGCCAGGCCTCGCAGGGCGAGCGCGCCGAGTTCCAGGCAATTCAGAAGACCGAGGACGACGTCCTCTGGCACCTCGAGCTGAGCGACATCGCCCAGGTGGACAAGGTCTGGATCCCCAGCCAGGCGCCCATCCGCATGAAGAACCCCACCGGACAGGGCGCCGGCAACCCGCTGCTCATCTACGCCTACACCTTCATCCCCAAAAAGCTGGCGCCCACCGCCCACGCCCCGCTGCTGATGTACATCCATGAAGGCGTGCACGGCAACATGAACACCAGCCAGGCGCACATCGTGCGCGAGCTGATCGAGCAGGGCTACATCGTGGTGGCGCCCGAATACCGCGGCTCGACCGGCTACGGCGCCGGCTTCGAGAGCCAGATTGACTACGGAGGCAACGAAGTCGTGGACGTCCACTCCACCCGCGACTGGGCGCTGGAAAATCTGCCCCAGGTGGATCCGGCGCGGGTGGCCATCGTCGGCTGGAGCCACGGCGGCTACCAGGCGCTGATGAACATCTTCCGCTATCCCAAGGACTACGTCTGCGCCTACGCCGGCGTGCCGGTCAGCGACCTGGTGATGCGCATGGGCTACAAGTCGCAGGGCTACCGCGACATCTACTCCGGCTTCCTGGGCAAGACCGCCGATCAGGATCCGATGGAGTACCGCCGCCGCTCACCCTACTTCCACGCCGCCGAGTTGCAGACCCCGCTGCTCATCCACACCAACACCAACGACGAGGATGTCAACGTGATGGAGGTCGAGCACCTGATTGACGCGCTCAAGGCGGCCGGCAAGCAGTCGCTGTTCCAGTACAAGATCTACCAGAACGCGCCCGGCGGCCACTACTTCAACCGCATTGATACGAAGTTTGCACGGCAATCGCGGCAGGAGATCTACGACTTTCTGGCCAAGTATCTCCACCCGGGACAGTAGCCAACGCGGGGGCCGCGCCGTTGACACGCAGGGGCGGCGCGCCCCCGGCAAACAATGAGGCACGGACCCGACCGGGCTGGGGCTCAAGGGGTCCCCGGCCCGGTCGAGCGTTAAGCGGGTCGAGTGGCGTAGCCACTCGGGGCCCCGCGCCAATCAAAGAAGAACTCCTCCAGCCGCTGCATCACCTCCGCCTCCGAGCGCGCCTCATAGACGGCGCGCCGCAGGCGGGCGCCGTCCTCGACCCCGTGGGTGAACCAGGCGGCGAACTGCTTCATCTTCCCCAGCGCGCCCACCATGCGGTCGGCGATGAGGCGTGAGAAGTAATCGGTCATGAGCTGGGCGCGGTCGGCGTCGCTCGGCTGGGGATAGCTGCCCGTCAGCCGGTAGGCCTCCATCTGGCGGAAGATCCAGGGATTGCTGGCCGCCGTGCGGCCGATCATGATGCCGTCGCAACCGGTGAAGGCGGCCATGGCGGCGGCATCCTCGGGCGTCCGCACATCGCCGTTGCCCAGCACCGGAATCTTCACCGCCTGCTTCACCTCGGCGATCCACTGCCACTGCGCCTGTCCGGAGTAGCCCTGGGCGCGGGTGCGGGCATGCAGCGCCAGGCCGTTCACGCCGCTGTCTTCCGCCAGGCGCGCCAGCTCGAGGTGCACCAGTTGGCTTTCGTCCCAGCCGGCGCGGAACTTCACCGTGAAGGGCAGGGAAACGGCGGCGCGGATGGCCGCAAACAGCCTCCCCAGCAGCGGCAAATCGCGCAGCAGCCCGCTGCCGCCATTGCACTTGACCACTTTCTTGGCCGGGCAGCCGAGGTTGAGGTCAATGGCATCGAAACCCATCTGCTCCACCACCCGCGCCGCCTCCGCCATCACCGCCGGATCGCTGCCGAACAACTGCGCCGCAATCGGCCGCTCGGCCTCGGCAAAGCTGAGATAGCGCCGCGCCACCTTCTCCGAGCGGATCAGCCCGTCGCCCGAGGTGAACTCGGTCATGATCAGCCCGCAGCCGCCCAGGTCGCGGATGAAACGCCGGAAGACCGTGTCGGTGATGCCCGACATCGGCGCCAGCGCGTTGGCCGGCGCGATGCGCAGCCGCCGCGGGCCGTGGCTGACCTCGTAGGCCTCCGGCAGGTCGGCGGCTGTGGCCGCCACCTCGCGCCCCGGCGCCGGGCTGTCCCAGAACTTGTGCACACCTAATTATGCGACAGCCCCCCGTTCGCGTAGCGAACGCCCTATCGCCTGAGCGCGCTGCGCGCGCTCAGGCGATGTGAATGACTTTGTTCTGAATCGCCCAGCGCACCAGTTGCGCCTTGTTGTGGATGTCGAGCTTGCGCATCAGGTTGAACTTGTGCGCCTCCACCGTCTTGGTGCTCAACCCCAGCTTCACCGCCACCTCCTTCACCGACAGTCCTTCGGCCAGCAGCTTGAGGGTTTCGCGCTCGCGCGGCGACAGTGTGGCCAGCCGCGGCTTGAAGCGCTCGCTGGGGTCGCGGGCGTGAAAATCCTGCACCAGCTTGGAGACGATGCGCGGACACAAATACTTCCCGCCCCGGCGCACTTCCCGCAGCGCCGAGATGAGTTGATCCGCCGGCGAGTCCTTCAACAGGTAGCCGGAGCCGCCCGCTTCCAGTGACTGCTGCAGGTAATCCTCATCGTCATACATGCTGAGCATCACCACCTTGGTCTCCGGCCGCTGCTTGCGGATGCGGCGCACCGCCTCGAAGCTGGGCATGCCCGGCATGCCGATATCCATCAGCACCATGTCCGGCTGCAGCTCGGCCGCCCGGACGACGGCTTCATCGCCCTCGTGCGCCTCGCCCACCACCTCCATGTCGTACTGGGCGTCGAGCAGGGTGCGCAGGCCCTGGCGAAACAGGGTGTGGTCATCGGTGAGCAAAATGCGTAGTTTATTCATGTTGAAGAGAAGCGGCCACGGCCGGGTTGAGAGGGATCCAAAATGCCAGGTGCACGCCCTGGCCGGGTTGCGAACGCACTTCGAAGCGGCCGCCCGCCAGCCGCACCCGCTCGCGAATGCCGGCCAGCCCGAGCCCGCTGCCGGGCGCGCGCGATTTCCTGCGAGACTCCGGGCTCAGGCCGACGCCGTCGTCGAGCAGGTGCACGCATACCTGGCCGCGGGCCGCGCGGATACGCAGCCGCACCGAACGCGCCCGGGCATGGCGGGCGGCATTGCGCAGCCCCTCCACCACGACGCGGTAAATGAGAATCTCCAGCTTGCGGTCGAGCGCACCCTCGCCGAGCGCGCAGTGAAAGCGCACGCTCCAGCCCTGTTCGGCGCGCAAGCGCCGCAGCGCCTGCCGCAGCGCGGCCTCCAGCCCCAGCTCGTCCAGCGCCAGCGGCGAAAGCTCCGCCATGATGCGCCGCAGCTCGGCCACGCTGCTGTCCACCAGCATCAGCCCCTTGTGCAGCCACTCCCGCGTCTGCTCCGGCGGCTGCCGCAGCCCCATCTCCAGATAGAGCCGCAGCGCCAGCAGCGCCTGCCCGGTCTCATCGTGCAGGTCGCGGCTGATGCGCCGCCGCTCCTCATCGTGGGCGTCCAGCAGGCGCCGCGACAACTCCATCACCCGCGCCCGCTGCTGTTCCAGCCGCTCGCGCATGCGCGTGCGCTCAATCGCCAGCGTGGACCGCTGGGCCAGGGCCAGCAGCAGATCCTTTTCCCCCGGCAGGCACTCGTAGACGCGGTCAAAGGCCAGCGAGAGAATGCCCAGCGGCTCCGCCCCCGCCTGCAACGGCACCGCCCACACCGACTTCACTTCCAGCGCGCGATAGTAAGGCTGGGCGACGCCGGGGTCGTTGGCGGCGTCGAGCAAAAAGCCGGGCTGGTTCTCCTGCAAGACCCGCTGAAAAAAGGCGCCCGCGCCCGCCGTGTCGAGAATCATCTCTGGCGCCAGACCGAAGCTGGCCGCATGGTGCAACCGCTCCCCGCCCGCTTCCAGCAGCAGGATCTCGCCCCAGCGAACGGGGAACAACCGCGCCGCCTGCTGCAGCAGTACCTGCAAGAGCTGATCCAGCGTGGCGGCGCTCAGTTCGGCGTCGAGCACCGCCAACAACGCCCGGACCGCATTGTTCTTTGCCGCCACGAAGGCTTCCGCCACCGCCAGTTGCGTTTGTTGCTGCAGCCACTGCTGCGCCGCCGCCGCGGTCTCGGCATCAAAGTCCCGGCGCAGCCGCGCCAGCGCCAGCGGACGAAAGGCGGCGAAGGCGGCGTTGACCTGGCTCAGCGGTACTTCCATCTTGGCCAGCCGCGCGGCGCTGTACTGCACCTGCTCCCGCCAGCTCGTCAGCCCGGCGGTTTCGGCTCCCAGCGGTGGGATCAAAAGCTGTTCCAGCTTCTTCCGCGCCGCCGCCTGCAGACGGGGGGTGATGGGGAACCGCCGCCGCCACTGTCCCAGCAGTTCCGGCGCGGCCCGCTGCAGGCAGCGGTGCGCCTCCAGGTACGGCTGGGCCGCCACGGAACTGAAATGCGAAGATGGTGATGCTGCCGATGCCACTGCTGCTCTGAAACTTGGCAGAAGTATAGCAGCTATGAATCGGGAACATTGCTTGCCGCTGTAGTGGTTTGTAGATGCCAACATACACCATCCCGGCACTGGTGATAGCCGGCCCCACGGCCAGCGGCAAGACGGCGCTGGCCGTCTGGCTGGCCCGGCAGCTCGAGGGCGAGATCGTCAGCTTCGATTCGGTGCAGTTGTATCGCGACTTCGACATCGGCACCGCCAAGCCCAGCGCCGCCGAGCTGGCGGCGGTGCCGCATCATCTCATCGGCGCGGCCGATGCCCATCATCCCTGGACCGCGGGCGAGTACGCGCGCCGCGCCCGGCCCGTGGTGGAGGACATCGCGCGCCGCGGCAAGCTGCCGGTGCTGGTCGGCGGCACCGGATTCTACCTGCGCGCGCTGCTGCAGGGACTGTCACCGGCGCCCGTCGCCGATGCGGTGCTGCGGGAGAAGCTCCGCCGCCGCGATCCGGAACGCTTGCACCGCCTGCTGCGGCGCCTCGACCCGGAAGCGGCCGCCCGCATCCAGCCCCGCGACGCCGAGCGCGCCATCCGCGCCCTCGAGGTCCGCCTGCTCACCGGCAAACCCATGGGCGATGCCTGGCGCGCCGCCGAGCCCCAGCCCTGGCACGAACTGCGCCCCTTGAAGTTCGGCCTGGCGCCCGACCGCACCGCGCTCTACCAGCGCATCCATGATCGTGCGGCGGCGATGTTCGCGGGCCCCATCCAGGTGGAGACGCGCCGCCTCCTGCCCCAATATCCGCCCGAGCTGCGCATCTGGACCAGCCACGGCTACAAGCAGGCCTGCGACATCGTGCTGCGCGGCGCCCACCCCGCCGCCGCCCTGGCCGAAGCCCAGCAGGAGCAGCGCCACTACGCCAAGCGCCAGTGGACCTGGTTCCGCGCCGACCCCGAATTCCACTGGCTCCCCGGCTTCGGCGACGACCCCGCCATCCAGCAAGCCGCCCTCTCCGCCGCGCGGCACTGGCTGTTCCCTGATCACTAATTACTAATCACTAATTACTCGTTACCGCCCCTCGGGTCCGCCTTCACCGTCAACATCTGCGTGTAGCTCTTCCCGTCCACCGTCAGCCTTAACTTGTATTCGCCCGGCGTCACCATCGGCGGCCCGAAAAAGCTCCCGAAGAAGGCGGCCAGCCCGCCGAAATCATCGCCCTGTCCACCGTGGCCGGGCGGCGGCTGCGGACGCAGATCCCAAACGAAGCGGTGCATCCCCGCCGCCGTGCCCAGCCGCAGCGGCGGCTGCAGCCAGTAAGCGGGAATCTCCAGCTTCTCGACATCCACCTGCGGCAGGGGATCGTTGCTGTGGAAGGTGGCCAGCACCTTGCCCGTGCTGTCGAGCACCTGCAACTCGACCGGCTGCCGCGCCGCCTCGGCCAGCGAATAGTAAACGATCGCCCCGGCAGGCGGGTTCTCCAGCTGCGGCTCCTCCGGCGGCAGCGGCGTGCCGTTCATGCTGCCTTGGCGGATGGCCAGCGCCACCCCCGGCTGGTACAGATGCGCCGGCTCCTGGGCGATGGCGGGCGTAAGCTGGCGCAGCGGCGAAACGTCGTCGAGGATCCAGTCCCCGCGCCCATAGGTGGCCACCACCAGCGCGTCGCCGTGCACCACCAGGTCGCGCGCCGACGTGTGCGGCAGGTTGAACTGCAGCGGCTGCCACTGGTCGCCATTGTTGAACGACACGTAGACGCCGAACTCGGTGGCGGCGTAAAGCAGGCCGCGCCGCACCGGGTCTTCCTTCACCGCCTGCACGTAGGAATTGGCGGCGATGCCCTGGACCACGTTCTGCCACGTCCGGCCGCCGTCTTCGGTGCGGTAAATGTAGGGCTGCAAGTCGCCCAGCCGGTGGCGCTCCACCGCGGCGAAGGCTTCGCGCGCGTCAAAATGCGACCCCTCGATGCCGGTCACTTTGCTCCACGCGGTCATGGCCGGAGGCGTGACGTTCTGCCACGTCTTGCCGCCATCGGTGGTGAGCTGGATATAGCCGTCGTCGGTGCCCGCCCAGATGGTGTCGGGCTGCAGCGGCGACGGACCCAGCGCATAGACCACACCCTTGCGCGTGGTCACGCCGCGGGCATCGTTGTCCTGCGCGGTGACCGGATCGAGGTTGGCGGGAATGCCCGGATCCACGCGCGTCAGGTCGGGGCTGATCTTCACCCAGGTGCGCCCCTTGTCGCGGGTGCGGAAGACGTACTGGTTGGCGTAGTAGAGCGCCTTGTCGGCGGTGGAGAACACCAGCGGCAGCGTCCAGGTCTTGCGGTATACCGGCTCGCCCTGCGCCGCCTGCGGAATGGATCCCAGGGAATCGGCCACGTTGAGCCGCTGGTTGCAGCGCTCACCCGCGCCGCCGTACAAGTAGTCAGGATTATCGGGATCAGGCACCACAATGTCGCTCTCGCCTCCCGCGCACAGCGGAATCCAATTGCGGAACGAAAGCAGTCCTTCGTTTCCCCAGGTGCTCACCCCGGCGGCGCCGGAGTCCTGTTGTGGCCCATACACCCACCAGGGAAATCCGCTGCCCGCCGAGACGTGGTACATCTGCGCCGTGTCCTGGTTGTACCAACTGCTCCAGGTCTTGCCGCCATCCACGCTCACCACCGTGCCTTGGTCCGACGACAGCACCATGTGGTCGCCCATCTTCGGGTTGATCCAGAGCTGATGGTAGTCGTCGCCGCCAGGTGCGCCCTTGATCGGCGTCCAGCTCTGGCCGTCGTTGGTGGTCAGGTAGGTCGAGGTGTTCATCACATAGGCCTTGTGGGGATCGTTGGGATCCACCTCGACCTCCTCGAAGTACCAGCCGCGCTGCCACAGCCGGTTCTCCTTGCTCGCCTGTCGCCAGCTCGCGCCGGCATCATCGGAGACATAAACGCCGCCGTGCGCGCCCTTGTCGCTCAGGTCGTCCACCACCGCCCACAGCCGGTTGCTGTCGCTCGGCGCCACGGCCACTCCGATGCGGCCGACTTGGTCATCGGTGGGCAGACCGTTCTTCAACTGCGTCCAGGTGTCGCCGCCGTCGGTGGACTTGAACAGCCCGCTGCCCGGCATATTCGAGGGCGCATAAACCACCCACGGCGGACGCCGCGTCGCCCACAGCGAGGCATAAACCGTATCAGGATGATTGGGATCGAGCGCCAGGTTGATGGCGCCCACGTCCGGCCCACGGTAGAGAACCTTCTGCCAGGTCTGGCCGCCATCCGTCGTGCGGTAGACGCCGCGGTCGGGGTTGGCCTGGTAGGCGCTGCCCAGCGCCGCCACGTACACCCGGTTGGAGTCGCGCGGGTCAATCATGATCCGCCCGATGCGGCG
>JBQCEU010000197.1:0-20606 GCA_051959955.1 Terriglobales bacterium | reverse complement strand
CTCAACCTGTCCAGCGCCGTGCTGCTGCTGGTGGGCCTGCTGTGCATCCGCCGCCGCAAGCTGCGCGCCCACCGCGCCGCCATGCTCGGCGCCTTCGCCGCCTCGGTGCTCTTCCTCGCCGTGTACCTGCTGCATCACTGGCACGCCGGCATCGTCTACTATCGCGGCACCGGCTGGCGCCGCGCCGGCTACCTGTGGCTGCTGGGCACCCACACCGTGCTGGCCTCGCTGGTGCCCTTCCTGGCGATCGTCACCCTGTCATGGGCGCTGCGCCGGCGTTTCCGCCGCCACCGCCGGTGGGCGCGCTGGACCTGGCCGCTGTGGATGTACGTTTCGCTCTCGGGAGTGGCCGTGTACTGGGTGCTCTATCACTCCTAGAAACCAAACCCCCACAGTGGCCCGTCAGTTGCAGTGAATAGACCAGGAGGACTCATGCGTAAGCACTTGGGAGTGATGGTGGCTCTGGGGATGGTAATTTTTGCCCTGCCGGCGTTGGCGCAGCAGCCATCCCGCTATACCTTTTTCGGCGGCGCGCTGTTGGGCAGCCCCAACGGCTTCGCTGCGGGCGCCGGCCTGACCTTCGACATCAACCGCAATGTCAGCTTCGATCCCCAGTTTTCGCTGGGGCGCAGCGGCCACGCCGGCCTGTTCACGCTCAGCGGCGTCTTCCGCTACGAATTTCACGTGGATGATGAGGCCGTGGTGCCCTACCTGTTGGGCGGCATCGGCCTGGCGCAATGGGACTCGTCCACCCACGGCTCGGCGATCGCCGGCGTGGGTGCGCGCTTCCCCATCGGCCACCACACCTGGATCGTCCCCGAGGTCCGCGCCGCCACCCACGGCCTGGCACGGGTTTCCATCGGCATCAGCAAGAGCTTCTAGCTTCCAGGGGATCGGGGCCTCGCGCGGCAACGGCCGAGTTGACTCACCGGAGGCAAGATCGAGGCCGAGGAATGGGGTGCCCTCCCAGGTCCCATCCCCTCGCCGGGGAGACACTTCAGCCTGAAGGGCCCCTCGGCCGATCCTGACGCGGCCGAGGGGAGCCGACCAACGGGAGGCGTCGGGGGCAAAGCCCCGGCAAAGACAGGCTGTGCCTGGCGTCCGGGATGCCGGACGCGGTAAAATCAAGGGGTCGTGAGCGCCCCCCTGAAGGCCCCTTTGTTTCTGCTTGGCTTGGCGGCCAGCCTCGCCCTGCTGCTGGTCATCACCAACGCCGGTCAGCGTCCGGCGGCAGCCGCGGACAGCGCGGTGGCCGCCGCCGTGCCGGAAGCCGATGCCGCCGCGGGCCAGCTCGTGCTGGCGCGCTGCGGCTCCTGCCACGGCCTCGACACCCTCAGCCACAACCCCCAGGACGCCGCCGGCTGGTCGAAGACGGTGGACACAATGATCCAGATGGGGGCCCAGGTTGCGCCCACGGAGAAGGCGGCCCTGGTGCAGTATCTGGCCAAGCACTTCGGCAAGCCGTAGCCCCCCGTCAGTCCTGCTTCCACTTGATGTTGCAGCCCAGGCTGGGCTTCTGCGCGGCGCTCACCGCTTCGCCGGCCAGCACCGCATCCAGCGCGGCGCGCAGGTCGCGGCCGTCGCTGACGATCAGGTTGCCGGGGCGACTGCCATCGAGCTGGCCGCGATAAGCGAGGCGCCGTCCGGCGTCGAAGACAAAAAAATCGGGCGTGCATTCCGCCCCGTAGGCGCGCGCCACGGCCTGCGTCTCGTCGTAGCAGAAGGGAAAGACAAACCCCTGCTCCCGGGCCATCTCCCGCAGCCGTTCCGGCGCGTCGCCGGGGTAGGCCACGACATCATTGGCGCAGATCGCCACCATCTCCACACTGCCCTGGTAGTCGCGTCCCAGCCGCGCCAGTTCCGCCGCCACGTGCTGCACGTAGGGACAGTGGCGGCTCAGGAACATCACCAGCAGCGGCTGGGCGCGCAGCCCGGCCAGCCGCACCCGCCCTCCGCTGACCACATCGGGAAGATCGAAATCCGGCGCCAGCGTGCCCAGCGCCACCATGCGCGATTGTGTCGCCGCCATGTTTTCAGTCTACCGAAGACCGCGAGCCCCCGCCTCCCGAAAGGGAGGCGCCCCAGGCCGCCCGCCGCAGGCGGCGGCTGCCCCGTCCGCCGCCGGGGCGCCGGACGCCCCACCGCGCGCGCCCCGCGCCCTACCGCACCTGCGCCGCGATCTCCGCCGCCAGGCCCGTCCCCGCCCCCATCGTCTCTTCGCGCGCGCGGTCCTGCCAGGCGGGCACGTCGAGGTTGTAGCGATGCTCGGCCATGGTGTAGGTGTTGCGCGTCGCCCAGTCGTGCTGGTCAATCTGCAGCAGCACCGAGGCCATGGGGATCTTGCCGGCAAACACATGCGGCCGCAGGTCCTCGAGAAACGCCAGCCCCTCATAGTCCTGGCGCACGTTCAGGGTGAAGTGCAGCTTCCGGTAGAAGGCCTTCTCCAGCCACAGCGGCAGCGCCAGCTTAACCTCGCGCTGCGGGGTATCCACGTAGACCGCCCGCATGCGCTTGGCGATGGCGCGGTAGTCGAAGGTGCGCGCCACCAGGTTGATGAAGCCCTGCTGCAACTGCCGCGGCTTCATCTTCATCGGGATGAAGACGGTGTGGTGGGCGTCGTAGAGCTTGGCCTTGACCGTCAGGATGCGCCCCTCGGCCAAAAACCGCTTCCACTGGTTGGCGGTCGGGGTGAGGATGTTGAAGTAGGGATAGAGGACGTTGCTGCGGTCGAAGAAGTCGTAGGCCGCATCGAAGCAGGCCTCGGTGTCGCCGTCGGTGCCGAAGATGAAGCTGGCGATCACCTCCATGCCGTGCTCGCGCATGGTGGCGACGGCGTCCTCGTACTTGAAGGCGATGTTGTGCAGCTTGTTGAAGCTGCGCAGAGTCTCCGGATCCTGGCTCTCCAGGCCCATGAAGATGTTGTAGAATCCCGCCTCCTCCAGCAGCGCCAGCGCCTCCTTGTCCTTGTGGACATTGATGGTCATCTGCGAGCCGAACACCGGCTTGAAGGAGGGGTACTTGGCGCGCAGCTTGATGATGGCGCGCAGCAGCTCCTTGACCGTGCGGGGATGGCCGAAGATGTTGTCGTCCACGAAGAAGATGGGGCGGTAGAACAAGCGCCCCATGATGTCGTTCTTGAAAATCACCTCCAGCTCGCGGCAGAGGTTCTCCGGCGTCTTGTAACGCATGTCGTGGCCGAGCATCTGCACGATCGAGCAAAAGTCGCAACTGAACGGGCAGCCGCGACTGGCCTGCAGCGTCAGCGACACCTGATGCAGCCACTCCCAGCGCCGCACGCGCGGCATGTGCAGGGCCTGGGTCATGTCGGTCTTGGTGTTCTGGCTGTACACCTGGCGCAGCTTGCCGTCGCGGCAGTCGCGCAGCATCTCCTCCCAGACGTATTCGGCTTCGGTGGTGCAGATGGCGTCGGCGTGCGCCAGGCTGTTCTGCGGAATCATGAAGGGGTGATAGCCTCCCATCACCACCTTGATCCCGCGGCGGCGGAAATGGTCGGCGATCTGGTAGGCGCGGGTGGCGTTGGTCACCATGACGGTGATCGCCACCATCTCCACATCGGCATCCATGTCAATGTCGCGCAGGTTCTCGTTGATGACCGTCAGATCCACCCAATGGGGGGTAATGGCCGCCAGCGATTCCAAGCCGTTGAATTGCAGCCCGTAACTCTTGCCGCGCAGGGGCCAGAATGCGAGTTCGTGCACTCTTTCCATGCTGAACTGCGTGCGGACACGGGACTGCGGATCACGCTTGGGATACACGAGCAGTACGCGCATAGTGTTCTTACCCTCGCGTTTACTCTACGTCTTTTCCGCCCTGCGGAGGCCTAATTATTTGGGCCTGATGCAGTCGGGCGATCTCCTGCAGGGCCTCCAGCACCGCCTCCGGGGACCCCAGCCGGTATGGGGCCGCGGTGGGTTGGGTGGACTCCTGGTGTTCCACTTTGATCCCGATGATGGCCGGTTCCCGAAGCCGAAAGACATCTTCATCGGTGGTGTCGTCACCAAAGTAGAAGGCCAAGTCGCAGCGGAGCCGGCGCCGCAAACGCTGCACGGCGTGACCTTTGGTGAGCGCGCCGGCCGGCAAGAGCTCCACCACCTGGCGGCCAAGCATGACGCGGAAATCGGATTGGCGGGCCAGGTTCGAGAACTCCTCCCGCACCGCCTCGGCCCACTCCGGGGCGGCCCGAAAGTGCATGGCCAGCGAGTACGGTTTGGCTTCGAGGCGGGTGCCGGGCCACTGCTGCATCTGACGCTGAAGGTAAGATGCCATTTCCCGCAACTGGCGGCGCATCTCGGCCGGCGGAGCGGGCGGAGCGGAAGTGGCGTCGTCCATGCCGCGGCCGGTTTCCATCCCGTGTCCGCCGACATACCAGCCCCGGCTCACCGGGCAGCGCGCGCGCAGGTCGCTTAGCGAGCGGCCACTGACCAGCGCCACCCGCAGGAAGGGCTGGGCCGCCATGGCGTTCAACAGCTCGACCGCGCCGGGCAGCGCCCGGGCGGCGTCGGAGTCGGTGACGATGGGCGCCAGCGTGCCGTCGAAGTCACTGGCGACGAGCACGCGCGAGGCGAGCGACAGGCGCTTCCTCCACGCGCTGGTCGCCGCGGCGGCGGCCGCCGACGAAGCCTCCGCCACCTGGGGCTGCGGGCGCAGAAAATCTGGGATCCTGGGCATCAAATTCCCGTTGACGGATGGCGCGCAGGATCTCCCGCGCCCATACGCCGATGTCGTAATGGGCCACCCGCCAGCGCAGGCGGCGCATGCGTTCCCGCCGCTCCTCCTCCGGCAGGGCCAGCGCCGCGGCAATGCCGTCGGCAAAGCTGTCGGTGGCGTAGGGGTTGATCGGCACCGCCTCGCGCAGCGCGCGCGCCGCGCCGGTGAACTCGCTCAGCACCAGCACCGCGTCTTCGCGCCCCGCGGCCACGAATTCCTTGCTCACCAGATTCATGCCGTCGTGCAGCGAGCTCACCACCACGGCGTCGGCGGCGCGGTACCAGTGCCACACCTTCTCCGGCTCGACATAAATGTGCAGCGGCCGGATCGGCGTCCATCCCGTGTCCCCGTGCAACGCGTTGGCGCGGGCAATGGTGCGGTCCACGGCGGCGGCATAGTCGCGATAGGCGCGCACCGTGGTGCGGCTGGGGGTGGCGATGTGCACAAAAACCACGCGGTGCTTCCACTCCGGATGCCGCTCGAATAGCCTTTGAATGGCCTCCAGCCGCTCCAGGATGCCCTTGGAGTAGTCCAGCCGTTCCACGCTGATCACCAGCTTGCAGCCGTCGTCGTGGATGTACTGGCGGCGCAGCCCCGCCGCCTCGCGCTCCGCCGCCGGGGTGCGCGCCGCCTGCTGGATGTGGTGGTAGTCCACGCTCATCGGAAACGCCGCCACGCTGGTTCGGCTCTGGCCGCCCACCACGGCGTTGGTTTCCCGGTCCACCCGCACCTGCAGCTCGCGGTCCACGGTGTCCAGAAAGTTGTTGACGTGGTAAGGAAGGTGGAACCCCAGCAGATCGTTGCCCAGCAGCCCGCGCAGCAGTTCCTTGCGCCAGGGGCAGATGCGGAAGGCCTCCGGGTTGGGCCAGGGGCTGTGCCAGAACTGGGCGATCACCGCCTGCGGGCAGCGCTCGCGCAGCAGCAGCGGCAGCATGGCCAGGTGAAAATCCTGCACGAAGATGATCGCCGGTTCGCCGTTGACCTCATCCGCCACCGCGTCGGCAAACACCTGGTTGGCCTGCAGGTAGGCCTTCCACCACCGCTCCTCGAAACGCGGCTGGTGGTAGGCGATGTGGCACAGCGGCCACAGGGTCGAGTTGGCGAAGCCGGTGTAAAAATCCTGCTGCAGCTTGGGGGGCAGGAAGATGCGGCGCAGCCGGTACTCCACCCCCGGCGGGGGGGAGAGCACGCGCCCGTGGTCATCCACCCGCTCGCTGTCGGCGCTGCCGCTGGCGGCGGCGATCCAGGTGCCCCGCGTGGCCTGTACAATGGGTTCCAGCGCCAGCGTGAGCCCGCTGGGGGGTTTTTCCACCCGGACCTGGCCGCCATGGCGCACGTGGGCGTAGGGCTGCCGGTTGGAAACCACCAGAAAACGCCGTCCCTCCAGCGAGGTGACTTCCTGCAGAATCTGTTTCACACCCACCATACTGTTCCTTCTATGATACGACGTGAGCAGCCTCCCACTCAATCCACTCCGGATCTGTCACGCCCCTTCGCGTTTGAGTGCATCACGCCGCGAGTCTCTGGCGGGAGCTTTCCGGCGAAGCGCACCCGGGGCGACGCGGTCGCGGTGGCGGCCGACATCTTCCAGCACGGCCACGAGCTGCTCGCCGCCGCGGTGCTGTACCGCGCTCCGGGCGAAACGGCCTGGCGCGAGGCGCCGCTCGCCGCGCCCGACAACGACCGCTGGCAGGGCGGGTTCGTGGTCGAGGTGCTGGGCGTTTATGAGTTCACCTTCGCCGCCTGGGGGCAGCGCTACGCCAGTTGGCGCCGCGACACCGAACGCAAACACGCCGCCGGCCAGGATATCGCCAGTGACCTGATCGAAGGCGCCGCCCTCGCCCGCGCCGCCGCCGCCCGCGCCGGCGGGTCATCCGACGGCCGCCGCCTGCATCTCGCCGCCGCCGCCGGCATTCCCGAGACGCTCCTGGCCGCGGAGACAGCCGCCGCCGCCGAGCGCTGGCCCGACCCCGCCGCGCGGCAGACGGCGGATCGGACCTGGACGGTGTTGTGCGAGCGCGAGCGCGCCCGCTTTGGCTCCTGGTATGAGATGTTTCCCCGCTCCCAGGGCACCGATCCCACCCGCGGCGCCACCCTGGCGGAAGCCGCCCGCCGCCTGCCCGAGATCCGCGCTCTCGGCTTCGACGTCGTCTATCTGCCGCCCATCCATCCCATCGGTGCGACCCACCGCAAGGGCCGCAACAACAGCCTCCAGGCCGCGCCCGGCGATCCCGGCAGCCCCTACGCCATCGGCTCCGCCGCCGGCGGCCACGACGCCATCGAACCCGGCCTGGGCACGCTCGAAGACTTCGACCGTTTCGTCGCCGCCTGCCACGCCCAAGGCATGGAAGTCGCCCTCGACTTCGCCCTCAACTGCTCACCCGACCACCCCTGGGTGAAGCAGCATCCGGAGTGGTTTTATCACCGCCCCGACGGCTCCATCAAGTACGCCGAAAACCCGCCCAAGCGCTACGAGGATATCTTCCCGCTCAACTTCGACGGTCCCGACGCGCCGGCGCTGGCCGCCGCCCTGCGCGACGTGCTGCTGCACTGGGCGCGCCACGGCGTGCGCATCTTCCGCGTGGACAACCCCCACACCAAACCGCTGCCCTTCTGGGAGTGGCTGCTGGCGGCGGTGCGCGCCGAGTTTCCCGACGTGGTGTTCCTGTCGGAGGCCTTCACCCGCCCCAAGCTGATGAAGCGGCTGGCCAAGCTCGGTTTCTCGCAGTCGTATACATACTTTACTTGGCGTAACACCAAGCACGAGCTGGCCGAGTATCTCACCGAGCTGGCGCTGGGCCCGGCGCGCGAATATTTTCGCCCCAACTTCTTCGTCAACACCCCCGACATTCTGCCGGAAATCCTGCAGCGCGGCGGCCGCCCGGCGTTCCTGTTCCGCATGGTGCTGGCGGCCACGCTCTCGCCCTCCTGGGGCATGTACAACGGCTACGAGCTGTGCGAAAACCGCGCCCTCCCCGGCACCGAGGAGTATCTCGACTCGGAAAAGTACCAGTTCAAGGTCTGGGACTGGAATCGCCCCGGCCACATCAAGGACTGGATCGCCAAGGTGAACCGCATCCGCCGCGACCACCCGGCGCTGCAGCACATCGAGGGCCTGCGCTTCCTGCGCGCCGACAACCCCCAGATGCTGCTCTACGCCCGCTTCACTCCCACTCACGACGACGTGCTGGTGGTCGCCGTCAACCTCGATCCCTTCCACCCCCAGGAAGGCCCCATCGAGATCCCCGCCCCCGAGCTGGGCCTCGGCGACGCCTTCACCGTCCACGACCTGCTCAGCGGCCCCCGCGGCACCTGGCGTGGCACCCAGCACTACCTGAAGCTCGAACCAGACGCCCCGGCCGTGATCCTTGAATTGCATCGCGCCGAATCCTGATGCGCACAACGACCGTCTGTCCCGGGCATGAAACCATGGGTTGCCGGAGCCTCTGTGAACACCAATGAATCACCGTCGGGCGCCATAGCCCGGCTGGTTGAAGACCTTTGCAACCATCCCCACGAATCGGAATGGCTGGAATTCAAGGTAGACAACCGCAACCCGACAGCTATCGGAGAATACGTCTCCGCGCTCGCGAACTCGGCTGCCCTTTGCGGCCGGAGTTCTGCCTACCTGGTCTGGGGCATAGAGGACACTAACAGGAATGTTGTCGGCACCTCGTTTGACCCCTCGACGGCAAAGGTCGGCAACGAGGAGCTCCTGAATTGGCTGCTCCATTTGCTGGACCCCCAGGTTCATTGCCAGTTCCGCGTTGCAGAAGCCGACGGAAGACGCGTGGTAGTGCTTGAAATCGAAAGCGCAAAACACGCTCCGGTGAGATTCAAAAACGAGGCCTTTATTCGGGTGGGCACCTACAAGAAGAGGCTCCGCGACCACGTGGAGATCGAGCGGCGCCTTTGGAAGACGTTCGATCAGTCGCCGTTCGAGGCAGGCATCGCCCGCGAGGGCATGAGCGATTCTGCGACATTGGCGGCCATTGACTACAGCAGCTATTTCGACCTTCTCCGTCTTCCCGCGCCGGACGGCAACGCGGGCATCCTGGCCGCCCTTGAGGCCGATCGGCTGGTCCGCCGCCCCACTGGTGGTACTTGGGATATTACCAACTTGGGGGCCGTCTTATTCGCCAAGCAGATTGCGGACTTTCCTACCGTGGCTCGCAAGGCGGTTCGGGTTGTGCAGTACCCGGGGACCAGCCGTGTGGAGAGCCTGCGAGAACTACCGGGGCGACGCGGTTATGCGAGCGGATTTGAAAACCTCAACCTGGCGATTGCAGGCGCTTTGTCCACTCATGAAATAGTCGAACAGGGTGTACGCCGCAATGCTCCCACCTACCCCGAGCTGGCTTTACGGGAGCTCATCGCCAACGCCTTCGTCCACCAGGACTTCACCATCTCAGGCGCCGGACCCATGATTGAGATCTTCGAGGATCGCATCGAGATTACGAATCCCGGCAAGCCGCTGGTCAAAACCGAGCGCTTCCTCGACAGCCCGCCGAGATCACGCAACGAGGGGCTGGCGGCTCTCCTTCGTCGCATGGGCATTTGCGAAGAGCGCGGCAGCGGCTGGGATCGGGTGGTGTCGCTGACAGAAGCTCAGCTCCTTCCGGCGCCACTGGCCGAGGCGCCTGGCGAGAACACACGAGTCGTGATGTTCGGTCCCCGACCTCTGATGAAAATGGATCGGCCGGATCGCGTACGCGCAGTCTACCTCCACGCGTGCCTCCGTTACGTGAGCCGCGAATTTTTGACCAACTCTTCGCTCCGCACAAGATTCGGAATTGAACCGCGGAACATCGCTTCGGCCTCCAGGCTCATTGGCGAGGCGGTGGAAGCTGGCCAGATCGTGGCCGACGACCCATCAGCTCCGCCAAAGCTCCGTCGTTATGTGCCCTCATGGTCCAAGGACGAAGGTCAGGGCTAGGAACCGCACGCGCAAACGCCATGCGCCGGGCGAGGGGAGGGGTACTTTACATAGCGCTATGTTGGGCGTGCCCGGCAGCAAAAATAGCCTGCCAAGCAGTTGATACTAAAGGGCTTAGATGGCTGAAGTTTACTTGATGGGTACTTGATGCCATCGCTGACAAGCTGCCTATTTTGGAGTTCCGGTGCCCGATCCTGCCACCTTCATCGCCGCCTTCGGCGTGGTCACCGCCGTAATGTCGTCCATCAGGTAGTCGGAGAAGGTGAACACCGCCGGGGTGGCGGAATTGCGGGCGTAGTACTCGGCCGCGCCCTTCTTGGCGCCCACCTCCAGCTTGGCCGAGCCGCCGGCCCAGCTCACCGTCACCACCGCGGTGGGCTTCGCCAGCCCGTCCTTGGCCGCGTCTTTGCCGGTGACATCGGCCATGGAGGTCATCTGGCCATCGTTGAGCGCGTCGAGCAGCGAGGTGATGCTGTCCTTCTGCGCCTTGGGCCAGTCGCTGCCGATCTTGGCGAGGTGCACCGTCTTGCCGCCGTTGGTAATGTCGAGTGATGTGACCTGGCCGCTGGGAAAGTGGAGGATGGCCTTGTCCTGCAGGTCAAAGCCCGACTTGAGCGCGTCTTCCTTGACGTAGCTCGGCACCATCTCTATCGGCCCGTTGTCCACCCGCAGATAGACGTTGCCGCCGGTCGGGCTGGTCGCGCCGAAGGCAAAGGTGTGCGACTTGCCGTCGGCGAGGCCGAGCTCGACCGTCGCCGGCTGGTCGAGGCCGAAGCTCGCCGGCTTGGAGGAGGCGTCACCCACCTGCTGCGCGTCGGTGATGTTGCCCAGCGAGTTGATCAGGCTGGCCAGCGTGGCCGAATCGGCAGCGAAGCTGTAGGGCTGGTCCAGCTTCCAGTCACTGCCCGAGCGCGTCGCCTCCACCGCCGGCTGGCCCGGCTGCTCGATCGCCACCCGCTGCACCTGGTCGCTGGTCACCGTCACCAGCACCTTGGCCGCCGCCGCCGGCTTGGCCTTGGGCGGCCAATACAGAAAACCGATCACCACCGCCAGCACCACCACCGCAATCGCCAGCCGCAACCACGATTTCATATGCGTCTCCCGAGAGTTACATCCGGCGGCGGCGCAGGTTCACCGCCCCGCCGAGAATGATGATGAGCGCCGGCAGCCCGAGGAAGAAGGCGTAAAAGATCATCCGCATCTGCTCCGCCGACAAATTGACCGGCGCGCTGGTGGGCGGCGTGGGCCGGATGGTGATGAAGTTCTGCTGCCCCGCCAGCCAGTCCATGGTATTGAGGAACAGGTCCTTGTTGCCCTGGAAGCTGATGATCGAGTTCGATACCAAATCGGGGCTGCCGTAGACCACAAACCGCGCCTCGGCGCTGTCGCCCACGTTCTGCAGTTGGGCGTTGTTGACCACCGCCGGCATGGTGCCCGCCACGCCCAGCGGCAGCGGGCCGTGCCGGTCGCTGACCGGGTCCACCCGCACCTGGTTGTTGGCGAAGTGGGTGGTGGCGAAGCTCTGGGCGCTGGTCTCGACCAGCGTGGTGACGGTGGCCTTGGCGCCGGGCACCGATCCCGGCTCGACCGTGCGCGCATAGGGGAATAGCGTGGCCACCTGGTTCATCTTGGCGGTGATGGGATGCTGATCATACTGCGCCACGATGGGCATCAGCTCGCTGGCGCCGAACAACTGCCCCACGCCGCTGGTGTCCACCACGACGTCCGGCGTCAGCTTGACGTCGAGTGAGGCATGCAGATAGTCGAGCAGCGGTCCGCTGGTCTCCGGGCTGACCAGAAACAGCGCCCGCCCGCCGCCCGCCATGTATTTCTGGATGGCGTCCACCTCCGGCTGCAGCATGGGGTGGGTGGGGCCGGCCACGATCAGCGCCGCGCAGTCGGCGGGTACCGCCGGCGTCTGCGCCAGCACCAGTTGCTTGACGGTGAAGTTCTCGGCGGTCAGCGCATCCTTCAGAGTCGAGTAGCCGTCCCGGCCGGAGTCGTCAGGCGAGCGCTCGCCGTCGCCGGCCACAAAGTAGATGGTCTTCTTGTCGCCCTTGAGCACGCGCACGATGGCGTTGGTCACGTCCTGCTCGGTCATGTCGCTGACGATCTCCTGGTGATCGCCGCTCTTGACCACGATCGAGCCGTAGGTCTGGATCTTGTACAGCCGCGCCTGGTCGGGATGCCGGTCGGGGTCAACGTAATTTACCTGCACCTCCGGCGACACCCGCTCGTACTTGCCGAAGAACTCCCGGGCCGCGCCAAAATTTTCCTGCCGGTCGAACAGGATCAACTGCAGCGGCTGCTTGAGCTGCGCGATGACGTTGACCGACTCCTGGCTGAGCGAGTGCTGGTGGCCCTTGGTCAAATCCCAGCTCTTCTGGTGGCGCGCGGCCAGCACGTTGACCGCCACGATCACCGCCAGCGTCACCAGCAGGTAGACGATGAGCGAGCTGCGCTGCAGCCAGCGGCTGTGGCGCTGCGGTTGGGGTGATTCGGATTCGATTTCCTTGCGCATCGCCTACTCCGCCAGCTCCATGCGCCGCGCCGTCAGGAACAAACCGGCCGCGATCAGGCTGAGGTAAAAGACCACATCCTTGACGTCAATGACGCCCTGGGTGAAGTTCTGCAGGTGCGAGGTGATGGACAGATAGCTGACCACGTGCGACACCGCCCCGCTGCCGTAGGCCGTGACCCAGTCGGCGACCCAGAGCAGAAGGAACAGGATAAAGGTGATCGTCCCCGCCACCATCTGGTTCTGGGTAAAGCTGGAGATCAGCAGCCCGATGGCCAGAAACGACGCCCCCAGCAGCAGCAGCCCCAGGAAATTGGCGGAGGCGGTGAGCAGGTCGGGTTTGCCATAGTGGGCGACGACCGCCACGTCCAGCCCGTAGATCACCAGCATCAGCACCAGCAGCCCCAGCGCCGCCAGAAACTTGCCCAGGATGACCTCGAAGCGCCGTACCGGGGCCGTCTTCAGCAGCTCCATGGTGCCGGTGCGCTTCTCCTCGGCGAACAAGCGCATGGTGACCATGGGCAGCAGAAACAGCAGGGTGATGCCCACGTCGAAGGTCATGGGCGCCAGCACCTGGCTGTTGACGTTCAGGTTGGCGGCGCCGAATTGGCCGCCGTTCAGGCTCTGCACCACGAACACCGCCAGCATGCTGAAGAAAAAGTAGCCGGTGGCCAGCGCGAACAACGCCAGCACCGCGTAGCCGATGGGCCCGGTGAAGTACGACTTCCATTCCTTGCGGGCAATCGCCAGGGTCGCGCTCATGCCTGCCCTCCTGTCGCCGGCCCTGCCGGCAAGGCCTGCTGCGGCGCGCCTGCGGCGAGGGCCGCCGGCGCCACCTGATTGCCGGTGAGCGAAAGGAAGATCTCTTCCAGGCTCAGCTCCACCGGCTTCAGCTCGATCAATCCCCAACCGGATTCCACCACGCAGCGCGCGATGGCCTCGCGCGCCGCCAGCCCCTGGGCCTCGATCTCCCAGGTCCCGATGCCGTTCTTGTCGTGCGACGAGGAGACCTGCAGCACGCCGGGCAGCTTCTGCAGCGCGGCGGTGACCTGGTACACCGGCCCCCGCACCTGCAGGGTCAGCGTGTCGGTGGGCTTGAGGCGGTGGGTGAGGTTCTCGGGCGTGTCCTCGGCCACCAGTTGGCCTTGATTGATGATCACCACCCGGTGGCAGGTGTTGGCAGCCTCCGGCAGGATGTGCGTGCTCAGGATAACGGTGTGTTGGCCCGCCAGCTCGCGGATCAACTGCCGCGTCTCGAGGATCTGCCGCGGGTCGAGGCCGGCGGTGGGCTCGTCCAGCACCAGCAGCGGCGGATCATGCAGGATGGCCTGGGCGATGCCCACCCGCTGCCGGTAGCCCTTCGACAGATGGCCGAGCACGCGGTAGCGCACGTCGGTGAGCGCCGTCTTGCGGCAGGCCTGCTCGACCGCATCCTTGCGCTGCCGCGACTTCAGCCGCCGCAGGCGGGCGACGAAGTTCAGGTACTCGTCCACCGTCAGCTCGGGATAAATGGGCGGCTGCTCGGGCAGGTAGCCGATGCGCTTCTTGGCCTCCAGCGCCTGGGTGCGGACGTTGATGCCGTCCACCGTCACCTCGCCCGCCGCGATCGGCAGGTAACCGGTGATCATGCGCATGGTGGTGGTTTTGCCCGCCCCGTTGGGGCCGAGGAAGCCCACCACCTCCCCCGGGCGGGCGGTGAAGCTGACGTCCTTCACCGCGTGGAACGGGCCATAGTGCTTGCTCAAATTGCGGACTTCCAGCACAAAGGTTGTCCTCCGGAAAACCCAGTATAGACGAAAGCTGCAAATCCCCGGTTACGCAAAAATGTCACGCCGGGATTAGGGCACGGCGGGATGTGCTTCAACCCGCGGCCGGAAGGACTCCCAGGTGCGTTTCAGCCCCTCCCGCAGCGGCGTTTTCGGCTCCCAGCCCAGCAGTTGCCGCGCCCGGGTGATGTCCGGGCAGCGCCGCTTGGGGTCGGCCTGAGGCAGCGGCCGGTGCTCGATGCGCGCCGCCGGCGCGCCCGCCTCGGCGCTCAACTCCGCCACCACCCGGGCAAACTCGCCAATCGAGGTTTCGACCGGGTTGCCGATGTTCACCGGGTAGGGGTCGGGACAGTCGCACAGCCGGCGCAGCCCGTCAATTTCGTCGTCCACGTAGCAGAAGCTCCGCGTCTGCGAACCGTCGCCGAACACCGTCAGCGGCTCGCCCCGCAGCGCCTGGCTGATCAGCGCCGGCACCACGCGCCCGTCGTCGAGGCGCATGCGCGGCCCATAAGTATTAAAGATGCGGGCGATGCGTGTCGGCAGCTTATGGGTGCGGTGGTAGGCCATGGTCAGCGCCTCGGCGAAGCGCTTGCTCTCGTCGTAGCAGGAGCGCGGCCCCACCGGGTTGACGTTGCCCCAGTAATCCTCGCGCTGCGGATGCACCAGCGGATCGCCATAGGCCTCCGACGTGCAGGTAATCATGAACCCCGCCCCGTGCGCCCGCGCCAACTCCAGGCAGTTCCACGTCCCCACGCTCCCCACCCGCAAAATCTCCAGCCGCAGCCGGGCGAAATCCACCGGGCTGGCGGGCGAGGCGAAGTTGGCGACATAGTCGAGCTTGCCGGCCACCGCCAGCGGCTCGCAGATGTCGCGCCGCTCGAAGCTGAACCGTGGCTCCCGCCGCAGCCCCTCCAGGTTGGTTTCGCTGCCCGTGACCAGGTTGTCGAAGCACACCACCTCGTGCCCCTCGGCGATCAGCCGGTCGCAAAAGTGCGACCCCAGAAATCCCGCCCCGCCCGCCACCAGAATGCGCATGTCCTTAGGGTAGTACGTCACCCCCAACTTGTTCCTATGTGCAACATGTAGCACAATAGACTCATGCGGAGAGCCGGAGTACGCGAGGCCCGCCAGAACCTCAGCAAATTGCTGGCCGAGGTCGCCAAGGGCAACGAGATTATCATCACCGATCGCGGCAAGGACGTAGCGCGACTGGGGCCCCCGCCCGCGCGTGTGCCCTTCCCCGATCTGGCGGAATTTCGCGCCCGCATGCCGAAGTTCTATCCGCCGCTAACCCAGACGCTGATTGAGGAGCGCGAGGAGGAACGCAACTCCTGTTAGGGCCGATCTATTTTGACGCCAGCGCGCTTGCCAAGCTTTACGTGGACGAGGATGAGAGCCCAATCCTCGGCCAAGCCATGGCAGGCCGGGCCGACTTGTGCGCCAGCCAGCTCACCCTTACCGAGGTAGCGTCCATATTGGGGCGACGGTGCCGTGAAGGCGCCGATCCGGACGCGACTCTGGCCATCTGGCTTGCCATGCTGCGGTGGGTGGACATGGGCGCAATGAGCATTGTGGATCTCGTCCCCGCGGTGCACCGCGATGCCGAGCGCCTGTTGCTGCGGCCCGATGGTCCGCCGCTGCGCGCCGCCGACGCGTTGCACCTGGCCCTGGCCCGCTCCGGCAATGCCGCCACCTTCGCCTGCTACGACCAGCGCCTGAGGGCGGCGGCGGCGCAGTTGGGCCTGCTCCTCCACCCGCCCGCGACCGGCTAAACTAGAGCCTTCCATGGCCATCGCCGAAATCAGCATTACCGGGGCGCGCCAGCACAACCTCAAGAACCTGTCGGCGCGCATCCCGCGCCAGTCGTTCACCGTCATCACCGGGCTGAGCGGGTCGGGCAAGAGCAGCCTGGCCTTTGACACCCTCTACGCCGAAGGCCAGCGCCGCTATGTGGAAACGCTGTCGGCCTACGCCCGCCAGTTCCTCGACCAGATGGAGCGGCCCGATGTGGACTCGATCGAGGGCCTGAGCCCGGCCATCTCCATCGAGCAGAAGACCACCAGCCGCTCGCCGCGCTCGACGGTGGGCACCATCACCGAAATCTACGACTACCTGCGGCTGCTGTGGTCGTCCATCGGTACGCCCCACTGCCCCCAATGCGGCCAGGCAATCGTCCGCCAGTCGGCCGACCAGATCGTGGAGGCGGTGCAGGGCTGGGCGGAAGAGGGCGCGCGGGTGATGGTGATGGCGCCGCTGGTGCGCGGCCGCAAGGGCGAGTTCCGCGAGGAACTGGCCGAACTCCCGCGCAAGGGCTTTTCGCGGGTGCGCATAGACGGGGAGATGCGCCACCTCGAGGACAACCCGCTCACCGCCGAGCGGCTGGACAAGCGCCGCGCCCACAGCATCGAGATCGTGGTGGACCGCCTCTTCGCCCGGGTGAGCATGGGGGCGCGCCTGCGCAACTCGATCGAGACGGCGCTCAAGCTGGCCGACGGTTTGGTGATCGTCTCGCGGCTGCGCGGCGACGCCGCCGACCCGGACGCCGGCGAGGAGCGCCTGTTCTCGGAGAAATGGGCCTGCCCGCAATGCGGCATCGGCATGGCGCAACTGGAGCCGCGGTCGTTTTCCTTCAACAGCCGCTACGGCGCCTGCGAGACCTGCGAGGGCCTGGGCTCGCGCTACGAGTTTGATCCGGCCAGGGTGATCACCCATCCCGAGCGCCCGCTGCTCGACGGCGGCCTCGGCCCCGGCGCCAGCCGCCCCGCCCTGCAGCGCCGCATCAAGGCGTTCGCCGCCAGCCGCAAGATTCCGCTGCAACGCGCCTTCGCCGACCTCAGCCTGCGCCAGCAACAGGAGCTGCTCCGCGGAGCGGGCGAATTCCCCGGCGTGCTGGGCCTGCTGCAGGAGATGCTCGACGACGCCACCATGGACATCGCCCGCGAATGGCTTTTGGGCTACACCTCGCCGGTTCCCTGTTCCGCCTGCGGCGGGGCGCGGCTGCGGCCCGAAAGCCTGGCGGTGAAGATCGCCGGCCGCTCCATCGCCGGGTTCACCGCGCTGGCGCTGAGCGAAGCCGCGGCCGCGGCCGAAGCTCTGGCCGCATCCATTGCCGCCAACCCGCGCCAGCAGAAGATCGCCGGGCGCGTGCTGGCGGAGATCCGCGAGCGCATCCAGTTCCTGCTGGATGTCGGCCTCGGCTACCTTAGTCTGGATCGCCCTGCGGGCACGCTGTCGGGCGGCGAGGCGCAGCGCATCCGCCTGGCCAGCCAGATCGGTTCCCGCCTGCGCGGTGTGCTCTACGTCCTCGACGAACCTTCCATCGGCCTGCATCCGCGCGACAATGGCCGCCTGCTGGCCTCGCTGCGCAGCCTGCGCGATCTGGGCAACACCGTGCTGGTGGTGGAGCATGACCGCGAGACGATCGCCCAGGCCGACCACGTCCTCGACCTCGGCCCCGGCGCCGGACGCCACGGCGGCGAGCTGGTGGCCCAGGGCACCCCGGCCCAGGTGGCGGCCACGCCCGGCTCGCTCACCGGCGCCTACCTGGCGGGCACGCGGCACATGCAGGCGCCCAGCGCCCGCCGTCAGCCGCAGGCCGGCCGCGGGCTGCGCATGCTCGGCGCCAGCGCCCGCAACCTGCGCAACATTGATGTCTTCATCCCCGCCGGCCTGCTCACCGTGGTCACCGGCGTCTCCGGTGCGGGCAAGAGCACGCTCGTCAACGACATCCTGCATCCGGCGCTCGCCGCCCGCTATTTCCGCTCCCTGCGCCAGCCCGCCGCCCACCGCCGCATCGAGGGCATGGAGAACTTCGACAAGGTGGTGCGCATTGACCAGGATCCGATCGGCCGCAGCCCGCGCTCCAACCCCGCCACCTACACCGGTCTGTTCACCCTCATCCGCGACCTCTTCGCCCAGCTTCCCGAATCCCGCGCCCGCGGCTACGCCCCCGGCCGCTTCAGCTTCAACGTCCGCGGCGGCCGCTGCGAAGCCTGCCAGGGCGACGGCCAGAAGCGGATCGAGATGAACTTCCTGCCCGACGTCCACGTGCGTTGCGACGTCTGCCGCGGCCGGAGGTACAACCAGGAGACGCTGGCGGTGCGCTTCAAGGACCGCTCCATCGCCGACCTGCTCGAGACCACCGTGGACGACGCGCTGGAGCTGTTCGCCAACTTCCCCGCCATCCATCAGAAGCTGGACACGCTGCGCGAGGTCGGCCTCGGCTACGTCCATCTCGGCCAGAGCGCCACCACGCTCTCCGGCGGTGAAGCCCAGCGCATCAAGCTCGCCCGCGAGCTGAGCCGCAGGCAAACCGGCCGGACGATCTACCTGCTCGACGAGCCCACCACCGGCCTCCACTTCGCCGACGTCGAGCACCTCATGCGCGTGCTGCAGTCGCTGGTGGATCTGGGCAACACGGTGTTGATCATCGAGCACAACCTGGACGTCATCCAGAGCGCCGACTGGATCGTGGACCTCGGCCCCGAAGGCGGCGCGGCCGGCGGCCGCCTGGTGGCCGAAGGCCCCCCGGAAGTGATCGCCGCCTGCCCCGAAAGCCTCACTGGCCAAGCCCTAAAAGCCGCTAGCGCCTCTGCCCCGAAGCCCTGACCCCGAGCCTCAACTGGCAACTGCCAACTGGCAACTGGCAACTAAACTTCCCGTGCAACGCGCCCTGGTGACCGGCTCCGGCGGCCTGATCGGCTCGGCCTGCGCCTTCCGGCTGCTGCAGGCCGGCTGGGCGGTCACCGGCGTGGACAACGACCTGCGCGCCTGGTTCTTTGGGCCGGCAGGTTCCACCGCCGCCACCGTGCGCGAGCTCACCGCGCATTGGCCCTCCTACACCCACGCCGATCTCGATCTGCGCCATCGCGACGTGGTGACGGCGCTGGTGCGCAGCCTGCGGCCTGACTTGATCATCCATGCCGCCGCGCAACCCTCGCACGACCGCGCCGCCGCCATCCCGGCCGAGGATTTCGACGTCAACGCCGGGGCCACGGTGAACCTGCTGCTGGCAGCCAAGGCCTTCGCCCCGGAAGCCCCCTTCTGTTTCACCAGCACCAACAAGGTCTATGGCGACCGCCCCAATCGGCTGCCGCTGCGGGAGTTGGATTCACGCTTCGACTACGCCGACGGGCGCGATGGCATTGCCGAGGACCTGCCCGTGGATCAGTGCCTGCACTCGCTCTTTGGCGCCTCCAAGCTGGCCGCGGATGTGCTGTGCCAGGAGTATGGCCGCTACTTCGGCATGCCGATTGGCATCTTCCGCGGCGGCTGCCTCACCGGCCCGCAGCATGCCGGCGTCGAGCTGCACGGCTTTTTGAACTACATCGTCCGCTGCGCCGTCCGCGGCGACCCTTACGTGGTCTACGGCTATCAGGGCAAGCAGGTGCGCGACCAGATCCACGCCGCCGACGTCGCCGAGCTCTTCCTCGCCTACTACGCCGCCCCGCGCCCCGGCGAGGTCTACAACCTCGGCGGCGGCCGCCCCAACAGCCTCTCGGTGCTGGAAACCATCTCCGCCTTGCGAGAACGCGGCCTGACCCTGCACTGGACTTATCGCGACCAACCCCGCACCGGCGACCACATCTGCTACATCTCCGATCTCTCCAAGCTCCGCGCCCACTTCCCCGCCTGGCGCCCCCAGCACGACTTAACCTCCATCCTCGACGAACTGATCTCCCACTTCCGTTCGCAGGCCGCCGCCCCCCGCCTCGCTGCCTGAGCCTTCCCTCACCCCTCACCCCTGACCCCTCACCCCTTATAATGTCCGCTTGGACGCCAACACGCCCACCCTGCCTCCCTGGCCGCCCTTCGCCGACTTCCCGGCCCCCGAACCCCCTCCTCCGCCGCCGCCGCGCGAGCCGGCCTGGAGCGGGCTGGAGCTGACCATTGTGGTGCTGTTCACCCTGGCCGCCATGATCGCGGCCACGCTGGTGGCGGCCCTGGTCTGGGCGCTGATGACCCGCGCCGCCGGCCTGCGCGAAGGCGGCTTCCCCGAGCGGGCGCTGGTCTTCGTCTCGCTGGCCGGCCAAACCGGCGGCTTTCTGGCCGGCGTGGGCTTCGCCTGGCTGTGGCTGACGCAGACCCACGCGGTCAAGTTCTGGCGGGCGGTGCACTGGCGCCGCATCTCCGGCTCGACCGCGGGCGCGGCGCTGGCCGGCGGCGCGGCGCTGATGATCGTGGTGCAGGGCCTCGGCCAGGTGCTGCCCATGCCCTCGCAGGCGCCCATGGACAAGCTGTTCACCCCGCAGACGGCGTGGATGCTGGTCATCTACGGGGTGGCGATCGCGCCTTTCTTCGAGGAGTTCTTCTTCCGCGGCCTGCTCTACCCCACCCTGCGCTCCACATTCCAGGAGGGCGTCAACGCCGGCGAGCTGCGCTCCTGGCGGCCGCTGGTGCGGGCGCTGGCGGCGCTGGGCATCCTCACCGTGCTCATCTGGATCGCCCGCCTGCGCTTTCTCGTTCCCGGCGCGCGGCCCGGCGTCGGCCTGATGCTGGCCATGGCGGCGCTGGTGGCGGCGTTGGCCATGCCGCAGTGGCCGATCGCCGGGGTGGGCTGGCTGCTCAACCGCATGGCGGGCTGGAGGCAGGCGGAGGGCCTGGCCATCTTCATCACCGGCCTGCTATTTGGCCTGATGCACGCGGCGCAGTTGGGGTG
>JBQCEU010000196.1:0-13647 GCA_051959955.1 Terriglobales bacterium | reverse complement strand
GGTTCCCTCCCAGGTCCCATTCCGTTGCCGGGGAGAGACTTCAGCCTGTCGTTCCGCTCGGCCGATCCCGTCGCGGCCGAGGGGAGCCGACCAACGGGAGGCGTCGGGGGCGTAGCCCCCGGCAAAGACAGGCTGTGCCTGTGCCGGCGCCGCTGGTGGCGGCGCGAAAGCGGTTGGTCGAGGCGATCAGGTAGTCGGTAAGAATCGCCCCGTAGCTCCAGCCGCCCACCCCCAGCCGTCGCGGGTCGGCCACGCCCATGGCCACCGCCTTGTCCACCATGGCCAGCAGATCCTGCACCTCGAGATCCCCCCAGTCGGCGGCGATCCTCTGCTGGAAGCGCTCACCGCGGCCGGAGCTGCCGCGATAGTTCACCCGCAGAACGGCGTAGCCGTGGGCGGCGAAGAGCGGGTCTCGAAGTCGAAGCTCGGGTCCTCCTGCGCCACCGGCCCGCCATGGATGCGCAGCAGCAGCGGTACGCGCCCGCCGGCGCGGTAGCCGGGCGGGGTGGTCAGCAGGCCGTGGATCTCGGTGCCATCGGCGCTGGATGCCGCGATGCGCTGCGTGCGGCCGAGGTCGAGCCGGGCGAGGATCGCGTCGTTATGGTGGCTGAGTGGGCGCGGCCGGCCACTGGCGAAGTCGTAGACCTCCGCCGCCTCGCCGCTGCCTTCGACACTCGCCCAGCACTTCCCTGCCCGCGCCATCGCCGTCACCACCAGCGGCGGCTTCACCTCCGGGGTCACTTCGCCATTCAGCCCAACCCGCACCGGATAGGCCGACATATCGTCCTCGGTGAGCGCCTCCACCGCCTCGCCGCCGGGCAGAAACCGCGGATGCGAAAGGCCGCGATCCCACTTGTCACTGATCACCCGCGCCGGCGCCGAACCGTCGGCGGGAACCACCGCCAGCCGGTCCATGGCGTACTCCACCACCCGGCCGCCCGCACCTTCAAGGAACGCCAGGGTGCGGCCATCCGGACTCCACGCCGGCGCCTGCTTCTCGGCGTGGTCGTCGGGCCGTGTCAACTGCCGCGCGACCGCCCCCGGGCGCAGATCCGCGACGAACACTTCACCGGTCTCGTCGCGGTCAGGGGTGGGGCTGTGGTCGCTGGTGAAGGCAATGCGCGTACCGTCGGGCGACCAAACCGGGTTGCCTTCGTCGAAGTTGCCGCGCGTCAGCCTGGTGAGCTGCTGGGTGTCCAGGTCGAAAACGTAAAGGAAGCTGCGCCGGTCGTCGCGGAAGCCGACGGTGTCTTCGCGGAAGAGATAGCGGTCTATGACGATCGGCCGCGGCGGCGCGCCGTGCGCTGCCTCCGGCTCGGGCTGATGGATCACCAGCGCCAGGCGGCGGCTGTCCGGCGACCAGGCGTAATCCTCAATTTCGCCTTTTACCGCGGTGAGCTGCCGCGCTTCCCCGGCGCGCGGCAGCAGCCAGACCTGCTTTCTGGCGACGGGGCCAGGCCGGTCGGAGAGAAACGCCAGGTACTTGTCGTCGGGCGACCAGCGCGGCGCGGACTCGCCCGCCGGGCTGGAGGTCATCTGGCGGTTCTCGCCCGTGGCGAGGTCGGCCAGCCAGATGTGGGTGCGGTGCTGGTCGGCGTTGACGTCAATCGTGTCGAGCACGTAGGCCACCGCGCGGCCATCGGGTGCGCACTGTGGATCGGAAGCCGGCTGGAAGCTGGCGCGGTCGTCGAGCGTCAACCGGCGCCGCGCAGCCGGCGCCTGCGCGGCGGCCGCCGTGGCCAGCAGCAGGCTAATGAGTAGCGGCCTTGGCCCCGGCACTCGTGCCCTTCAGGTACTTGTCATACCAGTCCAGATACCGCTGCATGCGGTCGCGCTGGAAGCTGGGCCGCGAGATGCCGTGGTACTGATCGGGATAAACGATCAGCTCGGTGGGCACGCCCAGCGTCTTCAGCGCCTCGTACATCTGCTCGCCGCCCACCAGCGGCACGTTGGCGTCGAGCGTGCCGCCGAAGTAAATGGTCGGCGTCTTGATGCGGTCGGCGTGCAGGAAGGGATAGGCGATCTTCTGGTAGATCGCCCACGCCTTCGGATCCCACGGCGGCCCGATCTCGTAGTTGTACTGGTTGATGTACTGATCCACGCCGTAGAAGGAAACCGTGAAGCCGGTGCCGGCGCCGTCGGTGGCCGCCTTGAAACGGGTGTTGGTGGCGATCAGGTAGTCGGTCAGGATGCCGCCGTAGCTCCAGCCGCCCACGCCCAGCCGGTCGGGATCGGCGATGCCCATCTGGATGAGGTGGTCCACCGCCGCCTCCAGGTCCATCACCTCCAGGTGTCCCCAGTCGGCCGCGATGGACTTGGCAAACGCCTGCCCACGGCCCGCGCTGCCGCGGTAGTTGACGTTGAGCACGGCGTAGCCGTGAGCGGCGAACTCCTGGTCCTCGAGGCTGAAGCTGTAGCTGTTCTGGCTGTTGGGGCCGCCGTGGATGCGCAGCAGCAGCGGCACCTTGCCCGATGCGTAATCGACGGGAAGCGTCAGGATGCCGCCCACGCGCGTGCCGTCCGGGCTGGTGGATTCCACCCCCTGCACCTTGCCCAGCTTGAGCTGGGCGAACAGGGCATCATTCTGGTGGCTGAGCTGCCGAGGCGCCGCGCCCTCCGGCAGCGCGTACACCTCGGTCGCCTGCTCGGAGTGTGCCACCAGCGCCGCCGCGCAGCCGCCCGCGGTGGTCAGGCTGGAAACCACGATGGGTGGCGGCTCCAGCTTGGTCACGCTGTGATCGGACAGCGCGACGGTGGCGGGATAGGCGGAGCGGTCATCGGTGACCAGCACCTCGACGGCTTGGCCGTCGGGCGTGAAGCGCGGCGACGACACCCCGTGGTCGAACTCCTGGGTCAGCACCGTGGGTGCGGCCGAGCCGTCGGCCGGCACCGTCGCCAGCCGCATCTGGGTGTAGGAATCCCATTGGATGGGCTGGCCCATCAGAAACGCCAGCGTGCGCCCGTCCGGGCTCCACGCCACCGCGCCGCCGTCGGCATGGTCGCTTTCCTTCGTGACCGCGTGCTCGACCGCGCCCGGCCGCACCGCGATCACGTAGATCTGGTCGCTGTCCTCGCGCTGCGGCTGGGCATCGTGGTTGCTGAAGAAGGCGATGCGCGTGCCGTCGGGCGACCACTGGGGATCGCTCTCGTCGAACTTGCCCGCGGTCAGCCGGGTCAGTTTCTTGGCGGCAATGTCAAAGATATAGATGAAGGTGTGGCGATCGCTGAGGAAGCCCACGTTGTCATGCCGGAAGCGGTAACGGTCCACCACGATGGGCAGCGGCGGCGCATCGGGCTTGCGCTCCGGCGCCGGCTCTTGAATGACCAGCGCCAGGCGCCGGCTGTCGGGCGCCCACTCATACCCTTCGAGGCTGCCCTTGACGCCGGTGAGCTGCGTCGCCTCGCCCCCGGCCCGCGGCAGCAGCCACACCTGATTTCCCTTCGCCGGCCCCGGCCGCGACGAGGTGAAGCTCAAATACTTCCCGTCCGGCGACCACTTCGGCGACGACTCCGACGACTCACTGTCGGTCATCTGCGTGTTTTCGCCGCTGGCGTAATCCGCCATCCAGATATGGCTGTGGTGCTTGTCCTCCTTGGCGTCCGTGGTCCCCACCACGTAGGCCACCTGCTTCCCGTCTGGCGAGCACTGCGGGCTCGACACCGAACGCATCCGCGCCATGTCGTCCAGGTTCAGCGCCCTCCGCGGCGCCGCCTGTGCCGCCGCCACCGTCCCCATTGCCAGGAAAATGAGCCATCCGATTCTGCGCATGCCGTGCAGTATACCCCCCCTCACCCCTCACCCCCCCCGCCTAACCCCTGCGATATACTGCGCCCATGAATCACCCCGGTCTGGTCAGTCTGGTCGCCCTCGCCGCCGCCGCCGCCCTGGCGCAATCCGCCGCCCCCGGCTCCCATGGTCCGGCGGGCCCGCCCCGCACCAACGTCACCGACGCCGAGGTGGCGCAGGTCACCAAGTCCACCCTGCTGATTGACACCCACAACGACATCCCCAGCAAGACCGTGGACGGGCTCGACATCGGCCTGCCCGGCACCTGGGACAACGCCACCCAGAAGGGCACCATGACCGACACCGCGCGGCTGCGCGCCGGCGGCGTGGGCGCGGTGTTCTTCGCCGCCTACGTGGCCAAGAATTATGTCGAGGGCAACCACGCCGCCAACCGCACCCTGCAGATGATTGACACCATCCGCACCGACATCGTCGCCCGCCACCCCAGGGACTATGCGCTGGCCACCAGCGCCGCCGACATCGAGCGCGCCCGCCGCCAGGGCAAGATTGCCGCCCTGATCGGCATGGAGGGCGGTCACGGCATCGAGGACAGCGTCCGCCTGCTGCGCGACTACTACGCGCTCGGCGTGCGCTACATGACCCTCACCCACACCAACACCAACGACTGGGCCGACTCCTCGGGCGACGAGAACGACCCCAAAATTCAGCACCACGGCGGCCTCACGCCGTTCGGCAGGCAGGTGGTGCTGGAGATGAACCGGTTGGGCATGATGGTGGACATCTCCCACGTCGCCGACGACACCTTCTACTCGGCGCTGGCCACCAGCCAGGCGCCGCTGATCGCCAGCCACTCCTCCTGCCGCGCCCTCACCAACAACCCGCGCAACATGACCGACGACATGATCGCCAAGCTGGCGGCCAAAGGCGGCGTCATCCAGATCAACTTCTACTGCACCTTCATCAAGCAGCAGGCCGATCCGCCCACGATCTCCGACGTGGTGGACCATATTGACCATGCGGTGAAGATCGCCGGCATTGACCACGTCGGCATCGGCAGCGACTTCGACGGCATCGAGTGCGCCCCGGTCGGCCTGCAGTCGGTCGCCGACTTCCCTCACCTGACCAAGGCCCTGCTGGAGCGCGGCTACAGCCACGCCCAGATCGCCCAGCTCTACGGCGGCAACACCCTGCGCCTGATGCGCGACGTCGAGGCCGTCGCCCGGCGCCTGCAGAAAACCGAGCCCCCCTCCAGCGCCGCCATCGGCCAGCCATGAGCACCGCGCCGCCCGGCGGCTTGCCCCATCTCCGCCTCGCCGCGCTCGGGCCGTTCGTGATCCTTGCGGCCGCGGCGTGGCGGTTGGCCGCCCGTTGGAGTGACATCCCCGCCCGCTTCCCTGTTCACTGGAGCGCCGGCGGCATCGCCAACGGCTGGGCCACGCGCTCCTTCTTCGGCGTCTTCGGCATGCTCTTGCTGGCCGCCTTCGCGTGCGCCGTCCTCACGATCCTGGCCCAGGCCACGCTTCACTGGTCCGAGTCGCCGCATGCCGCCTCCAGCCCGGTGCAGCGCCGCGCCGCCGCCTGGATCTGCCTCGGCGCGGCCTATCTGTTGGCGCTGGTCTTCGGGATCGTCGCCCAGCTTCCGCTCACGCCCGCACCCAACCGCATCGTGCTGCCGGTGACCATCGCCGTGCCGCTCTTGGTGGCCGCGCTTCTGGTCTTCGTCTGGCGAACCCAATCCGCGCCCGCCGCGCATCCGCAGCGCGCCCACGACAACTTCTGGGTAGGCGGCCTTTTCTACTACAATCCCTTCGATCCCGCCGTCATGGTGCCCAAACGCTTCGCCCTCGGCTACACCTTCAACTTCGCCAACCGCCGCTCCTGGTGGCTGCTGGGCCTGACCGCCGCGACGCTTGTCGTCATCGCCGCCACCACCAGGAAATGAGGAGAAACTACATGCGCATTCGTCCTTGCCTCTGGATTCTGGCAGCATTCACCGCCGCCGCGCTGGCGCAGACGCCCGCGGGCACCCATCTCACCGCCGCCGGCCTCCAGCAGCCGGTCACCATCCTGCGCGATCACTGGGGCATCGCCCACATCTACGCCCAGAACGAGCACGACCTGTTCTTCGCCCAGGGCTACAACGTCGCCAGCGACCGCCTCTTCCAACTCGAGCTGTGGCGCCGCCAGGCCACCGGCACGCTGGCGGAGGTGCTCGGGCCGGGCGCGGTGCAGCGCGACCTCGGCAACCGCCTCTTCCAGTACCGTGGCGACATGGCCCAGGAACTGGCCTGGTACCACCCCCACGGCGCCGCCATCGTCCAGGCCTTCGTGGATGGCATCAACGCCTACATCGCCCGCACCGAACAGGACCCGTCGCTGCTCACGCCCGAGTTTAAAATCCTCGGCCTCAAGCCTGGCCGCTGGACGCCCGCCGTGGTCATCACCCGCTTCAACGGCCTGCTGTCGAACATCAACCGCGAGATCACGATTGCCCAGGCGGTGCGCGCCATCGGCGCCGACAAGGTGGAGGAGCTGGAAAACTTCCAGCCCGCCCACCCCGACATCACCCTCGATCCGGCGCTCAAGGATGCCCCGCTCGGCCCGCAGATTCTGGCCATCTACAACGCCTTCCGCCGCCCGCTGCGCTTCCGCGGCACCGAAGCCACCCCCACCACCGAGGCTGCCCTCGCCCCCTCGCCCTTTGAGCAGGAGCAGCAGTTGCAGACCATCGGCAGCAACAACTGGGTGGTCAGCGGGCGCCTCACCCCCACCGGCTTTCCGCTCATGGCCAACGATCCCCACCGCACCCAGGAAGCGCCTTCCCTCCGCTACTGGGTCCACCTGGTCGCCCCCGGCTGGGACGTGATCGGCGCCGGTGAACCCTCGCTCCCCGGCGTCTCCATCGGTCACAACCAGTACGGCGCCTGGGGCCTCACCATCTTCGGCAGCGACAACGAAGACCTCTACGTCTACGACACCAACCCCGCCGACCCGCTCGAGTACAAGTACCGCGGCCAGTGGGTGAAGATGCAGGTCATCCCCACCACGATTGCGGTCAAGGGCGGCGCGCCGGTCAAGGCCGAGTTAAGGTACACCCTGCACGGTCCGGTGGTCTACGAGGATGCGGCCCGCCACAAGGCCTACGCCGTCCGCGCCGGCTGGCTCGACAAGGGCGCCGCCCCCTACCTCGCCAGCCTGCGCATGGATCAGGCCCAAAACTGGCAGCAGTTCCGCGCCGCCTGCGCCTACAGCCGCGTCCCCGGAGAAAACATGGTCTGGGCGGGCGTGGATGGCGACATTGGCTATCAGGCGGTGGGCCTCACCCCGCTCCGCCCCAACTGGAGCGGCCTCGTCCCGGTGCCCGGCGACGGCCGCTACGAATGGGACGGCTATCTGCCCATCCTCGATCTCCCCCACACCCACAACCCCGCCGTCGGCTTCTTCAACACCAGCAATAACTTCCTCATCCCTCCCGGCTGGAATCACCCCGAGGCATTGCACTTCGAGTGGGCCGATGCCTTCCGTGCCCGCCGCGTCGCCGAAGTCCTCGGCTCCGGCCGCATCTTTACCGTCGCCGATATGGAGCGCCTGCAGGACGACGTCGTCTCACTGCCCGCCCGCGCCCTGGTCCCCATGCTCCGCGGCCTGAACGTCCCTGCCGGCCCCGCCCGCGACGCCCAGCAGCAGTTGCTTGCCTGGAACGATGTCCTCGATAAGGACTCCATCCCCGCCGCCCTCTTTCAGGCCTGGAAACGCCGCCTCGAAGCCAACCTGCGTGCCCTGCTCGTTCCCAAAACCGCCCAAGCCTACATTAGCCTCAGCCTGGCAAAATCCATCCGCTTCCTCGATGCCCCCGACGGCCGCTTCGGCCCCGACCCCATCGCCGGCCGCGACGCTTTGCTGGTCAAGAGCCTGCAGGAGGCCACCGCCAATGCTCCCTTCCAGCCCTGGGGCGCCTACCACCACGCCACCATCTTCCATCCCCTCAGCCCCATCCTCTCGCCCGCCGATCGCGCCCGCTTTGATGTCGGCGATGCTCCCCGCAGCGGCGGCGGCGTCACCGTGGATGCCACCGGCGACGGTGCCAACCAAACCGCCGGCGGATCGTTCAAGATCATCGCCGACACCGGCCACTGGGACGCCTCGGTGGGTATAAATAATCCCGGTCAATCGGGGGATGTGAACAGCCCCCATTATCGCGACCTCTATCCCCTCTGGGCACAGGGCAAATACTTCCCAATCTTTTACAGCCGCGCCAAAATCGAGTCGGTCACCGGCGAGCGTCTGGAACTCGACCCCGCCCTCGCGCACCACTGAAGTCAAGCCCCTTTCCGGCCGATAACCGGCAGGTGAAGGGTCTTGTCTTCAACGTTCTGGAAGATGTCGTGGTGCGCATGCATGGCGCCGGGGCGTGGAATGCCACCCTCGCCGCCGCCGGACGCCGCGGCAACTTCGCCGCCCTCGGCGACTACGACGAAATCGAGCTCGAGAGCCTGGTCGAAGTCGCCAGCCACATGCTTGATGTCCCCGCGCAGCAGATGCTGCGCTGGATCGGCAGTGAATCGCTGAGCACCCTGGCCGAGCGCTACCCCGACATCTTCATCCAGTTTGGCCACGCCTATCCGCCCGCCGCCCGCATGGCCGCGCTGCTGCAATCCGGGCTGGCGATCCTGTTCACTGACGAGAGCCGGCCCGATTTTGAAGTCAACCTCCAGCCCGACGGTGGCCTGCGCGTACGCTGCCACTCCGGCCGCTGCCTCTGCACCATCACCCAGGGATTTCTGGAAGGCGCGGCGGCTCACTATGACCTGACCGCGGCCATCTCCCCCATCGAGTGCGTCGGCCGCGGCAACGCCACCTGCCTCTCGGTGCTCTACTTGGCCAGCGCGAGGATTCAGTAGATGGCGGTCGCCGTACAAACCCCGGACATGGGGGATTTGGCGCCCCGCCGCGGCGCCAGCGCCGGCCGCCGGATGCCGGCATCGCCCGAAGGTGCTTACGCCGGCCTGTTGGAACAGGTGGCGTTGGCCGCCAATCAAGCCGCTGGTCTCGAGGAGGCGCTGGGCTTCGCTCTGACCAGGATTGCCGATGCCATCGGCTGGACGGCCGGTCATGTGTGGATGACCGCGGCCGCCCCCGCGCCCGCGCGGCTGCTTGCCACCGGACTGTGGCACGGCGCGGACGGGGAGCGTTTTGCCGCGCTGCGTGCCGCCACGCTGCCGCGCGAGCGGCCCTACGCCGGCCTGCCCGGCCGTGTGCTCGCCACCGGCGCGGCGGTGGTCATCGGGGATGTAGCCGCCGATCGGGACTTTCCGCGTTGCGCAGCAGCGCAAGCAGCCGGACTGCGCTCGGCCTTCGCCGTGCCGGTGTTTGCCCAGGGCGACGTCGCGGCGGTGCTGGAATTCTTCGACCGCCGCCCCCGCAGGCCCGAGCCCGAACTGCTCGGCGTATTGCAGCAGGTGTGCGGCCAACTGGGCCGTGTGGCCGAGCGCCAACTCCGTCACGACCGCCTGCTGCACGACACCTCGCACGACGCCCTCACCGGCCTGCCCAACCGCTCGTTGTTCCTCGACCGCCTGGGGCGGGTGCTGGCCCGTGGGCGGCGCGATGCCCGCGCCCGCTTCGCCGTTCTCTTCATTGACCTCGACCGCTTCCATCTGGTGAACGACAGCTTCGGCCACGCCGCCGGCGACCAACTGCTCCTGCAGGTATCCGAGCGCATCTCCCACGTGCTGCGCTCCAGCGACATGGTGGCCCGCGCCGGGCTGGCCGAGGCCACGGCCACGGAAACCCTGGCGCGGCTCGGCGGCGACGACTTCACCGTGCTGCTCGACGACCTGGATGACCCCAGCGACGCCTTGCGCGTCGCCGGGCGCGTGCAGGAGGCCCTGGCGCCGCCCTTCGCTGTGGCCGGCAGCGAGTGCTTCATGGTCGCCAGCATCGGCATCGCCTTCAGCGGCGCCGGCGCGGCCACGCCCGAGCAGGTGCTGCGCGACGCCGACCTGGCCATGGGCCGCGCCAAGGCCCTGGGCGGCAATCGCGCCGAGATCTACGACCAGCAATTGCACGCTGCGGCGCGCGCCCGCATGGCCATGGAAACCGACCTGCGCCGCGCCCTCGCCGCGCAGGCCTTCGAACTCCACTAACAGCCCATCGTTGACCTCGCCACCGGCGCTATCAGCAGCGTCGAGGCGCTGGTGCGCTGGCGCAAAGGCACGGGCGAGCTGGTCTATCCCGGCGAATTCATTCCCCTGGCCGAAGACACCGGCCTGATCCTTCCCCTGGGCCTGTGGGTGCTGCGCGAAGCCTGCCGCACCGCCCGCGCCTGGCACGTTGAATTCCAGAACCGCCCGGCGCTGGGCATCGGCATCAACCTTTCGGCACGCCAGTTCGCCCACCCGGGGTTTGTAGGCGAAGTCGAGCGCATCCTCGCCGAGACCGGCATCAACCCGGCCACGGTGCGCCTCGAGATCACCGAAAGCGCGCTGGTCGGCGGCGCCCCCGGCAACCTCGATCGCGCCGTGGATGTCTTCACGCGCCTGAAGCAGCTCGGCGTCTGCCTCGGCCTCGACGACTTCGGCACCGGCTACTCCTCGCTCAGCTACCTGCACCGCTTCCCGCTCGACATCGTGAAGATTGACCGCTCTTTCGTCGCCCAGCTCGGCCGCGAACGCGAAAGCCAGGCCATCATCAAGACCATCATGGAGCTGGCGCGCAGCCTCAACCTGCAGATCGTGGCCGAGGGCGCCGAAACCGCCGTCCACGTCGGCCACCTGCGCTCCCTCGGCTGCCCCCAGGCCCAGGGCTTCTACTTCGCCCGCCCCATGGACGCCGCCCACCTCCGCCAACTCCTCGCCCACGCCGCCTGAAGCCGCCGCCGCCTCACCGCATCACTGCATCACTGCATCAGGCGTGCTAGACTCGCCTCGTGCGGACCACCCTCACCCTGGATCCGGACGTGTACCGGGCGGCCACCAGCCTCTCGCGGAGTTCGGGCCGGCGCCTGGGCAAGGTGGTTTCAGAACTGGCGCGAGCCGGCCTGCGACAACCGCGGGCACGCATCCGCAAGGGCGGCAAGAACCGCCTGCCGGTTTTTATCCTCCCACCCGGCGCTCCTGCGCTGACCGCCGGCGACCTGCAGCGGTACCTGGACGAGGAAGGCCATTTCTAAGCTCCTCCTGCTGGACGTGAACGTGCTGGTCGCCCAAGCGTGGCCCAACCACACGCACCACCGCCTCGCACGGCTGCGCCTGGAACAGGCCGGCGCGTGGGCGACCTGCAGCCTGACCGAGCTTGCCTTTCTGCGTCTCTCCTCCACCCGTGCCGCCAACCCCACCGCCGTTTCGCTGGCGGATGCGGCCCACATGCTGGAATTGATGCTGGCGGACCGCCGCCACCACTTCCTCGCCGATCTGCCCTCGCCTCTGGACGCCAGATTGGAAGTGGAGCCCCGCCGCTTGACCGGACCCGGCCAGCTCACCGACGCCTATCTGCTCCGCCTCGCGCGCCGGCACAAGGCCACCCTGCTCTCCCTGGACCGCCGCATGGCGCCCCTCGCCTACGGCGACGAACTGGAGATCCTGGATGCAGTTGCAGGCTGAGGCGCCGCGTCAAGCCCGCAGCGCCTGGGCGAACCCGGCGGCCGTGATCACCTGCGCCTGCCGGGGGAAGATCTTGTCGCACAGGCAGGCGTGCACCTCGGCATCCAAATCGGAGCAGCAGTCGCGCAGCACCAGCAGACGGTAGTCGGCGTCGGCGGCGTGGCGCAACGTCGAGAGCACCACCCCGCTGGTGGCGATGCCGCACAGCGCCAGCGTGTCAATGTCGTGGGCCCGCAGGATCATCTCCAGATCGGTGCCGTGAAACGCGCTCACCCGGTGCTTGGTGACCACCACTTCGCCCGGCGCGGGCGCGACCTGAGGGTCAATCTCGGTGCTGAAGGCCGTCATCGCCTTCACCGCGGCGAAACCCTGGTTGCGCGGGCTGATCTCGGGAAAGCCCTCGCGAAAGCCCACCACCACGTAGATCACCCGCACCCCCGCCGCCCGTGCCGCGGCCATGGCCGACGCCGTGGCGCCCAGCAGCACCTCCCGCCCGGCGGCATACCGCTCCACAATCGGCTTCTGAAAATCCATCACCAGCAGCGCCGCGCGCCGCGCTTCCAGCTTGAGCTCAGGCATGGGGCTCTCCTTCCATCAACCGCCGCACCCACCGTTGCGAGATTTTGGGTGGCTCCCTCCTCGGCCATGATGGCGGAGGGAGAGGGATTCGAACCCCCGGCACCCTTGCGGGCGCAGCGGTTTTCAAGACCGCCGGTTTCAACCACTCACCCATCCCTCCGCGCGCGTCGCCCTTCCCGAATTATAGCGACTACGGCCCGCCCCATGCGGCACAACCCATCGCATGGCAACCAGCGATCATCTGCGAGGTTCCAAAAGGTCAGGCGGTGCCTCGCTCCGCCGGAAACACCCGGACCCCCGCCATGGACAGACAAACTGCCGCAGTTCCCAGCCCCCACGCCGGCCGCGACCACGGCGTCCGGGAACGCCGCCAGGGCCGCGTTGACCGCCGCTATGGCTGGCGTGATGCGGCAGTATTCACTCCCCAGGAACGCCGCCGTTTCCTTCCCGCCGGTGTGTGCCATGCCCTGCCGCCGCACGGCGAGATCGCCTGGCAACTGCTTTATCGCCTGGAGCCCCGGCTCTATTGCCGGCTGGCCCGAGCCGAGCGCCTTCACCCGGCCATCCTCGCCTGGCTCCCGCGCCATGTCCCGGCGATCGTCGAGGTTGCTGCCGGCGCCGGCCGGCTGACCCTCGATCTCGCCCAACGCTGCGATCGCCTCACCGCCATTGAGCCCTCGCGACCGCTCCGCGCCGCCCTGAAACGCCAGCTCGCGCTCACCCCTCATCCGGCCGCCGTGAGCGTCGTGGCCGGCTTCTTCGACGCGCTGCCGGTCCCGGCGCGCTCCGCCCAACTCGTAATCTGCTGTGCTGCCTTCACACCCTCGCCGGCCACCGGCGGTGACCCCGGCCTCGCGGAAATGGAGCGGGTCTGCGCGCCCGGCGGCCGCTTGGTGATTGTTTCCCCCAACAACATCGCCTGGCTGCAGCACCGCGGCTTTCAGCACCTCACCTTCTCAGGCGACATGGCGATGGAGTTCGCCTCTGCCGCCGAAGCCCGGGAAATCGTCGCCATCTTCTATCCCCATGCGCGGCAGGCCGTGCGCCGCCTGGCATCCCCGGTCGTCCCTTATTCCGTGCTCGGTGTCCACCCCCCGCGTGATGTCGCATGGAAGCTCGTGCGCGCCCCCAGCTAGTCGGCGGCCCCGATGCTGACCGCTGCCGGCTGCCGGCTGACGGCTGATGGCTGATAGCTGATAGCTGCCCGCAGATGCCTACTTCAGCTCCGCCAGCGTGACGCCCGCGCCGCCCTGGTTTTGCGGCGGATGGGCGAAGGCGCCCACCTGGGGATGGGCGCGCAGGCGTTCGGCCACCAGCTTGCGCAGCACGCCGAAGCCGGCGCCGTGCACGATACGCACCTGCTCGGCGCCCGCCATGAGGGCGTCGTCGAGGAAGCGCTCCAGCTTGTCCTCCGCCTCGTCGGCGCGCAGGCCGATCAGGTTGACCTCCAGCATGGCCGGCGTCAGCCGGTCGGCGCTCTTGCCGGAGGTGGGCGCCGGGGCATTCCCGGCAGCCGGGATCACCGCCTCGATATCGCCGGCGGCCACCTGCATCCGCACCGCCCCGGCGGCCACTTCGTAGCTGCCGTCCTCGAGCCGGCGCAGCACCCGCGCCGGAGCGCGCAGCGAACGCAGGCGAACCTGATCGCCGGAGCGCGCGGCAACGGAGGCCGGGGCCGCGGCCGCCGGCTTCCCTTCTCCCAGGGCGGGGGCCGACTCG
>JBQCEU010000195.1:0-2578 GCA_051959955.1 Terriglobales bacterium | reverse complement strand
CTTTATCGGATTCGGTCTGGGCAGCATCATCTTCAGCAGCGTGATGTCGCTCGGGCTGCGGGCGGCGCTGTGGTGGTTTGGCGGCGGCGCTGTGGCCGCGGCGCTGTTGGGGCTGCCGCTGTTCCGCGACGAAACCGCGCACCGCAGGTTGGCTCCGCCCGTGGCGAACGGCGGTTCGAGGGTGCCATGATCGCGCTTCGCCTGGCAACCGATGCGGACGTTCCGGAACTGCGCGAGGTGATCGCGGCCTCGGTGCGGGGCTTGCAGATGCTTGAGTACACGGAGCGGCAGCGGGAGCTGGCGCTGCGCAGCGTGTATGGCGTGGACACGCGGCTGATTGAGGACGGGACGTACTTTGTGGTCGAGGCGGAAGGCGGGGTGATCGCCGGCTGCGGCGGCTGGAGCCGTCGGAAGACGCTTTTTGGCGGCGACCAGTGGCGGAAGCGGGAGGATGACTGGCTGGATCCGGCGCGCGATGCGGCCAAGATTCGGGCCTTCTTTGTCCGTCCGCAGTGGGCGCGGCAGGGCATTGGCAGCCGGATTCTCGCGGCCTGCGAGGCGGCGGCGCGGGAGGCCGGCTTCCGGCGGCTGGAGATGGGCGCGACTCTCAGCGGGGTTCCGTTTTACCAGGCGCGTAGTTATGCGGAAGAAGAACGGTTGAGCGTGGCGTTGGGCGAAGGCGAAGAACTGGCCATCGTCCGCATGACCAAGCAGATTTGATTTTCAGCGCTCAGCAATCGCCACGAAGCGGGCGTGGCCGCGGGCCAGCGGCTTGCCCTCGCGGTTGCGGATCTCGGCCTGGTAGTGCAGGTTGCGGCCGTCCCGGCGGGTTTCCTGGGCCTCGACCTCGACCGGTTCATTCACCGGAATGGGCCGCAGATACTCGATCTGCAATTCGGCGGTGACGGCGCGCACGCCGGCGAGACGGGTGAGCTTGCCCATGGCCTCGTCCAGGACCACGGCGATGATGCCGCCGTGCAGGGTGCGGTTGCCGCCCTGCAACTCGGGGCCGAACTGAAAGTGCCCGCGGGAACGGCGCTGAGCGTGGTCGAGCTCAAACGCCAGCTTCATGCCGATGGGGTTGGCGCCGCCGCAGCCGAAGCAGTAATTGTCGGGCAGGGGTTCGAGAAGTTCTATCGCAGAGCGGGCCGGTTCCATATTTCGTCAGCGTAGCATCCATAGTTCGGCGCGCAGCAGGCCGCCCAGCAGGCGGCGTTCGGCGGCGAGATGAAAGCCGTGGCGGTGCAGGGCGGCGGAGTAATCAGGCAGACGGCGGGTTTCGAGGCCGGTGAGCAGGGCGAAGGCGAGATAGAGGCCGCCGATGAGGAGTTGGCCTGCCCGGCGGCGCAGGCCGCGGGGCGCCAGCGCGAATTCCGATACCAGCCAGCGGGCGCGCGGCGCCAGCCCCGGTTGCAGGCGGCTGATAAGCGCCTCAACTTCGGCGTCGCTGAGGCAATCCAGAAAGAAATGGGAGACGACCAGATCGTAACCGGCGCCGGGCGGCGTGGCCTGGCGCAGATCGGCGGCCAGGAAGCGGGCCTGGGCGCCGCCGCCGTCGGGCAGGCGGGCGCGCTGGCGGGCCAGCATGGCGGGACTGATGTCCACCGAGTCGCAAGGCAGGGCTGGCTGGAGGCGAAGCAGTTGCGCGAGGAAGCGTCCGTCGCCATCGCCCAGCACCAGGGCCTGGCGCGCGGGGGCGAGGCGCGGCAGCAGGGCGGTGCGGCAGCGCTGCAGCATGGGGCCGAAGCTGGCGTATTCGAGCAGGCGGTAGACGCGGGCCAGGCCGTCGAAGTTGAGGCGGCGGCTCACCGCCAGCAGAACCAGAGCAGCGGGGTGAGCAGCGCGAGGTCGGCGGCGATGCGGAGGGACAGCGCCGGCAGGCGGGGCCGCAGGGCATCGAGAGCGGCGAAGGCGGTGGCGGAGAGCAGCACGGCCCACGCCGCGGGGCGGGGCGCGGCCAGGGCCGCGCTCACCCCCAGCGCCAGCGCCGCCCAGCGCACATTCATTGGCGCGGGGGACCCCGGCTGGCTGCGCCAGCCACCCCGCTTTTCCCGAACTTCCGGCGAAGCCTGGCTGGGCGCCCCTGAGCCCCAGCCAGGGGCGATCAGAGGGGGAGGCGGAGCTTCGCGCGATGCTTCCCAGTGTCCGATGGCAAAGCAGTTGAGCCAGCAGGCCCCGGCGAATAGCGCCACCGCCGCGGCCAGCGCCGCGGGCACGCTGCCGGCGCCTGCCCAGGCGGGCACCGCCGCCGCGGGCGCGAACACCGCCGCCACGGCCGCCGCCTTGGCGGCCACGGCCGGACGCGGCGCGCCCGGCCAGTGGGTCCACAGAAGGTAGGCCAGACCCAGTCCGCCCAGAGCGGCGTAGGCGCGCAACTCGGGGCCGGGAATCCACACCGCCGCGCCCACGATCAGCACCCCGCCGCCAGCGGCGGCGGCGGCCAGCAGCCGCCAGCGATGGCGGCGATGGAAGCGATGACGTTCCTGCCGCTTCTCCTGCATGCGCGTATCCAGGAGGCGGTCCGCCTGGTAGTACACCCAGGTCGCCAGCGCCAGCAGCGCCACCGCGGCCAGCGGCA
>JBQCEU010000194.1:0-14272 GCA_051959955.1 Terriglobales bacterium | reverse complement strand
ATGCTGGCCGCGCAGCCGCCCGAGCAGTTGCGCCCGCCCCGCCTGGTCACCGGCGAAGACCTGATTGCCCTCGGCTATCGCCCCGGGCCGCGCTTCCGGCCCATGCTGGAGGCGGTGGAAGACGCCCAGCTCGAAGGCCGCCTGCGCGACGCCGATGCGGCGCGGCAATTTGTCAGGGAGCATTTTCCGGTGTCAAACTAGCCTTTATGTTTCCCGTACACAGGCCGCGGCGCCTGCGCCAGAATCCCGGGCTGCGCGCCATGGTGCGCGAAACGAGGCTCAGCCGCGAGATGCTGGTGCAGCCGCTGTTCGTGGTGCCGGGCACCGGCGTGCGGAAGGAGATCGGCTCGCTGCCGGGGCAGTTTCACCTGTCGGTGGACAAGCTGGTGGAGGAGGCGCGGGCCATTCACGACTTGGGCATTCCCGCCGTGCTGCTGTTTGGCATCCCCGAGCACAAGGACGAGGAAGGCAGCGGCGCCTGGGCGAAGGACGGTATTGTGCAGCAGGCGACGCGGGCGCTGAAGCGCGCCCTGCCGGCGCTGCAGGTGATCACCGACCTGTGCCTGTGCGAGTACACCAGCCACGGCCACTGCGGGATCGTCGCGCCGCGGCCGGGCGGCGCGGTCGAGGTGCTCAATGACCCCACGCTGGAGCTGCTGGCGCGCACCGCGGTGGCGCAGGCGGAGGCGGGGAGCGACCTGATCGCGCCCAGCGACATGATGGACGGGCGGGTGGCGGCCATCCGTCGCGGCCTGGACGAGGCCGGCTGCACCGGTCTGCCCATCCTCTCCTACGCCGCCAAGTTCGCCTCGGCGTTTTACGGGCCGTTCCGCGAGGCGGCGGGCTCGACGCCGCAGGCGGGCGATCGCAGCGGCTACCAGATGGACATGGCCAACGGCCGCGAGGCGCTCGGTGAGATGCAGCTCGACCTCGACGAAGGCGCCGACATGCTGATGGTGAAGCCGGCGCTCCCCTACCTCGACGTGCTGCGCATGGCGCGCGAGCGTTTTGACGCGCCGCTCGCCGCCTACCAGGTCTCGGGCGAGTACGCGCAGATCATTGCCGCCGCGCGTGCCGGCTGGCTGGACGAAACCCGCGCCATGTGGGAGACACTCACCGCCATCCATCGCGCCGGCGCGGATGTGATCCTCACCTACTTCGCCCGCCCAGCCGCGCGCGGCCTCAGATAAAATTCAGTGGCGCCCCCGAACTTGACGTTTCTTGATTTGTCATGATAGATTGAGGGCATGGCGGCAAGAGAAAAGTTCGCCACCCAGGTTGACGCCGACGTTTTGGGTGAGCTGCGCGAACTCGCACGTGCCGAGGGCCGACAAATCCAGGCGCTGGTGGACGAAGCGCTGACCGATCTGATCGAGAAGCGCAAATTGGGTAAACCGCGCCGGCGGGTGATGGATGCCTACCTGAGCAGCCACGGACGTTACGCCGATCTTTATCGCAAATTGGCGGAATGACTGAGTACCTCACTCTGGCGGAGGTGCTGGCAATCCACCAGGATCAGATCGAACGCTACGGCGGATCGCATGGCTTGCGTGATGCGGGGCTGTTGGAGTCAGCACTGTTCCGCCCGCAAACGGGCTATTACGCCGATCTGATCGAGGAGGCGGCCGCGCTTTGGGAAAGCCTTTCCCAAAACCACCCCTTTATTGATGGCAACAAGCGCACCGCCTTTGCGGCGATGTACACGTTTCTGCTGATCAATGAAGTGGTTTTGCTGCCCGACGCGCGCACCGCCTGGGAGTTCATTGGCGCACTCTACGCGCAGGGCCGGTTTTGGCTGCCGGAACTGACCGCGTGGCTGCGCCAGCAGGTACGGGCGAAGCCCTGAGGGGGCGCTACAGCCGGCGGTATTCCTTGCGGGCGCCGGGGCCGGCGGGAGGGGAGCTGCCGGGCAGTTTCACCACGATGTGGCGGTCGCGGCCCATGCCTTCGCTTTCGCTGGTGAGGCCGGCTTCATCGCGCAGGGCGAGGTGGACGGTGCGGCGGTCGCGGCTGTTCATGGGGGCGAAGGCGTAGGGGAGACCGGTCTTGCGCACGCGCTCGGCGGCCATCTGGGCGAGGGAGCGCAGCTCCTGCACCCGCAGTTGGCGGCGGCCCTGGCAGTCGAAGAGGATGCGGTGGTGCTGGTCGGGACCGAGGCGGAGGGTCTCGAACGCCAGGTGCTCGATGCCGCGCAGCACCTCGTTGTCGTCGGCGAGCAGCAGGCTCGCATCGGGGCCGCTGAAGTCCACCATGATCTCCGGCCCCTCGCCGTCGGGCTCGGGCGCGGGGGTGAGGATCTGCACGGTGAGGCGGAAGTGGCCGTCGCGGATCACGGTTTCGCAGAACTCGCGCAGACGCTGCAGGGTTTCAGGCGATAGAGTCTCTGGCATGGCAGTGCTCCGTTAGCGTTTGGGGCCGACGACTTTTCCCTCGATGACCTTTTTCTTGCCGGCCGACTTCCCGGCGCGGTCCTGGGCGGCGACCGCGGCCACGGCGGCCTCATTGTAAGTCTTGTTGGCCACCCATTGCTGGCCGGTGGCGATGACGTTGTAGCCCAGGTAATAGAGGTTGACGCCGGCCGGCAGGTAGAAAAAGAACCAGCCGACGAAGATGGGCATGCCCCACTTCATCAGCCGCGCCTGGCGCGGGTCCTGGCCGGGGGTGAGCGGCATCAGCGCCGTCATGGCGAACTGTGACAGCACCACCAGCAGGGGCAGCAGGAAGTACGGGTCCTTGCCCGACAGATCGTGGATGTAGCCGATCCAGGGCGCGTGCCGCAGCTCGATGGCATACTCCAGCACCCGCCAGAAGGCGTAGATCAGCGGCAACTGGATGAGCATCGGCAGGCAGCCGCCGAGCGGGTTGACGCCGTACTCGCTGTACAGCGCCATGATCTCCTTCTGCACGTCCTGCCGCCGCGGATCGCGCATCGGATAGTGCTTCATTTTGGCGTTGAGCGCGTTGATCTTGGGCTGCAGCGCCATCATCTTCGCCTGGCTCTTCTGCGCCTTCATCTTCAGCGGGAAGGTGGCCATGGTGATGACGAAGGTGAGGAAGAGAATGGCCCAGCCGTAGTTGTGGATCCAGTGGATGTAGGTCCAGTTCATCCACAAAAACAGCGGCTCGGCGATGAAGGTGAACCAGCCAAAGTCCACCAGGCCGCGCAGCGCCGGGTCCACGGCCTTCAACAGATCAATCTTCTTGGGGCCGACGAAGAGGCGGCTCTGGATCTCGGCGCCGGTGGCCACGGCCACGCCGATGGTGTCCACCGGCTTGTTGGTGATGACGTCGCCGGAGGCGTTGACCAGCCGCGGCTGATAGGTGTTCTTCAGCGTGGTGACGGTGAGCGAAGGCTGGCCCTGATCGGGCGTGGTGGGCTGCGGCAGAAAGGCCATGGCGAAGTACTGGTCTTCCACGCCGGCGAACTGGAACACGCCGTCGTGACTGGCGCCGTTGTTGACTTTCTTGGCGGCGGTGGTCTCGACGCTGCTGCCCGACTGCTGAAAGTACTGTTCGGTGGTGAAGTCGCCGGGCACGGCGCGGTCGCCGAAGGCTCCCTGCCAGGCCAGCGCCGCGCCCACGGGCTTGCTGTCGCGGGTGACGCTGGCGTGGATTTCCGCCACGTAGCCGGCATCGAACGTGAGCGATTTCCTGGCCACCAGCGAGCCATTCGACCAGGTGAAGGTGATCGTCTGCCGTCCGCCGGCATCCTGCGTCTGCTGCACCTGGTAGAGGGCGCCGTCGAGGGCCTTGCGCAGTTGCGCATCGGAAGACCAGAAGGCAAGCGGATAGCCGAACTTTTTGGAGAAGTCCTGGTCCACCACGTTCAGCGGTTTGCCGGAATCGTCCTTGTATTGGGTGAGGATCCAGGAACGCGCCACCCCGCCCTGGTTGCTGAACTCGATGTGGTAGACGGGCGTGTCGAGCGTCACCGTCCGCGGGCTGGAAGCGGCGATGGCGGGAATCTGGGCGGGCGCGGGCGCCGGCTTCCGCGCGGCCGGAGCCGCGGGCGCTGGCTGCGCCGGCGCGGTTGCGGCCGGCGTGGCCGGCGGAGTCGCCGCGCCTGGGGCTGCCGCGCCCGTGGCCGCCTGCCGACCGGCGGCGGGCAGCGGCGGCAGGGCCGTCTTGCGGTTGACGAACGGCCACACCACCAGGAACAGCAGCGCCACCAGGGCAAAGGCGAGCAGCAGGCGGTGCTCGAAGTTGGGATCGTCGTTTTGATTCAAAGCCATGGATCTTTATCGGTGCGCGTGGGGAACCGGGTCGTAGCCGCCGGGGTGGAAAGGGTGGCAGCGCAGAATGCGCCAGACGCCCATGGCCGCGCCGCGCACCACGCCAAAGCGTTCCACCGCCTGCAGCGTATATTCGCTGCAGGTGGGCGCGAAACGGCAGGCGGAGGGCAGCAGCGGCGACAGCCAGCGCTGGTAGGCGCGCAGGCAGGCACAGGCGGCTTGGCGGGGCCAATACTTCATGACGGCAGCTTCCCGGCGTCGGGCAGCGACGCACACAATTTCTGAATCAGCTCTCCCAGTTCGTGCCCCAGCGGCAGAAACCCGGCGGTGGCCACCGCCGGCCGGGGATTGATGACAATGTCGCAGCCTCCGCTGAACTCGGGCAGCCGCCGCAGCAGCTCGCGGGTGCGCCGGCGGATGCGGTTGCGCACCACCGCCGGGCCCAGCTTGCGGCTGACCGTGATGCCGAAGCGCACCCCGCCGGCGGCGCCGCGGCGGCGGCCGAAGGCGGTGAAGTGGCGCGAGGCGCGGCGCATACCCTGTTCGTAGGCGGCGCGGAAGTCGGCGCGGCGCAACAAGCGGCGCCGCCGGGGCCAGGCTCCCGGCTTAGTCGCGGTAGCCGGCGGAGACGGCAACGCGCTTGCGTCCCTTCGCGCGGCGGCGGGCGAGCACGGCGCGGCCGTTCTTGGTGGCCATGCGGGTGCGAAACCCGTGGGTTTTGCTGCGCCGCCGCCGGTTGGGTTGGAAAGTTCTCTTGGGCATAGTCTACCGAGCCGTCGCGGTCTTTCGTGGACCGCGCCACCGCCTGTGCGGATGCATTCCGGGGGCAGGCCCGGCTCTGCCGCCGCCATATGTGTGCGGCCGCCCGGCACTGCTTTAGAACACCAGCTATTATAGCCAGCCTTGGGAGTGGCGGCAACCGTCCGGAGGGTCGGGCCGCCGGGGGCAAATTTTTTTGAAATCCAGGTGCCGGATTCACGGAGGAACGTGAGAAGCTATCCCACGCTGCCTCACCCGAGACAGTGCAGTCACAGACCTCGAACGCATGGCGCAATCCTCGGCGAAAACGCAAACCACCTGGGACGAGATTCTGGGTGAAGTCCGCAAGAGCGTGAACCCGCACGGCTTCAACACCTGGCTGCGTCCAACACGTCAGGAGAAGCTGGACGAGGGCACGCTGGTGATCTCGGTTCCGGAGGCCCGGCTGCAGCCGGTGGGCGAGAAGTTCAAGCCGCAAATCGAGCAGGCGATCCACCGTCTGCACCTCGATGCCACGGTGCAGCGGGTGGAGGTGGTGGTGGTGCCGGCGTCGGCGTCGGCGGCGGTACCGGAGCGCAAGGCCGAGCAGCCGCGGCTGGAGTTCGAGACCGGCTCGCTGAAACCCGAATACACCTTCGACACCTTCGTGGTGGGGGGCTCCAATCAGTTCGCCCACGCCGCCGCCGAGGCCGCCGCCGAGCGCCCCGGGCGCGCCTACAACCCGCTGTTTCTCTATGGCGGGGTGGGCATGGGCAAGACCCACCTGATGCACGCCATCGGCCACCGCACCAAGGCCCTGGGCCGCGCGCTGCGCATCGAGTACGTCACCGCCGAGGACTTCACCAACGAGATGATCTCGGCCCTGCGCCACGACGGCATGATCGCCTTCCGCGACCGCTACCGTTCGGTGGACGTGCTGCTGATTGACGACATCCAGTTCATCGCCAACAAGGAGCGCATCCAGGAGGAGTTCTTCCACACCTTCAATGCGCTGCACGGCGCCGGCAAGCAGGTGGTGATCTCCAGCGACCGTCCGCCGCGCGAGCTGTCGCAGCTCGAGGAGCGCATGCGCTCGCGGTTCGAGTGGGGCCTGACCGCCGACCTGCAGCCGCCCGATCTCGAAACCCGCACCGCCATCCTGATGGAGAAGGCGCAGTTGGAGCTGCAGAAGCATCCCGGCACGCTGGAGCTGAGCCCGGAGGTGGCGGGCTTCATCGCCGCCAAGATCAAGAGCAACGTGCGCGAGCTGGAGGGCGCCATGGTGCGCCTGCTGGCCTACTGCCAGCTCAAGCAGTTGCCGGTGACCATCGCCACCGCCCAGGAGGCGCTCAAGAACCTGCTCGACCAGCAGCAGCGCAAGCTCGACATCGAGATCATCGCCAAGGCGGTGGCGGAGTCGTTCAACCTGCGGGTGGCCGACCTGAAGGCGCGCAACAACAGCCAGCAGATTGTGTTTCCGCGCCAGGTGGCGATGTACCTGACGCGCCAGTTGATCAGCGCCTCGCTGCCCGAGATCGCCCGCTTTTTCGGCGGCAAGCACCACTCCACCGTCATCCACTCCATCCGCAAGATCGAGCAGGAGCGGGTGGCCAATCAGGCGCTGGCCCGCACCCTCGCCCACCTCACCGAGCAGTTGCAGTAGAATCCGCGGCATGGACCGCAGCCGCCTGGCGGCGATGACCGATGGCTTCCTGGCCATCATCATCACCATCATGGTCTTGAGCCTGGCGCCGCCGCGCGGCGCCGGCTGGAGCGACCTGCGCGCCGTCGGCGCCGGGGTGCTGCTCTATGCCCTGAGCTTCGTCTATCTGGGCATCTACTGGAACAACCACCACCACTTCTTCCATCTGGTGGACCGGGTGTCGGGCGGTCTGCTGTGGGCCAACCTGCACCTGATGTTCTGGCTGTCGCTGATCCCGTTCGCCACCGCCTGGCTGGGGCAAAACCCGCGCGCCGCCGCGCCCACGGCGCTTTACGGCATCCTGCTGCTGCTGGCCGCCGTGGCCTGGTGGATCATGGAGAAAACCGCACTGCGCCTGCAGGGCGCGCACTCGCGGCTGGCGCGGGCGCTGGGCCGCGACCGCAAGGTGCAGTTCTCGCCGCTGCTCTACCTGGCCGGCATCGGGCTGGCGTTCTGGCAGCCGTGGCTGGGCGATGCCCTCTACGTCGCCGCCGCCGGCCTGTGGCTCATCCCCGACCGGCGGGTGGAACGGGCACTGGAAGGCGAGCGGCCGTGATTTTTCGCACCCGCTTCGGCGACATCGTGGCCGAGTTCGCACCGTCAGGGGACGGCGACCGGCGGGCGCCGGCGATTCTTTTGTGCGATGGCATGCCCTCGATGCCGCGCAAACAGGGGCTGGTGGAGTGGCTGGCGGCGAAGGGCTACTGGGTGTTTTATCCGCGCTGGCGGGGAGCGTGGGAGAGCGGGGGCGAGTTTCTGGCCCGCTCGCCCGAGCAGGATCTGAGGGACATCCTCGACGCCCTGCCCGGCGGCCTGCGCGAGGCCGCCTTCGGGCGGCGCTTCGCGCCGCGGCCGCGGCAGGTCTTCGTGATCGGCGGCAGCTTCGGCGGCGCGGCCGCCATCCTCTCCACCCTCGATCCGCGGGTCACGGCGGCGGTGGCCAACTGCCCCGTGGTGGATTGGGGCATTCTGGGCAGCGAGCAGCGCCAGGAGACCTCCAACCCCAGCTACGCCGCCTACATCCGCGCAGCCTTTGGCGAAGGCTACCGCCTCTCCGCCCGCAACTGGGACAAGCTGAGGACCGGCCGCTTCTTCAATCCCGTGGCCCGCGCCGCCGATCTGAACGGCGGCAAGCTGCTGCTCTTCCACGCCCAGGACGATCCCTACGTTCCCTGGCGCGGCGTGGAGCGGTTCGCCCACCAGGTGGAATGCCGGCTGAAGCTGCTGGAGACGGGTGGGCATCTCAGCACCGAGCGCACGGTACGCCGCTACTGGCGCGGCATCGCGGCGTTCTTCGCGCGCGCCGCCCGGTAAGCGGCGAGTTCCGGGGGACTACTCCGCCAGAGGAGCCAGCAGCGCGCGCGCCTGGGCAATCTCGTCGTCGTTCACCACGTGCGGCAGGCCGGGATAGCGGCGCAGCGTGACTTCGCCCCCCAGGGCGCCGAGCACCTTCGCCGACTCCTCCACCCGCTGCCAGGGCACATGTGGATCGGGATCGCCCGCCGCCAGCAGGCAGGGCGTACCGGCCAGCGATCCGGGGTAGGCGAAGCGCGTGCCCGGCGGGCCGATCAGACCGCCGGTGAAGGCGGCCAGCCCGCCATGGCGCGCCGCGTGGCGGGCCAGGTACTCGGTCGCCAGACAGGCGCCCTGGGAAAAACCCAGCAGAGCGATGCGTTCGCGCCGGCAGCCGGCCCTGAGCAGGGTCTCCACCACGCCCGTAATCAAGCGCAGTGCGGAATCCAGGCCGGGCTGGTTTTCCTCAAGGGGCGCCAGAAACGAGTAGGGATACCAGGCGCCGCCCCGGGCCTGCGGCGCCAGCCAGGCAAGCTGCGGCAGCGCCATGGCCCGCGCCAGCCCGAGGATGTCCCCGGCGGATGCCCCGCGCCCGTGCAGCGCGATCACCGCTCCGGGCGCGCTCTCCACCGGCGCGCCCCAGGTTCGCACCGGCTGGCCGGCGTGGGGATCGTCGCGGCTCACGAGGCCGCCGCCGGCCGGTGCAGGTGCAGCGGCGGCAGCACCGCTTCGATGCGCCCGCGTTCCGGCTCCAGCCAGGGCGGCAGGCGCAGCGCGCCGCCCAGCTCCGCCAGCGGTTCGTCCACGGTGAAACCGGGAGGATCGGTGGCCAGCTCGAACAACACCCCGCCGGGTTCGCGGAAATAGACGGAGCGGAAATATTGGCGGTCAATCACCGGGGTGACGTTCAGCCGCAGGGCGGCGAGATGAGCGCGCCAGTCGCGCTGCGCCGGATCGTCATCCACGCGCCAGGCGACGTGGTGCACAGTGCCGGCGCCCGAGGCGCCGTAGGGCGCTTCCGCGCTGCACTGCACGTCGCAGCGCGCGCCCGCCCCGCCCGCGCCCAGCACGAAGCGGAAGCGGTTGCCTTCTTCGCCCGCCTGGCGGAAGCCCATGTGCCGCAGCAGGGCGGCGGTGGACTCGAACCCCTGCTCGCACAGCGTCACCGAATCAAATCCGCGGATGGCCCGGGACGGTGGTACCGCCGCGCCGCGCCACGCCGGGTGGGGCGCAACCGCCAGCTCGGCGTCGCCCACCAGTTCGAGGCGCAGCCCGTCGGGATCGGCCGCCCGCAACACCTCGGCGCCAAACCGCCGCGCCAGGCGCTCCACCGGCACGGCGGCCGCCTGCAGCCGCTTCTCCCACCAACCCAGCGCCGCCGCCGGCACGGCGAAGGCGACCGCCGAAGCCTGCCCCACGCCCGCTCTTCCGCGCCGCGCCCGCGGCCACGGGAAAAAAGTCAGCAGGCTTCCCGGCCGCCCTTCCTCGTCGCCAAAGTAGAGATGGTAGGTGCCGGGATCGTCGAAGTTCACGGTGCGCTTCACCAGGCGCAGCCCCAGCACCTCGGTGTAGAAATCAAGCACCCGCTGCGGCTCGCCGGCGATGGCCGAAACATGGTGCAGTCCCAGAATGGGCGTCAGAACCGGCGAAGCAGAAGCAGTCCGCGTCGGCATCTTGTTCACAGGATAAGACGAATCGCGAGATGCCGGACTTACTGCCGGCGGAGTTAAGCATCGGCCGACAGCCGTAAACTATAAGCAGGAGGTGCGGCGTGGCGGCAGTGGTGGCGCGATGGCGGGAGGCACAGGCGGCCAGCGATCAGCTCTGGCAAGTGCTGAAGCCCGAGGCGATAACCCGGCGGCCGGTGCCCGAGCGCCATCGGCTGGTGTTTTATCTCGGCCACCTCGAAGCCTTTGACTGGAACCTGCTCGCGCCGGTGCTGGACCAGCGGCCGTTTCATCCGGAATGGGACAAGCTCTTCGCATTCGGCATTGACCCGGTGGACGGCCAACTGCCCAGCGATCCGCCCGAGGCCTGGCCCGCGGCCGCCGAGATTTCCGCCTACAACCGCCGCGTCCGTCAACAACTCGGCGATGCCCTGGCGCGACAGGGCGGCCAAGCGGCGGAGCAGCGGATTGAGGTTGCCATCGAGCATCGCTGGATGCACGTGGAAACGCTCAGTTACCTCTTCCACAACCTCGACTACGTGGATAAGCTGCCGGGACCTGCGCCGGCGCCGGGAAGGGCCGCGGGGGCGCGAGCGGAGATGATCCCCATCCCCGCCGGACAGGCCACGCTGGGGAAGCCGCGCCAGGAGGGTTTTGGGTGGGACAACGAGTTCGAGGCGCATGGGGTCGAGGTGGCCGCCTTCACCGCCGCCCGCCACAAGGTCAGCAACCAGGATTATCTGGACTTCGTGGCCGCCGGAGCGGCGGCGCCGCATTTTTGGGTGCGGCGCGACGGCGCCTGGTATTACCGCGGCATGTTTGCCGAAGCCCCGCTGCCACTGGATCAGCCCGTCTATGTGACCCACGCCGAAGCCGCCGCGTATGCCGCCTGGCGGGGCCTGCGCCTGCCCACCGAGGCCGAATGGCAGCGCATGGCGTATGGAACGCCCACGGGCGAAGAGCGTCCCTATCCGTGGGGCGCGGCGCCGCCGGAGGCGGCCGCCGGCAACTTCGATCTTCGCAATTGGGACCCGGTCTCGACCCATGCCCCGGAAACCGCCAGCGCCTGGGGCGTCGAGGATTTGGTGGGCAATGGCTGGGAATGGACCGCCAGCACCTTCGGCCCCTTCCCTGGCTTCGAGCCCTTTGCCTTTTACCCCGGTTACTCCGCCAACTTCTTCGACAACCAGCACTTCGTCATGAAAGGCGGATCGGCGCGCACTGCCGCCTGCCTGCTGCGCCGCAGCTTCCGCAATTGGTTCCAGCCGCACTATCCTTACGTCTATGCTGGCTTCCGCTGCGTTGCCTGACTCCGGACCGCTCGCCGAGGAGGTGAGCGCAGGTCTGCTTCGTCCCGGCCAGAAGGTGCTGCCCTGCAAGTACCTCTACGATGAGGTCGGCACGCTGCTGTTTGAGGCCATCAGCGCCTTGCCGGAATATGGCCTGACGGCCGCCGGCCAGCGCCTGATCCGCGCCCACGCCGGCGAAATTGTCGCCGCCTTTACTGAGCCGTTGTTGATCGCCGAGTTGGGCAGCGGCAGCGCCCGCAAGACCCGCTGGATTCTTCAGGCACAGTGCCGCCGCGCGCCCACGGTGTATTTCCCCATCGAGATTTCGCCGGCCGCGCTGGCGCGCAGCCAGCGCGAGTTGGCCGGGCTGGCCGGCCTGGAGATCACACCGTTGGCGCACGAGTACCTGGAGGGCTTGACCGCCCTCGACCACCAGCGGGCGCATCCCCGCCTGCGCGGCCGTCCGCTGCTGCTGCTGTTTTTGGGTAGCTCACTGGGTAACTTTGATCCCGCCGATGCGGCCGCCTTCCTGCGGGCTGTGCGTCAGCATCTCCGTCCCGGCGACGGCCTGTTGCTCGGCCTTGACCTGATGAAGCCCGCCGCCAAGCTGCGCCTCGCCTACGATGACCCGGCCGGCGTGACCGCGGCCTTCAACAAGAACCTGCTGGCCCGGCTCAACCGCGAATTGGGTACCGACTTTGACCTCACCCAGTGGCAGCACCGCATTGTAGTCCGCAGTGCCGCGCGCCGCGTCGAAATGCATCTCCGCTCCCGCCGCGCACAGCAGGTGCGCCTTCCATCCGGCGAAGCCATCGCCTTTCGCCGCGGCGAAACCATCTGGACCGAAAGCAGCCACAAGTTCTTGCGCAAAGAAGTTGGCCCCATGCTGCAGAGGGCGGGTTTTGCCCCGGAGAGGCTGTGGGAAGACACCGAATGGGGCTTCATCGAGGCCTTGGGCCGGGTGGCTGGCCAAAGTTGGTAAAATTAGAAACCCACCATGATTGAGTTCCCGGTTCCCGAGTCCCTCACCTTCGACGACGTCCTTCTGCTGCCTGCCTATTCCGACGTCCTGCCCACCGAGGTCGAGACTTCGACCTGGATGAGTCGCCGCATCCGCCTCAACATCCCCGTCCTCTCGGCGGCCATGGACACGGTCACCGAAGCGCGCCTCGCCATCTCGCTCGCCCAGCAGGGAGGCCTTGGCGTCATCCACCGCAATCTCAGCATCGAGCGTCAGGCGGAAGAGGTGGACAAGGTCAAGCGCTCCGAAAGCGGCATGATTGTGGATCCGGTCACCATGGAGCCCGAGCAGAAGATTGCCGCCGCGCTCGACATGATGCGCAAGTACAAGATCAGCGGCCTGCCGGTCACCCGCCAAGGCAAGCTGGTCGGCATTCTCACCAACCGCGACCTGCGTTTCGAGACCCGTACCGACATCCCCATCGGCGAGGTGATGACCAAGGAGAACCTCATCACCGTTCCGGTCGGCACCACGCTGGAGGAGGCGGAGGCGATCTTGCACCGCCATCGGGTGGAGAAGTTGCTGGTGGTGGATAAGAACTACATGCTGAAGGGCCTGATCACGGTCAAGGACATTCAAAAGAAGCTGAAGTACCCGCTGGCGGCCAAGGATGAGCAGGGGCGCCTGCGGGTGGCGGCGGCGGTAGGGGCCACCGGCGACTTCCTGGAGCGTGCCCAGGAGATGGCGCGCAAGAAGGTGGACGTGGTGGCGATTGACACCGCCCACGGCCACTCCAAGCGGGTGCTGGAGGCGGTGCGCAAGATCAAGGCGGCGCTGCCCGATGTGGACGTGATCGCCGGCAACGTGGCCACGGTCGAAGGTGCACGCGATCTGATCGAGGCGGGGGCGGACGGCATCAAGGTGGGCATTGGTCCCGGCTCGATCTGTACCACCCGCGTGGTCACCGGCGCCGGGGTGCCGCAGATCACCGCCATCTCCCATGCGGTGCGCGCGGCCGCCGAAGCCGCCGGCAAGAACGGCAAGCCGGTGCCGGTGATCTCCGACGGCGGGGTAAAGTACTCGGGCGACATCAGCAAGGCCATCGCCGCCGGCGCCAGCGCGGTGATGATCGGCAGCCTGTTTGCCGGCACCCACGAAAGCCCGGGCGAGATCATTCTTTTCCAGGGCCGCTCGTTCAAGAGCTACCGCGGCATGGGTTCGCTGGCCGCCATGGAAGCCGGCTCAGCCGAACGGTACGGCCAGCACGAAGTGGCGCTGGAGAACGGGGAAGGGAACCGCAGCCAGAAGCTGGTTCCGGAAGGAATCGAGGGCCGTGTGCCCTACAAGGGCCCCTTGTCCGCCATGGTGCATCAGCTCGTCGGCGGGCTGCGCGCCGGCATGGGCTACTGCGGCTGCGCCTCCATCGCCGACTTCCAGCAGCGGGCGCGTTTCATCCGCATATCGAACGCCGGCCTGCGCGAGAGCCACGTCCACGACGTGATCATCACCCAGGAAGCCCCCAACTACCGCCGCGAAAGCATGGATTAGGCAACCCTCCACCCCGCGCGCGCCACTCTGTCAGCAGGTGGCGTGGCGCGTGCACCGGGGGCAGGACCTTTCGCCGTTGGAGTCTGTCTGGCGGCGGGCCGCCGACGGCCAATCCATATTCCAGAGCTTTGGCTTTGCCCGCCATTGGGCGGTATGTTTTGCCGCCGAGGCCGAACTATGCATCGGCTGGCGCGAGCACCCGCCCGCCATCGTCCCTCTGGCCCGCCGCCATCACACTTGGGGCCTGATCGGCGAGGGCCTGTTCGACTACCAGGACGTGATTGGGGCTGCCGGCCGCGACGCGGCCGACTGGGCGGCGGGGCAGACCCGCGGACCGATACAGGTCACCGGTGTGCCCGCGGCCACTCCCCATGGCGATTTTTGGCAGCATATCGGTCTTAGGCCGCAGCCGTTTGCCGCCGCCCTCGTGCGGGCGGCGGGGGCTGATTCCGACCTGGCGCGCCAGCATCCCCGCCAACAGCGCCGCTGGGAAGCGGCCAAAGTCCATCTGGAGAAGCTGGAAGCCGCACCCGAACGCCGCCGCCACCTCGATTGGCTGCTGGAGCGCAAGGCGCAGGCTCTCGCTGCCAAGGGCGAGACCAACGTCCTCGGAAGGTGGGAGGCCGGCTGGATGCAGCGCATGGTTGAGCACGAGACCCAGCAGGCCGAACTGTGGGCCCTGCGGCGTGGTGGTGACACCTTGGCCGGCCTTCTTTGCTGGAAGTCCGCCACCATCCGCTATGCCTACACCATCGCCTACGATGCCAGTTTTGCCGCGCTTTCGCCCGGCATTCTGGCGCTCTACGCTCTCTTGCGGCACACTATGAGAGAGGGCTGCGGTT
>JBQCEU010000193.1:0-9436 GCA_051959955.1 Terriglobales bacterium | reverse complement strand
GAGCAGGGCGCCGAAGCGCTTGCGGTCCTCGGCCAGGTCAATGGAGCGGGGCGAGGTGCCGATGATCCTGAAGCCGGCCTGCTCCAGCGGCAGGGCGAGGTTGAGCGGCGTCTGGCCGCCGAACTGGACGATGACGCCGTTGACGCCTTCGTGCTCGAGCACGCGGGAGACGTCTTCGAGGGTGAGCGGCTCGAAGTAGAGGCGGTCGCTGGTGTCGTAGTCGGTGGAGACGGTCTCGGGGTTGCAGTTGACCATGATCGTCTCGAAGCCGCGCTCGCGCAAGGCGAAGGCGGCGTGACAACAGCAGTAGTCGAACTCAATGCCCTGGCCGATGCGGTTGGGGCCGCTGCCCAGGATGGCGATTTTTTTCTTCCGGGTGGGCTCGGATTCGTCCTCGGACTCGTAGGACGAGTACATGTAGGGGGTGTAGGACTCGAACTCGGCGGCGCAGGTGTCCACGCGCTTGTAAACGGGCACCAGACCCAGCTCGCGGCGGCGGTCACGGACGGCGGATTCGGCCACGCCGGTCAACTCGGCCAGCCGCGCATCGCTGAGGCCGCTGCGCTTGGCGAGGCGCAGGGTTTCGGGGGCGACCTGATCGAGGCCACCGGCGGCGGCGAGGGATTGCTCAAGCTGCGATATGTCCTGAATCTGGCGCAGAAACCAGGGGTCCATGCCGGTCCACTCGTGGACGTCGGCGATGGACATGCCGCCCTCGCCCAGGGCGTAGCGGACGTAACTGAGACGGTCGGGGTGGGGCGAGACCAAGCGCTGGGTCAACAGCTCGGGATCAATGGCCATGGCGCCGCGCTTTTTGCCAGTTTCGAGCGAGCGCACGCCCTTGAGCAGGGCTTCCTTGAAGGTGCGGCCGATGGCCATCACCTCGCCCACCGACTTCATCTGCGGACCGAGGGTGGTGTCGGCGCCGGGGAACTTCTCAAACTGCCACTTGGGGATCTTGACCACCACGTAGTCGAGGGTGGGTTCGAAGCAGGCGGGGGTCTTGCGGGTGATGTCGTTGGCGATCTCGTCGAGGCGGTAGCCGACGGCCAGCTTGGCGGCGATCTTGGCGAGGGGGAAGCCGGTGGCCTTGGAGGCCAGCGCCGAGGAGCGCGAGACGCGCGGGTTCATCTCGATCACCACCATGCGGCCGTCGGCGGGGTTAACCGCGTACTGGATGTTGCTGCCGCCGGTCTCGACGCCGATCTCGCGGATGACCTTGAGCGAGGCGTCGCGCATGGCCTGGTATTCGCGGTCGCTGAGCGTCTGGGCGGGGGCGACGGTGATCGAGTCGCCGGTGTGGACGCCCATGGGATCGAGGTTTTCAATCGAGCAGACGATGATGACGTTGTCGGCGTGGTCGCGCATCACCTCCAGCTCGTACTCCTTCCAGCCGAGGACGGTTTCCTCGACCAGCACTTCATGCACCGGCGAGAGGTCGAGGCCGCGCACCAGCATGGCGGCGAACTCTTCGCGGTTGTAGGACAGGCCGCCGCCGGTGCCGCCCAGGGTGAAAGAGGGGCGGATGATGACTGGGTAGGTCGTGACGAACTCGAGGCCGTCGCGCAAGTTGTTGACCAGGCGGGAGCGTGGCGTCTCCAGGCCGATGGCCTTCATGGCGTCCTTGAAGAGGAGGCGGTCTTCGGCCTTCTTGATGGCTTCGAGACTGGCGCCGATGAGGCGGATGCCGTAGCGCTCGAGGTCGCCGGCATCGGCGAGCTCGACGGCCAGGTTGAGCGCCGTCTGGCCGCCGACGGTGGGCAGGAGGGCCACGCCGCCGCGGGGCTCGCACTCCTTCTGGAGGATTTCGGCCACGTAGGCGCGGGTGAGCGGCTCGATGTAGGTGCGGTGGGCCAGCTCGGGGTCGGTCATGATGGTGGCCGGGTTGGAGTTGACCAGCACCACCTCGAAGCCGTCGGCGCGGAGAGCCTTGCAGGCCTGGGCGCCGGAGTAGTCGAACTCGCAGGCCTGGCCGATGATGATGGGACCGGAGCCGAGGATGATGACTTTCTGGATGTCGGAGCGTCGAGGCATGGGGAAGAGTGATTAGTAATTAGTGGGGGTCATCGCGCGGTGGCCATCAGCTTCATGAAATCGGAAAACAGATAGTGGGAATCGTGGGGGCCGGGGGCGGCTTCGGGGTGGTACTGGACGCTGTAGAGCGGCAGGGAGCGGTGGCGCAGGCCCTCGAGGGTGCCGTCGTTGAGATCGAAGTGGGTGCACTCGACGTCCGAGGCAGGCAGGGAGTCGGGATCCACGGCGAAGTTGTGATTGTGGGCGGTGATCTCGATGCGGCCGGTGGATTCCTGGCGCACGGGATGGTTGCCGCCGTGATGGCCGAACTTGAGCTTGTAGGTTTTGCCGCCCAGGGCGAGGCCGATCAACTGGTGGCCGAGACAGATGCCGAAGATGGGGACCTTGCCCATCAGGGCGCGGATGTTCTCGACGGCGTAGCGGCAGGGCTCGGGGTCGCCGGGACCGTTGCTGAGGAAGACGCCCTGGGGCCGCATGGCCAGCACGTCGGCGGCGCTGGTCTGCGCCGGGACGACGCGGACGCGGCAGCCGTGATCGGCGAGCTGGCGGACAATGTTGCGCTTGATGCCATAGTCGTAGGCCACCACCAGCGGGCCCTGGCGGTTGGCCTCGAGTTGGGGGCCATCGTAGGCGGCGCGGGTGGTGACCACCTTGGCGAGATCGGTGCCCTCCATGCGCGGGAGGGCGCGGGCGCCAGCCAGCAGTTCCTCCTGGGAGTGGCCCACGCCAAGGGCGCCGCGCAGCACCCCCTGGGAGCGGAGATGGCGTACCAGGGCGCGGGTGTCAATTTCCGCGAGAACGGGGATGCCGTGGGCGGCGAGGTAGGCGTCGCAGTCCTGAGCGCTGCGCCAATTGCTGGCGATGGCAGAAAACTCGCGGACGATGAGGGCCTCGACAAAGGGCTTGGCGGCCTCATCGTCGTCGGGGTTGGTGCCGTAGTTGCCGATCTGCGGGGCGGTAAGGCAGACGATCTGGCCGGCGTAGGAGGGATCGGTGCAGATCTCCTGATAGCCGGTCATGGAGGTGTTGAAGACCACCTCGCCGGCGCCAATCGCCTTCACCGCGCCGAACCCCCGGCCAGTGAACGCGCGCCCATCCTCCAGAACCAGTACGGCCTCCATTCGCCCCCCTCGCGTGGATTGTTGTGACCCACTGGCGTTTCGATGCCGCTGGATCAACCTATTTTACCAGCTATGGAGCTAGAATGCCGCCATGCGCAGAAGAACTTTTCTGGCCGGTACGGCGGCGGCGGCGGCGTGGGCGGCCTGGCCGCGGGGTTTGCGGGCGCGCGGGCATGAGTTTGCCGCCGGCGCGGACGGCTTCACGCTCGACGGCAAGCCGCTGGTGATTCGTTCGGGCTCGATGCACTATCCGCGCGTACCGCGGCCGTACTGGCGGGACCGGATGCGCAAGCTGCGGGCGCTGGGGCTGAACACCGTGTGCAGCTACGTCTTCTGGAACGTGCACGAACCGCGGCCGGGGGAGTTTGATTTCGGCGGGCAGAACGATTTGGCGGCGTACGTGAAGACGGCGCAGGAAGAGGGGCTGTATGTGATCCTGCGGCCGGGGCCGTACGTGTGCACGGAGTGGGATTTCGGCGGATTTCCGGCCTGGCTGCTGCGGCCGCCGGCGATGGCGGTGCGCAGCCGGGATGAGCGCTTTCTCAAAGCCTCGGCGCGGTATCTGCAGCGGGTGGGCGCAGAGGTGGCGCATCTGGAGATCGCCCAGGGAGGGCCGATCCTCATGGTGCAGGTGGAGAACGAGTACGGCTCGTATGGCGACGACCTGGTGTATCTGGGCGCGATCCGGGATCAGATGCGGGCGGCGGGGTTTCGCGGGGTTCTGTACACCTCCAACGGGCCGGGCGAGAAGATGCTGCGCGGCGGTTCCCTGCCCGAACTGACCAGCGTGATCAACTTTGGCGATGACGACAACCCTGAGCAGGCGTTTGCCGAATTGAAGAAGTTTCGGGCGACGGGGCCGCGGATGTGCGGCGAATACTGGTGCGGTTGGTTTGACCACTGGGGTGAAAAGCACCACACCACGCCGCCCGAACACGCGGCCAACGGACTGGACTGGATGCTGGGTCAGGGAATTTCCTGCAACCTCTACATGGCGCACGGCGGGACGTCGTTCGGCTTCATGGCGGGCGCCAATTATGGGCGGAACTACGAGCCCGACACCACCAGCTACGACTACGACGCGCCGATTGACGAAGCCGGAAGGCCGACGGCGAAGTTCGCCGCCCTGCGGGCGGTGATCGAGAAGCATCTGCCGGCGGGGGAGCGGCTGCCGGAGGTGCCCGCGGCGCTGCCCACGATCGAAATTCCGGAATTCGAGCTGAAGGAATTTGCACCGCTGGCGGCGGCGCTGGGCATTCCGCAATTGTCGCCGGAGCCGCTGCCCATGGAGGCGCTGGGGCAGAGCTATGGGCTGGTGCTGTACCGCACGCGGCTGCAGGAGGCGGGCCAGGGAACGCTGCAACCGATGGAGCTGCGCGACTACGCGCGCGTCTATGTGAACGGGCGCGAGATGGCGGTACTGGACCGCAGCCGGGGGGAAGTGACGGCAGAGATCACGGCCGGCGCCGGGGATCGGCTCGAGCTGCTGGTGGAAAACCTGGGGCGGATCAATTTTGGCTCGAAGCTCGCCGACAACCAGCAGGGGATCACCGACCGCGTGCTGTGGAACGGAACCCAACTGAACGATTGGGAGATGTATCCGCTGCCGCTCGACGAGGTATCGCGGCTGCCCTTCGCGGCCCGGGCGGCGGCGGGGGCGGGTTTTTACCGCGGAGTGTTCAGCCTGGCAAAGGCTGGGGACACGTTTCTGGACATGAACGGCTGGGACATGGGCTATGTCTGGGTGAACGGCCACAACCTGGGACGGTTCTGGCGGCGGGGGCCGCAGGAGGCGCTGTTTTTGCCGGGATGCTGGCTGCGGCGCGGGCGGAACGAGGTGATCGTGTTTGACTACACGCCGCAAGCGGCGCCGCGGCTGCGAGGGAAGCCGGAAGAGCGATTTGGGTCAGGTCAGCTCTGACGGAGAAGTGGCGAAGGGATTGACAACCGTGCAGGCACCGTAGCGGCGGCCTCCCTGAAAGTCTTCCGATAGAAGGTAGGCGGCGCCGCTGCGCAGAGCCGCAGCCAGAATCAAGGCATCCCAGTATGCGAGCCGGGCGCGATCCTGCCACTCCCAAGCCAGGGTCACCAGGCCGGGGCTCGCCTCCACCGGCTGCCAGAGCGCGAATTCCTGCACCCATCCGCGGGTCAAAGCTGTTCCCAGCCCGAGCTTGCGCGTCGCATTCCAGTAGAACTCGTGCAGGACTTGCCAACTCAGGCGACCGCTGCCGTGCTGCCAGAGATGCTGCAGCCAGGCCGCGGCAAGACGCTGCCGGGAAGGGTGGGCGCTGTCGAGCGCATAAAGGAGGACGTTGGTGTCGAGAAAGCAGATGCTAGCGCCCGCGGGCATGCGTTTCCTCACGGCCGGCGCGCCGGGATGCGTCCACACCCTTTACGCCCCCCGCGGGCAGGAGCTTTTTCCATCGCTTGAAGGCCTGCCAGTACTCGTCGGTGACGCGCATCTGGCGTTCCAGCATTTCCCCGACCAATCGGGAGACGGACGTGTTCTCATCCGCCGCCTTGCGCCTGGCCCAATGAGCGGCTTCATCGGACAGCCGGATGGTGATGTTCCTGGCCACGGATTTAGTGTAGCACGGGATTCGTGCACACGGCGTGATGGGCGCGGGACCCCGAGTGGCTTCGCCTCTCGACCCGCTTAACGCCCGACCGCGCCAGTCCCCGGGGCTCCAGCCCGGTCGAGCATCCGGATTGGCTATACTGGCTCCGCTTATGAGCTATCGCAGCCTGAAGCTTTCGGTGATCCAGATACTGGTGGGGATGATCTGGGCGTGGGGGGGCTTGGCGCTGGCGGGGCGCAAGGGGCATGCCGCGCCGGGGTGGGCGCTGCCGGCGGTATGGGTGGGCACACTGATTCTGCTGCTGATCGTGTGGTCGGCGGGCCGGACCAGCCTGACCGGCAGGCCGCTGCCGCTGACGCCGGAGCAGCGGCGGTGGTACCGACGCATTACCAGCCTGGAGATACTGGGGGTAATTGTCGCGGTGATCGCGTGCAGTGATGCCGGGCGCGATGACCTGATGCTGGGGATGGCGAGCGGGATCGTGGCGCTGCACTTTTTCCTTTTGTACCCGGTGTTCCGCGGGCCGGCGGCGGCGGTGGCGCGGCGCTTCCTGATCACCGGGGTGATCATCGCGGTGCTGGCCGGGGCGGGATGGGGGTTGGCGGCGGCAGCGCCGCGGCAGGCGATCGTAGGCGTGGGGATGCTGGCGGTGATGTGGGTCACCGCGCTCCTGCATCTACGCACAGCCAGTTAGCGGCTACTTGGAGGCATTCATGGATCGCGGGCGCCCGGCGCGGCTTAGCCGCACCGCCCGCCCTCGTACTCCGCTTCCGAGGCGGGGCCGGGCGGCCGCGCCCGGCCACGCGTACGACCGCTATTTGGATTCGATGGCGCGGGGGAACTCGAAGCGGCGGGCGGTGCGGGCGGCGCCGCGGGCGGAGGCGGCGACGGCGGGGGTGGGGGCGGGGCGGTACATGGGGGTCAGGCCCTCGGCTTCGCGGACGAAGGTCATGGACTGCTGATCGGATGCGTAGTCAATGCGGATGACGTCGCCGAGGCGGACCTGGCCGGTGGCGATGAGCTTGGCCAGCGGAAAGACGATGTGGCGTTCGATGGCGCGCTTGAGGTGACGGGCGCCGTAGCGGGGATTGTAGCCTTCCTCGAGCAGCCAGGCCTTGGCGGCGCGGGTGCAGTTGAACAGGAAGGGGTGGTTGCCGCTGGAGGCGAGGATGCGCTGCTGCACCATGCCCAGCTCGATGTCGAGGATGGCGGTGAGCTCTTCCTGGCGCAGGGTACGGAAGACCACGGTGCGGTCAATGCGGTTCATGAACTCGGGCGAGAACTTGTGGCGGGCGGCGGCCACGGCGACGCGATCCACCTGGGCATCGAGGCGGGCGTCGAATTTGGCATCCTGACCGAATTGCGGCGGGGTGAAACCGGTGCCGCCCAGGGTGAGGGTGTCCATTTCGGCGGCGCCGAGATTGCTGGTCATAAAGATGATGGTCTGGGTAAAGTCCACGCGGCGGTTGTCGCCCAGGGTGAGGGTGGCTTTGTCGAGGATGCCCAGCAAGAGCTGCCAGAGGGCATCGGAGGCCTTTTCGATCTCGTCAAAGAGCAGCAGCGAGAGGCGGAGGCGGTCGGTGTGCCACTGCGAGAGGGCTTCCTGGGTCAACAGCGGATGGGTTTCGCGATGGCCGAGGTAGCCGGGGGGCGAGCCGATGAGCTTGGCGATCTCGTGGCTGTGCTGAAATTCGGCGCAGTCCACTTTGATCACCGCGCGCGCGTCGCCGAACAGGGTTTCGGCCACCGCCTCGACCACGCGGGTCTTGCCGGAGCCGGTGGGCCCCAACAGCAGCAGGTTGGCGATGGGACGGCCGGGGGGATGAAGGCCGGCGAGAAAGGTCTGGTAAAGATCCACCACGCAGGCGACGGCGGCATCCTGGCCGACGATCTTGCGGCGCAGGGCGGTCTCGAACTGGCAGACGTCGTCGCAGCGGAGAGTAGGGTCCAGGAGTTCCTGACAGCCGGATTTCATAACGTCCTGACTGTGGGATGCAGATGGCGGGAGGCGGGGCTAGGTGCCACCGCCGTCCGCAGGCGGCGGTGGCCTGAATTGGTCCCCGGCACAGCCTGGCTTGTGCGAGACCTCCCCGCCCCTTCCGCGCCTAAGCCGAGCCGGGCCAGCCGCTCACTTTGTGGAGGACTGGTGGGAGGATTCGGAGGGGAGAGGGTTGGATTCGGGATGGTGTTTGAGCCTGTGCTCGAGTTGGGTGTGCAGCTCGGCCATCTCGTGGAGGAGCTCGCGGATACGCGTCTCCCCCTCTTCCGACTGCCCCCGTTCGCGGGCACGGGAACGCAGCAGGCTGAAGTTCAGCTCCTCCAAATCCTGATGGAGGGTGCGCATGGAGCGTACCAGCATGTGGGCGCCTTCGAGGTCGGCGAAAGGCGAGGCGAAGGTTTCGGCGGCGCGAGCGCGGACCGCTTCCCAGTCAATTTGCAGTTGGGGGTGGGAATGGCGGACTTGCTCGAGCACCTCCTCGCTGACCCGGGGACGGTTGCCCAAGCATGCCAAGTGGACCTGACGGACGTGGCCGTCTTCACGTACGTTGTGTACGAGGTAATACGATTTGCCCTTTTTACGAACGAACGCCATGGTGCTCTCCTGAGCGTGGGCTAGGGGTCCTCCGCTGCGGCGTCCCTCTGCCGCCGTGGTGGTGCCACTCCCACCACGTAGGATGGGGCGGCCTTCGGATGGGTTGTCCCTGCCGTGCGCTCCCTTGCACCAGCGCCGTCAACTGACCGCGACGAAGGTGCGTGCTACATTCAGAGTAGTGGTGCTCAGGCAGGAAATTCAATGAAATTTTTGCGGCTCCTGAGGGTACGCCGGCTGGCAGGCTGGGCGGCGGCAGGGATCTGGCTGACGGCGATAGCTCCGGCGCAGGCGCCGGCGGGGGCGCGGCATCCGGTGCCGGCGAACGCCGAGATACGCGCCATCTATTTCACCGGGCTGATGGCGGGCAGCCCGCACGGACGGACGCTGGCGGAGAAGTGGCGGAGCGAAGGCGGCAACGCCATCGTCTTCGACATCAAGGATTCGGACGGGCCGGTGTCGTTCAATTCCACGCTGCCGCTGGCCGGCCACATGAAGCGGCCCTACATCCGGGATTTGAGCGAGTGGGTGAGCTGGCTGCACGAGCACGGGCTCTATGTGATCGCGCGGCAGGCGGTGTTCAAGGACGAGCGGCTGGTGGCCGAACACCCGGAGCTGGCGGTGAAATCGCGGGCCACGGGCGGGGTGTGGCGGGAAAACGGCAAGCCGGACTGGACCGATCCCTCATTGCCGGCGGTGCAGGAGTACAACCTCAAGCTGGCGGCCGAGGTGGCGGCGGCGGGGGTGGACGAGATCCAGTTTGATTACATTCGCTTCCCGGTGGACGGCAACCAGAAAGACGCGCGCTTTGCCTACCAGGCCGAGCACCCGGAGGAACCGCGGGCGGATTTCATCAGCAATTATCTCTACCGGGCGCAGCAGGAACTGAAGCCGACCGGGGTGCATATTTCGATTGACGTGTACGGGGTGATGGCGTGGGCGCGGCAGGTGGACCTGACTGCGACCGGACAGGACGTGGTCAGCCTGGCGTACTACGCCGACGTGATGTGCCCGATGATCTACCCGTCGCACTTTTTCAATTTTGACGGCTACAAGAACCCGGGCGATGCGCCGGAGCATTTCATTCAGGCGGGGATGGAGCGGTTCGACAA
>JBQCEU010000192.1:0-6808 GCA_051959955.1 Terriglobales bacterium | reverse complement strand
CTGCTCATCGCCTGCGCCAACGTGGCCAACCTGCTGCTGGCGCGCGCCGCCACCCGGCAGAAGCCCAACGCCATCCGCTCGGCGCTGGGGGCCTCGCGCTGGCGGCTGGTGCGCGAGCACTTGTCGGAGAGCCTGTGCCTGGGGGTGGCGGGCAGCGCCCTGGGGCTGGGGTTGGCGTGGGCGGCGATGCGCGCCGCGCCGGCGCTGATGCCGCCCGAGCTGGGCATGAACCGCACCGACCAGATCGCCATTGACTGGCGCGTGCTGCTGTTCACCGTGGGCCTGGCGCTGGCCACCACCGTCATCTTCGGCTTCATCCCCGCCTGGCACGCCAGCCGCACCCGCATCGGCGAGGTGCTCAAGGACGGCGGCCGCGAGTCGAGCGCCAGCCGCAGCGGCGGGCGGTTGCGCAACCTGCTGGTCGGCCTCGAGATGGCGCTGGCGCTGGTGCTGCTGGTGGGCGCCGGGCTGCTGATCCGCAGCCTGCTGCAGTTGCAGCAGGTCAACCCCGGCTTTGATCCCCATGGCGTGCTCACCTTCGAGCTCAGCCTGCCCTCGAGCAAATACCCCAAACAGGAACAGACGCTGACCTTTTACAAGCAAGTGGTGGAGAAGGTCAGCCAACTGCCGGGCGTGAGCGCGGTGGGCACGGTGGATCCGCTGCCCTTCAACGGCAGCGACTGGGAGAACAGTTTTTATATCTCGGCGCGGCCGCAGCCCGGGCCGGGCCAGATGCCCTCGACCAACTGGGCCATGGTGTCGGGCGATTACTTCCACGCCATGGGAATGCACCTGTTGCGCGGCCGCCTCTTCAACGAGAACGACACCCTCAAGGCGCCACGGGTGGCGATCATTGACGAATCCTTTGCCAAGACCTACTGGCCCGGCGCCGACCCGCTCGGCAGCGCGCTGGGGCAGCAGATCCACACCAACGGCCAGGACTGGACCATCGTGGGCGTGGTGGCGCGCGTGCTCAACTACGGCCTCGACCAGTCCACGTAGATGGACAAGCTGCCGGAAACTTTCGTGCCGCTCGCCCAGCTCGACTTCAACATGAACGACTCCTACATTGCGCTGCGCACCGGGATGAACGATCCGCTGCAGTTGCGCGGCGCGGTGACGGCGGTGGTGCAGGCGCTCGACGCCGAGCAGCCGCTGTACGACATGCTGAGCATGGACGCGCGCATCGGCCAATCGCTGGCGCAGCGCCGGCTGACGCTGTGGCTGATGATCGGCTTCGCCGGCGTGGCCCTGATTCTGGCGGCGATCGGCATCTACGGCGTGCTCAGCTACGCGGTGGCGCAGCGCACCCACGAACTGGGCCTGCGCATGGCGCTGGGCGCGGGTCAGGCGCGGGTGCTGCGGCTGGTGCTGCGCCAGGGCCTGATGCTGGCGCTGGCGGGCGCGGCGGCCGGATTGGCGGTGGCCCTGGTGCTGGGACGCTGGGCGTCGTCGTTCCTGTTTGGGGTGAGTTGGCGCGACCCGCTGACCCTGGTGGCGGTGCCGCTGCTGCTGCTGGCCATCGCCGCCCTGGCCTGCTATCTGCCCGCCCGGCGGGCGACGCGCGTGGATCCGATGATCGCCCTGCGGGGCGAGTGAGCCGGGTGCAGCCGGTATATGCTGGCTGCATGGAACTGGCCCGCCTTGCCCGCCGTCCGCCGGCCTGGTCGCTGCTGGCCATCCTCATCCTCGCCTTGGGCATCGGCGCGGCCACGGCGCTGTTCAGCCTGGTGAACGCCGTTCTGCTGCGGCCGCTGCCCATCCCGCAGCCGCAAGCCGTGCTGGCGGTGGGCGAAAACAGCCCGCAGTCACCGGCGCTGGCGGTCTCGTTCCCCGACTTTCTTGACTGGCAGCGGGCGACACACTCGTTCGCCGCCATGGCCGCCACCCGGCCGGCGATGATGGCCCTCACCCACCTGGGCCCGCCCGCCATGATTCCCGGCGAGCGGGTCACGGCCGGGTATTTCCCGCTGCTCGGCGCCCGCCCCGCGCTGGGACGTGTGTTCACGGCCGCCGACGATGCGCCCGGCGCGGCGGCGGTGGTGGTGGTGTCGTCGCGGTTCTATGGCGAGCGGCTGGGCGAGAATCCCCACCGCCTGGGAACCACCGTGGATCTCGACGGCCAGGCGCGCACCGTGATCGGCGTAATGCCGCCTGATTTTCCGGGTTTCGGCCCTGACGGCGCCGGCGCGCCGCAGTATTGGACTCCGCTCGGCCCGTTTGCCGCCGCCGACCCCGGCTTGCGCTTGCGCGGCACCCACAGCGCCATCACCGTGCTGGCCCGGCTGCGTCCCGGCGTCACCCTGGAGCAGGGCCGGGCCGATTTGACCGCGGCCGCCGGACACCTCGCCGACGTCTACCCGGCCAGCAACACCGGCGTGGGCGTGACCGCCGTGCCGCTGCTGCAATCGCTCACCGGCGACGCCCGGCCGGCGCTGTGGGGCCTGCTGGCGGCGGTCGGTTTGCTGCTGCTGCTGGCCTGCGCCAACGTGGCCAACCTGCTGTTGGCCCACGCCACCACGGAACGCACGCACGACGCCATCCGGCGGGCGCTGGGCGCCGCTCCGGCGCGCCTGCTGCGCGACCGGCTGCGCCAGAGTCTGGGGCTGGGGCTGGCCGGAGCCGTCCTCGGCTGCGGGCTGGCGTGGCTGCTGCTGCGCTCCGCCGCGGTCCTGCTGGCCGGGGTGCTGCCGCGCGGCGGGCGGCTGGCGCTCGACCTGCCGGTGCTGCTCTTCGCCCTCGGCTGCGGCCTGGCGACGGCGCTGCTGTGCGGCCTCGCCCCGGCGCTGGCGGCGCGGCGGGTGCAGCCGGCGCGGGTGCTGACCGTCTCCGCCGGGGGCCGCATCGCCGGCCGCAGCCGCCTGCGCAGCCTGCTGGTGGCCAGCCAAACCGGGCTGGCGCTGCTGCTGCTGGTGGGCGCCGGCCTGCTGCTGCGCAGCCTGGCGGGGCTGGAAGCCGTCAACCCGGGCTTCCACCCCCGCGGCGCCTGGAGCTTCGTCATCGGCCTGCCCGATGCCCAGTACCCGACCCGCGCCGCCCAGCTTGCCTTATTCCGCCAGGCCGAACAGCGGCTGGCGCGCCTCCCCGGCGTCAGCAGCGTCGGGGGCGCCTTCCCGCTGCCCTTCGCCACCGGCGGCATTCCGCAGCCGGTGGCCATCCCCGGCCGTCCGCAGCCGCCCGCCGGACGCGGACCCAGCGCTGACATTTACAACGTCCGCGGCGACTACTTCACCGCTCTGGGCATGCACCTCCTCGCCGGCCGCGCCTTCACCGACAGCGACAACGCCGCCGGCGCGCCGGTGGCGATCGTGGACGACCGCTTCGCCGCCCGCTTCTGGCCCGGCGCCGCGCCCGCCGCCGCCCTCGGCCAGCGCCTCACCGCCGCCGGCGCCGAGCGTGAGGTGGTGGGGGTGGTGGCCCACGTCAACGAAGCCGCGCTCGACGGCGTGGCCAGGCCCGAAGCCTATGTGCCTCAGGACCAGTCGCCGACTTTTTCCGCCGTGCTCTACTTCGTGCTGCGCACGCCGCTGGCTCAGCCCGCCAGCCTGCGGCCGGCCGCGATGGCCGCCATCGCTGCGCTCGACGCCAACCAGCCCATCACCGACACCGCCACCATGAGCGCGCGGGTCGAGGCGACGTTGACGCAGCGCCGCCTGGCCTTCGACGTCCTCGGCCTGTTCGCCGTGCTGGCGCTGCTGCTGGCCGCGCTCGGCGTCTACGGCGTGCTCAGCTACACCGTGGCCCAACGCACTCGCGAGCTGGGGCTGCGCATGGCCCTGGGCGCCGATCGCGGCCGCGTGCTCCGGCTCGTCCTGCGCCAGGGGCTGAAGCCGGTGGTGGCGGGCGCGCTGGCCGGCCTGGCGGCCGCGCTGCTGCTCGGCAAGCTGCTGGCCGGTTTTCTCTACGGCATCGGCAGCCGCGATCCCCTCACCCTGATCGCCGCCCCGCTGCTGCTCCTGGTGGTGGCCGCCGCCGCCGCGTGGTGGCCCGCCCGCCGCGCCACCCGCGTGGATCCCATCCTCGCCCTGCGCGCCGACTGACAGGGCGGCAGCCTCCCTCGCTCACCCCTCACCCCTCACCCCTGTCTTCCTGTATGCTGGGGCTGGAGCCCCATGGATTATCAGTACTTGAACCGGATCGACTCGCCCGCCGATCTGAAGAAAGTCCCGCGCGCCGACCTGCCCAAGGTGGCGGAAGAGCTGCGCGACTACATGATCACCACGGTGAGCAAGGTGGGCGGGCATTTGGCCTCGAGCCTGGGGGCGGTCGAACTGACGCTGGCGCTGCATTACATCTTTGACGCTCCCGCCGACAAGATCGTCTGGGACGTGGGCCACCAGGCCTACGGCCACAAGATCCTCACCGGCCGCCGCGACCGCTTTCCCACGCTGCGCCAGTACGGCGGCATCAGCGGCTTTCCGGTGCGCGACGAGAGCCCCTACGACGCCTTCAACGTCGCCCACGCCTGCACTTCGATCTCGGCGGCGGTGGGCATGTGCACGGCGCGCGACCTGGCGGGGCGCGACAACTATGTAGTGGCGGTCATCGGCGACGCCGGGCTGACCGGCGGCGTCGGCCTGGAGGGCTTGAACCACGCCGGCCACATCAAGCCCAGGCTGATGGTCATCCTCAACGACAACGAGATGTCCATCTCGCCCAACGTGGGCGCCATCGCCGGTTATCTGAACCGCATCGTCAAGGGCCAGTCCTACCAGCGGGTGCGCGACGAGATCGAGCAGTTGATCACCAGCGTGCCGAAAATCGGCAAGCGGCTGTTCCGGCTGACGCAGCAGTGGGTGGAGGCGGCGAAGGGCCTGATCCTGCCGGGCATGGTGTTTGAGGAGCTGGGGTTTGAGTACGTGGGCCCGGTGAACGGCCACAACCTGGACACGCTGCTTGACACCATCGAAAAGTACAAGGATCACGACGGTCCGGTGCTGCTGCACGTGGTGACACGCAAGGGCAAGGGCTACGCCCAGGCGGAGGAACTGCCCACCAAGTACCACGGCGTGACCGCCTTCGACATCTCGACCGGGGCCTTCGTCAAGGCGCCGGCCAGCGCGCCCAGCTTCACCAGCGTCTTCGGCCAGACGATGTGCGAGCTGGCGGAGCGCGATCCGCGCGTGGTGGCGATCACCGCCGCCATGACCGAAGGCACCGGGCTGAACGAGTTTGCCGCCCGCTTCCCGCGCCGCTTCTTCGACGTGGGCATCGCCGAGCAGCACGCGGTGACCTTCGCCGCCGGGCTGGCCTGCGAGGGGCTGCGGCCGGTGGCGGCCATCTACTCCACCTTTTTGCAGCGCGCCTACGACCAGGTCATCCACGACGTCTGCCTGATGAACCTGCCGGTGACCTTCGCGCTCGACCGCGGCGGCATCGTCGGAGCCGACGGCCCCACCCACCACGGGCTCTACGACCTGGCCTACCTGGCGGCCGCGCCCAACATGACGGCGATGGCGCCCAAGGACGAGAACGAGCTGCGCCACATGATGCTCACCGCCATCGAGCACGGCGCCCCCATCGCGGTCCGCTATCCGCGCGGCAACGGCGTGGGCGCCGCGCGCGAGCCGGCGCGCAAGCTCGAAATCGGCCGCGCCGAGATTCTCCGCGAAGGCTCCGACGGCGCCATCCTGGCGCTGGGCAGCATGGTGTATCCGTGTCTGGAGGCCGCGACGCGGCTGGCCCAGGAGGGCCTGTCGCTGACCGTGATCAACGCCCGCTTCCTCAAGCCGCTGGATGAGGAACTGATCGCCTGCCTGGCTTCCGAGAAGCCTTTCCTGGTTACGGCGGAGGAAGGCACGCTGGCCGGCGGCTTCGGGGCGCTGGTGGCGGCGCTGCTCGCCGACCGCCGCATCCCGGTGGCCCAGTTGCGCATCGGCGTGCCCGACCGCATCATCCCCCATGGCGCGCCGGCGCTGCTGCACGCCAAATACGGCCTCGACACCGACGGCATCGTCGAGCGCATCCGCGCCTTCGCCGCCCATCCCGCGCCGCTGGCCCGCGCCGCCCGCCGCCGTTGAGCGGCGCCCGCCCCGCCCGCCTGCGTCTGGATCAACTGGTGCTGGCGCGCGAGCTGGCGCCTTCGCGGCAGCAGGCGCAGGCGCTCATCCTCGCCGGCCGGATTCTGGTGGATGAGCAAAAGCTCACCAAGCCCGGCCACATGGTCAGCGCCGATGCCGCCCTGCGCCGCCTGGGCGAGCCGCCGCGCTTCGCCAGCCGCGCCGGATTGAAGCTGGAAGCCGCGCTCAATCATTTTCAGATTGACGCCCGCGGCCGCGTGGCGCTCGATGTCGGCAGCTCGACCGGCGGCTTCACCGATTGCCTTTTGCAGCGCGGCGCCGCCCGCGTGCATGCCGTGGACAGCGGCAGCAACCAGATGATCTGGCGCCTGCGCACCGATCCCCGCGTCCACCTGCTGGAAAAAACCAACGCCCGCCATCTCGATCCCGCCGCCATCGGCGAGCCGGTCAGCCTGCTTACCGTGGACGTCAGCTTTATCTCGGTGACGCTGCTGCTCCCGGCGCTCATCCCCCTGCTCGCCTCCCCAGCCGACATTGTGATCCTGGTGAAACCGCAGTTCGAGGCCGGCCGCGGCCAGGTCGGCAAGGGCGGCATCGTGCGCGACGAATCCGTCCGCCTGGCGGCGGTCGAAAAGGTCCGCGCCGCTGTTCTTGCGGCGGGCGCCACCGTCCGCGGCGTCCTTCCCAGCCCCGTGCTGGGCGCCGACGGCAACCAGGAATATCTCCTCCACGCCGTCTTCTCCTGATCGCGGGCACCCGCCCGCGCCTTACCCCGCGCCGCCTCGTCC
>JBQCEU010000191.1:0-2284 GCA_051959955.1 Terriglobales bacterium | reverse complement strand
TGCGCTCGCTGGCCTCGCTCAGCGAATGGTGATCTCGCCGCGCCAGAAGTTCGCCTGCTGCGCCCCCGGATCGAGCACCGTCACCTGGCAGGTGTAGGTTCCCGGCGCCAGCTTCTCCAGCGACAGCTCCAGCGGGATGGGCACCGCCTGCGCCCGTCCGTTCATGCCGCTGGTGATGGGCTGGGGCGGCGCCTCCCATACCTTCTTGTCCGCCTGGTAGAAGCCGACATAGGCCTCGAGCGGCCGCATCGCCGTCGCGCCGTGCTCATAGGCCTGCAGATAGATGTACAGACGCTGGTTGCGCGCAAACACCCGCGAAACGCTGGGCAGCAACTGGCGGCCGCCGCGGATCAGCGGGTTGGCGGCGGCGGTGGCCGCGGCCAGGTCCTTGTCCTTGCCCGCCTGGAAGGCCGCCCCGCCCACCGGCACGCGCTGGCTGCCCAGCACCACCGAGCTGATCGGCAGCCCCGCCGTCTGCCGCGCCAGGTTGGGGATGGTGAACTGCTTCAGGTAGGTTCCGATGCGCCCGGTCTCGTTGTCGCGCGCCAATAGCTTGAGCGAGTACTCGCCCGGCAGCAGCGTGAACCCGGCCGTGTACTCCACCGGCACGCGCGCCAGTTGCGCCGCCGTTTCTTGTTGCAGCGGCGCGTCAATGCGGTCGCGCAGGTTGGTGATGGTGGTGCCGTAGGGGTCCTTGACCTCGCCGATGAAATCCAGCAGCGTGTGTTCGGCGCCGCCCTGCTTGGCCAGCGCCAGCTCGCGGCCGGGAATCTTGGCTGCGATGGGCACGAAGTACTCGGCCGAGTTGAGCTGGAAGTAGTTGATCTCCAGCGCCAGCGTCAGGTCGGTGATGGGATTGCCCAGCAGCAGCGCGTCCTCCAACTGGCGCTCCTTGTCGGCGGCGGTGAACTTGTCGAAGGTCTTATCGGCGTAGTAGCCGGTGCGGTAGCTGAGCTTCGCGCCCGCGCGCGGCGGAACGAGCGTGACCTCCACCTTGCGGTACTTGCCGTCGCGGGCCGCATTAGAGGTGTAGTAACCGAGGATGTAGTAGCTGCCGATGGCGTCGCGCGCCCGCTCGATGCCCAGCGACAGGTCGTTGTTGTCGAGCAGCGCCCGTCCGCCGGTGTCGTCGCCCAGGGCGTAGAGCGTGTCCTGGGTACGCTCGCGGCGCAGGTCGAAGGCGCCCGCCGCCCCGCCGTTGTACATGGCCAACCCGCCCGGCGAGCCCTGCGAGGCGTCACCCAGCGGCGCCGCCGCCACCAGGCCGCGGGCATCCACCGGATACAGCGCCACGTTGTCGCGGATGGCCTGATTGGTGGTGGACTCCAGTTGCGCCTGGTTGTCCACCCGCAGGTTGAGCCCGCTGGTGAAGTACACCAGCGACTTCCTCTCGCTGATCGGCGCCAGCATGTCAATCGCCGTGTGCAGGGCGGCGAGCTGACGGTTGGTGCGGAAGACGTTGAATTCGCTGTCGTCTTGTCCGAAGGCCGAGCCGGTGTCGGCGGCGGCGGCATCGCTGTCGCTCGAGTTCATGCCCAGGCTGATGCCCACGATCATCTGGTTCACCGCGGCCAGCAGGGTGTCGCGGTCGCCGGTGAAATCCTGCTTTACCTGCACCCCGGTGCCGGAGTAGCTGAGGATAGCCACCAGATCGGCCGGATGCATCTCGGTTCCCAGATACTGCCGCGCCCCGGCCAGCGCCCGCAACTGGTCGGCAACCGGCATGTCGGCCATGTCGAAGTACAGCGCCACCAGGCGGTGGTCGGCGTAGGGCGTGTGGCCGGGCGCCTCCGGGGTGATGTGCGGGGGCCCCGCGGCCGGCGCGGGCGCCTCGACCGGCGCGGCGGCGGCCGCCGCGGCATCATCCAGCTTTTGGAACTGGGCGAAGGCCACCGTCTGCGCCACGCCGTCTTCGGTGATGTGGAAGTCCCGGGCGGTGAGCCCTGCCATCGGCCTCCCCTGCTTGTCGGTTACGCTCACCGCCTCCACCACCAGCCGCGTGTTGGCCGAGAAGGTGAACTGCGGCTTGGGCGTCTGCGCGCCAAGCGCGGCGGCCAGGAGCGGAACGAAAATGAGGCCGCGGCGGAGCATGGCTTAGAAGGTGAACCGCAGCGTGGTGCGCAGGCTGCGCATGGGCTGGGCGGCGCTGGCCAAGCCGAACTGCGGGCTGCCGACCACCGTGTTCCAGGCGGTATAGGTCACGTGGTTGAGCGCATTCGTCGCGTCAATGCGCAGCAGGCCGGTGAGGTGCGGGCCGGCGGGGAAGCTGCGCTGCAGGGAAGCG
>JBQCEU010000190.1:0-2938 GCA_051959955.1 Terriglobales bacterium | reverse complement strand
TACCACTGGAGGAAGTCCCGTGCGCCCGCCTCCGGTCCACGTTCGAGGCGGAACTCAAGGAGCCGCTGCCTTGGCGATACTCGCGGCGCCGGCGCGCCGAAGTCGTCCATGAGAAGCAGGGTGTTCATCCGCTGCTGCGGTGTCTGCATCCACTTGACTGACCTTTTCCTGTCAAGGCGGTAGTGCTCCTTCCTTTGCTTCCCAGCGATCCGTCTGTTCTGGTCGGGGAACTGCCCCAGAAGCGCTATCGCGACGTGCGCGAATCCAGCACAGCACCCGGGCCAGAAGTCCTCGCAGCGGAGCGCATTGCGGGCAGTTTTGAGTCCGAACTGCAGGGTGCCCCAGTGGCTCGCGTCGGTGTCAACGTTGGCTTCCATGTAGCGTTCGAGCTCCAAGAGGACGGCCCGAAAGGTTTTACGCCACTGTTCTTTCGTCTTGCTGGCGCTTTTTGCGTATTGGGATGCCTCCCCAAACATCTGCTTCAACTGCGCCTCGATCGTGGCCCGGGTAGTTGCCTCAGCATCTTCGTCCATGCGTTAAGCATACAGTTCGCTCGAACTTGGCCCTTTAAGGGTGGCTGACGGAGCCGCACCAGGGGCGATGCGGTCCAGATCGGAGGGCTCACCGATCGGGGAAAACGGGCTAGGGCTTGCTGGGGTGCTGCAAACGAGGTGGCAGCGCGGCGGCCCGGGGCTTCTGTGTCAGAGTTGTTCGGCCGGAGCCACCCAGACGCGTGGCTTGGTGCGCCAGTTTGACACGACCCTGTGGCGTGGATCACGGTGAAGGCGATGGCGCGGGTCCAGATACAGCTCAGCGAGCGTCAGGCGAGCGAATCGAGAGTCTTCGCCCGGTCCCGCGGCCTCTCCGTGGCCGAGGTGGTCCGCCGCTTTGTGGGCCGGGGACTTGCATCTGAGTCTCACGACATCGCAGCGGGGTACGAGCGCGCTGCACGCGTCATCGGTCGATGGCGGGACCGGGGAGGACGCACCGACGTCGCCGAGAACCACGACGACTACCTCGACGAGGCCAACTCCTAGACGCGCTGTGGTTCCTTTGGGCGGCGCCCATCGGGGAAGCTGAACGCGCGCCCGAGTCACTGCGCGCCCGCCGCCAATAAAAAAGCCCCGGCGTGAGCCGGGGCTTTTGGTGTTGCAGGATGGAGCGTGCTCAGCAGGCGCCGGAGCCGCAGCCGCCGCCGGAGCTCTGCAGCACGGGCAGGGCCTTTTTGGCCGCGTCGCCGGCCACCTGGGTGGTCTGGCCGCCGCTGGGGATCTGCATGGTGGTGAGCTGCTTGTCGAAGGGCATGGAGTACTTCTTCTCGATCTTCTCGCGGTACACCGGGCCCGAGTTGTAGGTGCAGAAGGGGTAGATCAGCCCGTTGGGCGCGGCGTAGTGAATGATGCAGCGCTTCACCCGCTCCACGTCGTAGTTGTAGCTGTCCATGAAGTGCATGCCGGCGACCATCAGCGTCTTGTAGACGAAGCCCGTCTCGGCGTCCTTGCCGCGGCCGTAGCTCTTGTCGGTCATGCCCTGCAGGGTCTGCAGGAACTTGGTGAAGGTCAGCCCCTCCGGCGCCCGCTCGGCGTGGAAGTGCTTCTGCAGCGAGTTCCAGGTCTTCACCTTGCTGAAGAACTTGAAGCGGGCCTTCTCGGCGCTGCGCGCCAGGTTGTCAATGTCCTGCAGCATGTTGCCCACGTCCACGAAGCGGGTCACCGGCACCGCCTCCTTGGTCTTCTGATCCACGAACATGTAGGTGCCCATGGAGCAGTGGGGGTGGCAGCTCAGCGAGGTGGTCTCCTCGCCGCGCAGGGCGCTGATCAGGCGCGAGAACGGCGTCACGCAGGCCAGCGGGAACCAGTCGTTGTAGACGTCGGCCAGGCCGGTCTGCTCGTTCACCGCGTGGGCCAGGTCGGCCAGGGTGAAGCGCTTGGCCTCCAGCTCCTTGCGCGAGATGCGGCCGGTGAAGGTCACCGGCTGGAAGCTGATGCCGCTGACCACGTCAATGTTCTCCAGCGCCAGCTTGATGATGGCGCCGATCTGGTGGTCGTTGAGGCCCTTGACGATGGTGGGCACGAAGACGATCTTCATCAGCCCCGCCTTGCGCACATTGTCAATCGCCTTCAGCTTCTTGTCGAACAGCGACTCGCCGCGGGTGCGCTTGTAGATGTCGTCGCACACGCCGTCGAACTGCAGGTAGAGGGTGTGCAGACCCGCGTCGCGCGCCTTGATGCAGAAATCCAGATCGTTCCACATCACGCCGTTGGTGGCCACCTGGATGTGGCTGAAGCCCATCTCCTTGGCCAGCGCCACGGCGTCGTGGAAGCGCGGGTAAATGGTCGGCTCGCCGCCCGAGAACTGGACCACGCGGCCCGCCACCGGGCGCTCGTTGCGCAGCGCCTGCAGCATCTTGCGCACCTGGTCGAAGCTGGGTTCGTACAGGTAGCCGGCGGCGTTGGCGTTGGCGAAGCACACCGGGCAGGTCAGGTTGCAGCGGTTGGTCAAATCCACGTTCGCCAGGCCGGTGTGGCTGGTGTGCATCGAGCACAGCCCGCACTGGTCGGGGCAGCGGGTGGCGTTGGGAATGGCCGGGTTCGACAGCCCGCGGTTGTCGCCGAAGTACCACTGCTCCATCTTCAAGTACAGCTTCACGTCGCCGTAGATCTTGTCGCGGAAGTAGCCGTGCGTGGGGCAGGTCTTCTCCATGTAGACGGCGCCGTTTTCCTCAAACTCGCGCGCCTCGATCACGCGTGTGCAGTCCGGGCACAGCGACTGGGTGATCTTGGGCAGCCCTTTGTGGATGGCCTCAATGCGCGATCCGGAGTGGGTGGTCTCCGGTTGGACAACATTGAAGTCGCTCCGCTTGACGGGCGAGAAGGACTCCGGCGCGATGGTCTGTGTGCTCATGCTGCCTCCTGACAGGGTTTTCGTTTGCGGCAGT
>JBQCEU010000189.1:0-9972 GCA_051959955.1 Terriglobales bacterium | reverse complement strand
GAAAGCCCCGGAGTCGTTTGCGGCTCTGGTACAGGCGGGGGCGAAGTCGGTAGCGGCTCCGGCTTGATCCGCCGAACCGGTGGAAGCTGCTATAATGGGCCGTCAGGAATTGGGGAAGAAGCGAGCTCGTCCTTGGCACGTTTTGTGGAAGGGGCGAGATGCAAGCGCCGCGAGGCCCGAGCGAGCGATGGCGAGGAGCGTATACAGACATACGTGACGAGCCGGAGCGAGCGAGAACGAAGCGCCGCGAAGCATATCGCTCCGCCCCAGACAGTGCGCGGAAGTGGTGAAACTGGCAGACACACCATCTTGAGGGGGTGGCGCCGCAAGGCATGCGGGTTCGAGTCCCGCCTTCCGCACCAAGTTCCGCAAGTTCAAGAGTATCGAGGATAGCGTCGCGTGAGTTTTCTCATTACCCTGCTGCACATTCTGGTCTGCTTTTTTCTGATCACCGTCATCCTGCTGCAGAGCGGCAAGGCGGGCGACATCGCCTCGGCTTTCGGCGGCATGGGCAGCCAGACCGCCTTTGGGCCGCGGGGCGCGCAAACGGCGCTGGGCAAGGCGACGATTGTGTGCGCGGTGCTGTTCATGCTCACCAGCATTACCCTGGCGATCCTGACCGTCAGCAGCAAGCCCAATGCCAGCTCCATCCTCGGCGCCACGCCGGTGAGCAGCCCCACCCTGCCGCAGCCGCCAAAGAAGTAGCCTGGCCGTGGGCCTCCGCCAGCTCACCTTTCCGGTTGGCCCGCTGGCCTGCAATTGCACCATTTTGGGCGACGATGGCGGCCACACCGCGCTGGTCATTGACCCCGGCGCCGAGGTGGAGGGCATTGTGCAATTGCTGGAAGAACACGGTTGGCGGCTGCAGGCCATTCTCGTCACCCACGCCCACATTGACCACATAGGAGGAGCCGCCGAGTTGCGGCGCCGCACCGGCGCGCCGGTATGGCTCAACCCGCGCGATCGGGCCCTGGCCCACACGCTGGGGATGCAGGCGCAGTGGATTGGCATCGCTCCGCCCGAGGAGGCCGAGCCGGACGCCGAACTCACGACGGGGGCGCGGATCGAGTTGGGCGGGGAAGCACTGCAAGTGCTGGAGACGCCGGGCCACACCGAAGGCAGCGTCTGCCTCTACCTGGCCGCCGAGCACAAACTGTTCGCCGGCGACACGCTGTTTGCGGGCTCGATCGGCCGCACCGACCTGCCCGGCGGCTCGACGGAGTCGCTGTTGCGGTCGCTGCAGGAAGTCGTGCTGGCCCTGCCCGACGCAACCCTGGTGATCCCCGGCCATGGCCCGGCGACCACGGTAGGGCGCGAGCGCGCCACCAACCCGTTTCTGCGGTAGAGGTCAGGCGCCGGCGGCGGCCTGGGGGAGGGTGCCTGCCTGCAATTCCCGCCAGCGCTCCGGCGGCACGGCCAGGAAGGCTTCGACCACGGCGGGGTCGAATTGCTTGCCGGATTGCTGCACGATCTCGTTCCGTGCCGCCTCCCAGGCCATGGCCTTGCGATAGGGACGGTCGCTGGTCATGGCGTCGAGGGCGTCGGCGACGGCAAACACGCGGGCGTCGCGGGGAATGGCCTCGCCCTGCAGGCCGCGGGGATAGCCGCTGCCGTCAAAATGTTCCTGATGCGCGAGCACCAGATCGGCGGCGGCCGCCAGCGACTGCACCTGGTTGACCAGGTCAAAACCGATCTGCACGTGGGTGCGCATGATCTGGGTCTCTTCCGGGCTGAGCTTGCCGGGCTTGTTGAGGATGGCGTCGGGAATGCCGAGCTTGCCGATGTCGTGCAGGTAGGAGGCATGCTCGAGTTTTTGCAGATCCTCGGGGCTGTAGCCCATGCCCTTGGCGAGCTCGGCGGCGTAACGGCTGACGCACAGCGAATGGCCGGCCACATCACTGGCGCGCACATCGAGCGCCATGGCCAGGGCGCGCAGCGTCTCATCCGAGGCCTGCTGCACCTGCTGCATGGCGAAGCCCAACTGTTGGGTGCGCTCGGCCAGCAGCCGCTCCATCTCCAGCCGGCGCGACTCCGACGCCGCCTGCTCCCGGCGGCGCGCCAGGGTTCCGCGGACGGTGGCCAGCACCTGCTTCAGATCGAGGGGCTTCACCAGAAAATCCGCCGCCCCTTCGCGCATGGCCTGCACCGCGGTTTTGGTATCGGGCGCCGCGGTGGCCATCAGGAAGGCCACGTGGGGGTGCTTCCTGCCCAGCGCCTCCAGCAGCTCCAGGCCGGTGCGTCCGGGCATGTGCAGATCGGAGATCACCAGGTCCACCGTGCCGCGCTCGAGGTACAAGAGGGCCTCGTCCACGCTGCCGCTGGAATCGCAGGTAAAGCCGTTGTCCTCCAGAAAGGCGCAAAGAAGATCGCGGATCATGGGCTCGTCATCCACGATCAGCAGCCGTCCCTCCGTGCTCACGCTTGCCATTTTCTCTTGCACCTTAGCTCATAATGAGAGCGCCTTCACAGTATCCACACGGCTACTGGTCAGCGCTGCGGCTCCTGCATCTTGTACTCATGCGGCGGGGTGGCGCCGAGGAGGTAGCGAACAAAATAATCCCAGCGGCGCCTCATCATATAGGCACTATCGTCACCATAGCCGTGAGGTTTATTCGGTAGCAGCAGTAAGTCAAAATCTTTGTTGGCTTTGATCAGGGCGTCCACTACGAGCAGGGTGTTGTTCATGGGCACGTTGTTGTCCATGGTGCCGTGTGCGAGTAGCAGATGGCCCTTGAGATTCTGGGCGGCTTCCTCGTTGGACTGGCCCGTGTAGGTGGTATTTTTGTCCACTCCGGTGGGTACGTCCAGGCCCATATAGCGCTCTCCCCAGTCGTCCTCGTACTCCCGCTGGTCGTGGTTTCCACTCTCGGAGATGCCGACCTTGAAGAAATCCGCGTAGCGGAACATGGCGTCGGCGGTGGCATCGCCGCCGCCGGAGTGGCCGAAGATGCCGGCGCGATTGATGTCAACAAAGGGATAGCGCGCGGCCAGTTCCTTCATGCCCTTCACCTGGTCGGGCAGGGTGTTGTCCTTCATGTTGCCGTAGTAGGTGTCGTGGAACTTCTGGCCGCGCCAGGGCGTGCCCATGCCGTCGAGTTCGACGACCACGAAGCCCAACTGCGCCAGCGCCTCGTCATCGCCGCGGGCGGCGGAGAAGCTGCGCGTGCCCACACTGCCGGTCTGGGGGCCGGGGTAGATGTGGTTGATGAAGGGGTACTTGCGGCCGGGCGTGAGCTTGAAGGGGGTGAACATGAGCCCGTAGAGGTCGGTGACGCCGTCGCGGGCCTTCACTTTAACCTGAATGGGCGGCTTCCAGCCGGTGGCGAGGAGACGGGAGATATCGGCTTTTTCCAGCCGCATGACGAGCTTGCCGGCGGTGGTGCGCAGAACACTCACCGGGGGCTGGTCGGGGGTGGAGAAGGTGTCTACGATATAGTCGCCGTCGGGGCTGAAGGAGATGGTGTGGTTGGCGTCCTCGGGGGTCAGCAGTTGGGTGGGGCCGCCGTCGAGGGAAGCTCGGTAGAGGTGCTGGTAATAGGGGTTGCTGCCGGGAACGGCGGTGGCGATGTAGTAGACCAGGTGGTTTTTCTCATCCACCTTGACCACGCTGTCCACGTTGCCGTCATGGGGTGAAGTGATCTGGCGGAGGAGTTGGCCCTTGAGATCGTACAGGTAGAGCTGACCGAGGCCGGCCTCAGTGCCGCCCGGCATGCCCGGGACACTGACCTTTTGGGAATACCAGAGGAAGGCGTTCCTGGCGGGCAGGTAGCGAAAGGTGCTGCCGCCCTGGCCACCCTGGTATTGCGTGGCGACGGTATCGTTGAAGATCGTCTGCACGTCTCCGCTGGCGGCATCGGCCAGGCGCACCCACTCCTGCTTGTGGTCGCGTGAGGTGGAGACGAAGGCGAGACGGCTGCCGTCGGGGCTCCACTGCACGTCCTCATCCGGGCCCCAGGCGAGGTTGTCGGAGATGGTCGAGCGGTGCTGGTCGGGGGGCATCTTCAGGCGGATGACCTGATCGTGGGCGGGGCGGTTGAGGTCAATGATGACGCGCTGGATGGTGGTCACTACCTTGTCGCCGGGCAGGGGATAGATTTGGGTGGTCAACTGCGGATGGCCGACCACCACCGGGACCAGATAGAGCTTGCCGACGCCGCGCTGATCCTGCTGGTAGGTGGCGATTTTGGTGGAGTCGGGCGACCAGAGCACGATGGCGCGGTCACTGGAGGTCCAGCCGGCGTTGTCGGTGGCGTAGCCGAAGTTTTCGACGCCGTCAAAAGTGAGCTGAGTGTCCTGGTGGGTGGCGAGGTCGCGCAGCCAGAGGTTCCAGTCCTTGATATACACGGCACGTTTGCCGTCGGGGGCGACCGACAAGGGCGGACCGCCACGCTCGCCTCCTCCGCGGCCAAAGCCGCCGAAGCCGCCGCGGCCAATGGCGGTTTCATGGGGCGCCGGGGCGGTGTCTTTTTCACAGCTTGCGCCCTGGCGTTCGCAGGTCCAGCGCTGGCGGCCCAGGTTGAACGACACCATGCGCCCGTCGGCGGAAAACGACAAGGCGGAGAGATGCAAATTGTCGGCCTTGTAAGTCTCGCCCGACGCCTGGGAGAGGGCGGCGGCCAGCTTTACGGCATCGAAGGCCGGCTCGCGCGTCGCCCGCGCGGGATTGACCAGCACATAACGCGGGCCGGTGTTGCCGGCTACGCTGTACCAGAATCGCCCGTCGGCCATCCAGGCGCCCGAAAGCGGGCCGTTGCGCACCAGCGGGTTGACGTTATAGCCCAGATACTTTTCCGCATGGGCATAGTCGGCCGCGGTGAGGGTGCGGGGAGCGGTTTGGGCCGCGGCCGCCAGGCACAACCCGCCCAGGGCGAGACCAATCAGCAAGCGACGGTGCATGTTGGGGAGTATGCCATGAAGAGGTGAACAGTGAACAGTGAACAGTGAACCGCAACGGCGGCGGGATAGAATGAAGTTGTGAAAAAGCGGTGTGACAACATTCTCGAGGCGATTGGCGGCACGCCGATGGTGCGGATCAACAGCATCACGCGCGGCATCCCGGCGGAAGTGTTTGCCAAGCTGGAGACCTTCAATCCCGGGAACTCGATCAAGGACCGGATGGCGCTGAAGATGATCGAGGATGCCGAGCGCGCCGGCCAGCTCAAGCCCGGGGGCACGATCATCGAGGGCACCAGCGGCAACACCGGCATGGGGCTGGCCATTGCCGCCGTGATCAAAGGCTACAAGTGCGTGTTCACCACCACCGACAAGCAGTCGAAGGAAAAAGTGGACGCGCTGCAGGCCTTCGGGGCGGAGGTGATCGTCTGCCCGACCAACGTCGAGCCCGAGGATCCGCGCAGCTACTACTCCGTTTCCAGCCGGCTGGAGAAGGAGATCCCCAACGCCTGGAAGGCCAACCAGTACGATAACCTCTCCAACTCGGCGGCGCACTACGAGCAGACCGGACCGGAGATCTGGGAACAGGTGGAAGGCAAGATTGATCACCTGGTGGTGGGCGTGGGCACGGGCGGCACGGTCAGCGGCGCGGGGCGTTACCTCAAGGAGCGGAACCCGAAGCTGAAGGTCTGGGGCATAGACACCTACGGGTCGGTGTTCAAGAAGTACAAGGAGACGGGAGAGTTCGACAAGCACGAGATCTATCCCTACATCACCGAAGGCATCGGCGAGGATTTCCTGCCGCAGAACGTGGACTTCACCGTGATTGACCACTTCGAGAAGGTCACCGACCGGGATGCGGCGGTGATGACGCGGCGCATTGCGCGCGAAGAGGGCATCTTCGCCGGCAACTCGGCGGGGGCGGCGATGGCCGGGATCCTGCAATTGCGCCATCACTTCCGGGCCGGCGAGCGGGTGGTGGTGATCTTCCACGACCACGGCTCGCGCTACCTGGGCAAGATGTTCAACGACGACTGGATGCGGGAGCGCGGCTTTCTGGAAAAGAGCGGCATGACGGCGCGCGACCTGGTGGCCGCCGGGCTGAGCGGCGAGCTGTTCTCGGTGGAATCGAACGAGCCCATCGAACACGCCGTGCGGGTGATGAGCCTGCACGATTTCAGCCAGATCTCGGTGACCAGCGATCACCGCCTGGTGGGCTCGCTCAACGAAGCCCAGCTCTACAAGATGCTGCTGGAAAAACCCGAGATCAAAAGCGAACCGCTGAGCACCATCATGCAGCCGGCGTTTCCGTTCGTGGACATTTCGACGCCGGTGGACCTGCTGGCGACCATGATCACGCCGGAAAATCCCGCCGTCCTGGTCCGCGACTTCAAAACCGACAAGACCTTCATCATCACCCGCTCCGATGTCATCCGCGTTCTCTAGCGCCTACTCCGCCCGCAGCGCCACCACCGGCGAAATGCGCGCCGCCCGCCGCGCCGGCAGCCACGCGGCCCACAGCCCGCAGGCGGCGAGCAGCAGGGTGACGGCGAGGAGAGTGAGGGGATCGCGGGCGGGAACGCCGTAGAGGTAGGCGGCGAGCAGGCGGGTCAGGGCGAGGGCCAGCGCCAGGCCGATGGCGGCGCCGAGGCCGACCAGCCAGGCGGCCTGGCGGAACACCAACCCCGCCACCTCGCCCCGCGTCGCGCCCAGCGCCAGGCGGATGCCCAGCTCGCGCCGCCGTAGTGTCACGGTATAGGCCAGCAGCCCATACAATCCAGCGAGGGCGATGGCCAGCGCCGTCAGCCCGAACAGGCCCAGCAGCCGTGCGGCGAAGGTCTGGTCGCCGAGCGCGGCCGTCACCACCTGGCGCATGCTGGTGAAGTCGTCCGGCGCCACCTCCGGCGCCACCGCATGCAGCGCCGAGCGGAGCTGCGGAATCAACACCGCCTCCGGCAGCCGGCTGCGCACCGCCATGCGCACGAACATCGAGCCGATGTTGTAGAAGGGCGCGCTGCCATCGGGCGCGAGCTGGGTGGTTGAAAAGTGGACTTCGGGGCCCGGCGGCAGAGCGACCGCGGTCTCGCGCACGTCGGCGATCACGCCGATGATGGTCGCCGTCTGGATGACTCCCTTCTTGCGGCCCACCACCAACTGCTGCCCCACCGGGTTCTGGCCGGGGAAGTAACGCGCCGCCAGGGCATGGTTGACCACCGCCACCGCCTGCGAGGTGGGCGTGTCGAGGCGGGCGTCGAAGAAGCGGCCGCGCTCCATGGGGATGCCGAACACCTTGGGGAAGCCGGGGCTGGTGTAGCGCATGTCGCCTTCCGGCTGCTCGACGGGGCTGAGGTTGGGACGCCCGACGATGCCGAATTTGCCCTTGATGGAGACCCCGTAGGCCAGCGGCACGGTGGAGGTTACCGCCGCCGCCTCCACGCCCGGCAAGGCCTCCAGCCTGGCCAGCAGCGGGGCTTCGAGCGCCTGGTGGATGCTGCGGTCGCGGTAGAGTTCCGGGGGAATGTGGAGCCGGGTGGTGATGATGTTGGCGGTCGCAAACCCCAGCGGCACCTGCTCCAGGGCGAGCAGGGTGCGCAGCAGCAGTCCGGCGCCGGTGAGCAGCAGCAGCGCCAGCGCGATCTCGCCCACCACCAGCCCCTGCCGCAGCCGCGCCTGCGACCGGCTGCCGCCGCCCGAGCGGTCGCCCAGCCCCGCCGCCGCCGGCGCCCGCGCCGCGCCCCAGGCGGGCGCCAGCCCGATCAGCAACACCGACAGCAGGGTGGAGGCGGCCAGCGCCCCGAGCGTGGCGGCATGGAGGCCGATGGCCGTCGCGGGCACGCCCAGCGCGGCGGTATGGCGGAGGATGGTGGGCCGCAGCATGTCCAGCATGAACCAGGCGGCCCACCAGCCGGCGGCGGCCGCCAGCAGTCCCAGCAGGAGGCTTTCGTTCAGCAACTGCCGCGCCAGGCGGCCGCGCCCGGCGCCCATCGCCTGGCGCACCGCCAGTTCCCGCCGCCGCGCCGCGGTGCGTGTCAGCAGCAGGCCCGCCACGCTGGCGCCGGCGATCAGCCAGATCAGCCCCACCGCCAGCCCCAACGCGCCGAGCGCCGGCCGGGCGGCGCCCGTCATGGCATCCACATAGCGGCGCAGCACGACGCGGCCGGGCAGATGCAGGTTGCCGTACTGCCGCGCCAGCCCCGCCTGGAGGCCGCTGATTTCGCTCTGCGCCGCCGCCGGGCTCACCCCCGGCCGCAGCCGCGCGATTACCAGCACGCCGCTCTCGCCGCGGTCGTCGGGCGCGGCGGGGAAATAGGGCGTCCAGACATCGGCGGGCTGATCGTAGGGAAACAGCATGCCCTCCGGCAGCACCCCGACCACGGTCACGGCCTGGCCGTTCAACCGCAGGGTGCGGCCCACCGCCGGCTGGCCCTGAAACCAGCGCTGCTCGAGGCTGTGGGAGATGACCGCTACCGGGGCATGGGCCGCCATCTCTTCCGCGGTGAAACTGCGTCCGGCGGCCAGTCGCACGCCCAGGGTCGAGAACAGGTTGGCGCTGGCCGGATAGGCGCCGACCTCGATGGTGGTGCTGTCGTTGCGCAACGTGGCCGCGCCCAGGCTGTAAAAGGCCAGCGACGCCAGACTGTGGCTGCTCTTTTGCCAGTCGAGCACGTCGGGGTGCGAGCTGCTCCAGAACATGGGCGAGTCGCCCCGCGGCTCGGCGATGGTCACCAACTGGCCGGGATGAGCGTAGGGGAGCGGACGCAGCAACACGGCGTGCACCACACTGAACAAGGCCGCGCTCACCCCGATGCCCAGCCCCAGCACGCCCACGGCGGTGAGGGTGAACACCGGATTGCGCCGCAACTGGCGCGCGCCGAAGCGCAGGTCGGCGAAGAAGGCGCCGGCGGCGTTCTCCCACCCGTAGGCGCGCATCTGGTCGCGCATGCGCTCCGCGTCCGCGCCCCCGGCACGTCCGGCCGCTTCCGCCTCGGCGAAATAGTGCGCCACTTCGTCCTCGGTGTCGCGCGCCGCCGTCCGCCGCCGCAGCAAGGCCCGCAGGCCGCCCCGCATCTGCCGCCAGGCGCTCATCTCAGTTCTCCGCCTTCAGCAGGCGCGCGATGGCGGCCGCCCGCCGCTCCCAGCCCGCTGTCTCCCGTTCGAGCTGTTTCCGCCCGGCCCGCGTCAGCCGGTAGTAGCGGGCCCGTCGCGCGTTCTCCGACTGCCGCCATTCGGCGTCCAGCCAGCCCGCCCGCTCCAGCCGTTGCAGGGCGGTGAGCAGCGAGCCGGGGTTGACCTTGAACACCCCGCGCGAAACCTGCTCCACCCGCCGCGCGATGCCGAAGCCGTGCAGCGGCTCCAGTTGCAGGGTCTTGAGGATGAGCAGATCGAGCGTGCCCGGAATGACGTCGGTGGAAGTCGGCTCCATGCCTTCCACCCTACGCCTGTCAACATTTGACTGTCAAGAGAAGAGTCATCAGCTTTCAGCCATCAGCCGTCAGCCACACCGGCACGCCCGCGGGTGGCAGGCATAGCTGAAAGCTGAGTGCTGAAAGCTTTTTATGTAGCTTTCAGCGCCGTTACCGGATCTGTTCCTGCGGCCCGGCGCGCGGGGAGCCAGGCGGCGGCGAAGGCGATAAGCGCCAGCAGCGCCAGGGTGGCGGCGAGGGTGGCGGGATCGAGAGGGCCGACGCCGTAGAGCTGCGAGCGCAACCAGCGGTCGCCCGCCCAGGTGAGAGCCAGCCCGATCCCCGCGCCCAGGGCCAGCAGCCTCGCGGTCGAGGCCAGCACCAGCGCCGCCGCCTGCGCCGGGCGCGCGCCGAGCGCGATGCGCACGCCCAGCTCGCGCCGCCGGCCGGCGACCACCAGGCTGATCAGGCTGTAGAGGCCGACCGCGGCCAGCAGCAGGGCAAAGCCGGCGAACATCGCCAGCAGCCGGGCGTTCAGGCGCGGCTGCTCCAGGCCGGCGTCGAGAACCGTGGAGAGGCGGTCGAGGCCAAAGACGGCGCGGCCGGGAGCGGCCTGATCCACGATGGCGCGCAGGCCGGCCATCAGGGCGGCGGGGTCGCCGGCGGTGCGCACCAC
>JBQCEU010000188.1:0-2743 GCA_051959955.1 Terriglobales bacterium | reverse complement strand
GAGCCGCTCAAGGGCGATCCCAGCCAGCAGGCGCCGATGTACGGGCCGCTGGTGCTGGCGGCGCGGCTGGGCAGCGACGGCCTGACGACGGCGATGCAGTACGATCCCGACAGCGCGCCTCCGAACGCGGTCAACGGCGGCACCCAGGTGGCGCCGCGCGGGCGGGCGCAGGGGACGGCGGGGATTACGCTGCCTTTTGGCGGAGCGGCGGAGGCGGCGCACTGGGTGAAGCAGACGGGCGAGATGGAGTTCACGGCCGGAGGAGCCGAGTTGGCGCCGCTACACCAGATCATGGGCGAGCGTTACGCGGTGTACTGGCAGGTGAAGCGCCCGCTCAGGCCTTGAGATCGCGCACCTTGTCGCGGAAGAGGGTGAGGGCGATGCGTTCGCGGTGGGGCTCGCCGCGGGCCAGCGCCTCGGCGAGATGCAGGCCCTGTTTGGGCGTGGCTTCGGCGGGCATGGGCGGCTCGAAGGGATCGGTGATGCATTCGACCAGGCTGGGCTTGGGCGAGCGCAGCGCCTGCTGCAGGGTAGCGCGCAACTGGCGCGGGTCGCCCACGGTGTAGCCGATGCCGCCGCAGGCGCGGGCGTAGGCGGCGAAGTCAATGGGGTGGAGCTCGCACTGGTACTCGGGGTTGCCGAGAAAGACCATCTGCTCCCACTTGATCTGGCCCAGCGTGTTGTTCTTGATCAGCACCACGGTCAGCGGCAGGTTGTACTTGACCGCGGTGGCGAACTCGCCCATGAGCATGGTGAAGCCACCGTCGCCGACGAAGGCGATGGTGCGGCGCTGGGGATAGGCCACCGCGCCGGCGATGCCGTAGGGCAGGCCGGGCGCCATGGTGGCGAGGTTGCCGGACATGGCCCACTTCTGCTCGCCGCGGATGGTGAAGTGGCGGGCCATCCAGGTGGTTACGGTGCCGCAGTCGCAGGCCACGACGGCATCCTGCGGCGCAAGATCGGAGAGCGCCTTGGCCACCGCCTGCGGCTTCATCGGCTTGTCCATGTTGCCGGCGCGGGTGTCCATGAGCTGGTTCCATTCCTTCATTCGTTTCTGGGTGGTCTTCAGGAAGCGTCCGTCGTGCTTTTTGAGGCGCGGCAGGAGGCGCTCCAGGGTGGCGGCGGCGTCGCCCACCAGGCCGACGGTGACCGGGAAACGCAGGCCGATGCGCTCGGGCCGCAGGTCGAGTTGAATGCCCACCACCTCCTCGCGCTTCTCCGGCAGCCACTGCATATAGGGGAACGAGCTGCCGACGATGAAGAGGGTGTCGCACTCCTCCATGGCGCGCTGCGCGGGCAGGGTGCCGATCAGGCCCAGGCCGCCGGCGCTGAGCGGGTGGTCGTCGGGGATGGCGGCCTTGCCCAGCAGCGCCTTGATAACGGGCGCCTGCAGGCGCTCGGCGACGGCGATCAGCTCGCTGCGCGCGCCCACCGCGCCCGCGCCGGCGAGGATGGCGATTCGTTTGCCACGGTTCAGGCTTGCGGCCGCCTGGTCGAGGTCGCTCTCGCAGGGAACTGTGAGGTAGCGGCTGCGGGCCGCCGAGGTCACCGTCCTCGCTGGGCGCATTTGGGAAAGCTTTTCACGCGCCGGCTCATCCTGAATATCCACCGGCAGGTTGATGTGGGCCACGGCGGACTTGGTGATGGCGTGGCGGCAGGCGAGATCGGTGACCGACTCCGCCTGATTGGCGTTGGTGATGGCCTGGTTGTACCCGGCCACGTCGGCGAACAGCCGCACCAGATTGACTTCCTGCTGGTAGCGCGTGCCCATGAGATCGGAGTAGATCTGGCCGGTGATGGCCAGCACCCCTGCGCGGTCCAGCTTGGCGTCGTAGAGCCCGTTCAGCAGGTGGATGGCGCCGGGGCCGGAGGTGGCGATGCACACGCCCAGCTTGCCGGTGTACTTGTAGTGCGCGGCGGCCATGAAGGCGGCGGCTTCCTCATGCCGGGTCTGGATGAAACGGATGTCGTGTTGGTGCTGGCGCAGCGCCTCGAACATGCCGTTGATGCCGTCGCCGGGCAGGCCGAAGATGGTGTCCACGCCCCAATCGAGCAGGGTGGCCACCACCACGTCGGATACAGTTGCGGCTTTGCGGCCGCGGAACAACACCGGTAGGGCTGCCATTGGGGTAGGGAGTTCCAGCCCTTCCCTGAGGTTGCATGCGAGCCGAGTGGACAGTCGTCGCGGTACGATAAAGGGCCAATGGCTGCCGTGCCCGCTGATTTCGAACGCCTCGCCACGCTCGCCTGCGGCCGCGCCGCCGCGGCCAGCGGCTACATCGGCGAGGAGGAGTTGCGCGGCCTGCTGATGCTGGCGGCGGCCGCGCCGTTGGAGCCCGACCGCCCGGAGCTGATGGTGGAAATTGGCAGCTTCAAGGGCAAGTCGGCGGTGGCGCTGGCCACCTTTGCACAGCAGCGCGGCCTGCCACCGCTGGTCAGCATTGACCCGCACACCGCGCCTTCGGTGACCGATCCGGGGCTGCCCGAGGCTTCTTCCTTCGAGGCATTTACGGCCGCGCTGGCGGCGGCCGGCGTAACCGATCAGGTGGAAGTGCATCGGCAGCGCTCGCAGGAGGCTGCCGTGGGCTGGCATCGCCCAATCGGGCTGCTCTGGATAGACGGCGACCATACCTGGGAGGGGGCGCGGAGTGACTTCGACCTGTTCTCGCCTTTTCTGGTTCCGGGCGCCTTCGTGGCGCTGCACGACGGCCTGCACTTTTTCGAAGGCCCAATCCGCGTTTTC
>JBQCEU010000187.1:0-4795 GCA_051959955.1 Terriglobales bacterium | reverse complement strand
CCGCCCCTCCACTCGTAGCTGTGCAGTCGCTCTTCCGCGCCCCGCGCCGGCAGTTCCGCCACTCGTTCGACCCCGGTCCATTGCGAGTCCTCGCCGCCGGCAGGGCGTTCCCGCAGGCTGACGGGGCCGGCCATGGCCGAAAGCACGCCACCCGGTTTGACAAAGTTGCCCAAATCGCGCGTGCCCGCGGGCACCGCCGGCAGGATCAGCACCGCTTCCGCGACCGTAACGGCCCGTGCCGAAACCGCTTCGTCCCGCAGGGCGGCGTAAGCGATGTTCAGGTAAGGCATGAGCCGGGCGGTGCTAAAGAGCTGTTGGCCGGTAGGATCCAGCAATGCCTGAGCGCGCCCGATGGCAGTGGCGGCGGAGTCCACGACCTATTCCTCGGGCCCTTCCGGTTGAACCCCGTGCGGGGGCGTGCGGCTGGTGGAGCGGCCGGGATTGCCGGGCACCCGCTCATCGAGCTTCGTGCGGCAGAAATGGCAAATGCGGGCGCTGACCCGGATGCTTTCACCGCACATCGGACAGTCGCGCCGATCGGCTTGGGCCCGTGTGACCGTGGCCCATTCCGGCAGCTCGGCAACTTCGCCGGCCACAAACAGCGCCCGTGCGGCGTCGCGCATGCGATCCGTGAGCATGCTGTGCTGATGGTAGCGGGCCCAGGCATCCACGGCCTGCTGGTATTGCCGGCGATACCAGGCAAACATCTTCTCCCGTGCCGCAGCGATCTGTTCGGCGGCAGGTTCACCGGTGCCGTGGAACCAGAACACGCCTCCGCAGTCGCCGTATTCCCGTTCGATCTCCTTGGCCAGCTCCGAAGGCAGAACGCTCACGGGAGTGAAGTTGCCGTCGCCCAAGTCGCGCATGGACATACGGTATTTGTCGATCACCATGCGGGGAGCGGGGTTGTCGGCGGTGGCGCCGGCCATGGTGATTACCCCCAGCTCGCCCAGGTTCACCATCAACGGGAAGGGAAGCAGGCTGACCACGGTCACCGCCTCCCAGCCCTGCCGGTGCAGGCGCATATGTTCTTCGCGCACCAGCCGGTCGCGCAGCCGGTCGCTGACGCCGCCGCCGCGGGTGCCGTTGTCTCCGAATATCGCGTTGGAGTCGGCCCCAGTGGGGGCCATGGAAGTCGCCATAAATTTGCTCCTCAATCTCCAACCCGCTACAGCGGGTGCTGCCGAATGCCAATCCGCTCGGCGATCTCCACCAGCGCCGGGCGATGGCTGCCGCCGTAGCCCACCATGGGAGCTCCGGCAAATGCCGGCGAGGCGTCGTCGAATACGTCCGCCGCCAGCTTGTCGAACTCCGCATCCCGGCGCTGCTGTTCCTGCATCGCCTGCCAGGTCCTGCGCCGGGCCCGGCTCAAGGGGTTGCTCGGGGCCAACTCCAGGCCTCGTTCCACAGCCGCAATTGCCGTAGTGACGTGCCTTTCCGTCGGATACCAGTACATCCTCGCGCCGATGTCTTCGTAATCCCCCAGATAGGGGTAGTCGCCGAGTGCCGCCAGACCGCCGGGCAGCCGGGTTCCGCCTTCGGCAATGGGCCTGTACCACTGTTCCGGAGTGCCATAGCTTGCGGCCGGTGTCCACCGTTCAAGCAGCCAACAGGTCTCACCAGGATACTTGGGAACCCATCGCATGGCCGTCATCCGGCGCAACGGCTTGGCTCCCGGCTTACCCCGGTCGCGTGTAGCCACCGCCTGTTCATCCCAGTCGGTCCATAGGCCGCCTGATCGTTCCAGCCGGGAGGCCGACCACACCAGCCGGTAGCGTGGCTCGCCAAAGGGCGAGCGTCCAAACTGGCGCAGCAGGAGCTTCTGCAGCCACGCCGGGGCCCGGCGCCCGCACAGATCGTCACGCTTCACTCCGGCCGCTCCGCCCGGTGAACGTCAGCCAACAGATCGTGCATTGCCCGCAAGTCCATTTGCCGCAATCGTGACTGACAGCGACGACAGAATCCTTCTTGCGTGCGAGGAGGCCGACGCAGGCAGGCACGGCATAGCGGTGCCGCTGGCGCCGCGGCAGGCTGGCCGCTGACTGGCTGAAGCCTGGACATGGGCAGCTCCCTAGTTGGCCCCGCTCGCCGTCCGGTTGATGCCCAGCATGTGTTCAATCTGCTCCACCCGCTGGCTGTCCTCATGGGCGGTGTCGAGCTGCTGCTGCAACTTCCTGGCGCTCGCTTCGGCGGCATCGGCGCGCGCCAAGGCGGCAGCCAGTTTGGTTTCGAATTGGCTGGCGACGCTCTGCTTGTCGCTGCTGGCATGGGCGTGGCCGCCGGCGTGGCTGCCGCAGAGCAGGAAGCCGCACACTTCACACAAAAAGGCCGCTGGCGCCGTGCATGCCTGCACTGCCGGGCCGGACCACTGGGTTTGGGACTGTGCGTTCTCGCACGCGCCGATCTTCCGTAGAATCTGCACTGGTGTAGCCATGGGTAATCCTTTCGATCAAAAAAGTGGGGCGCAGCCTTGCGGCTCCGCCCCATAGGTTTCAAGCAGGCTTAGTAGCCGGCCGGCAAGGTCAGGCCGGTCACGGACGAGACGGCGCGCGGGTTGTCAATGAAGAACTGCACGCCGGTCACCAGGTAGAACAGGTAGCTGGCGGCGATGCCGCCGGAAGCGCCGTAGACCGGGAACACGGTGGAGCCGCCGACTTCGTAGTAGTCAATCGGCAGCCACTCCACCCGGCCCCAGGTTTCGGTGTTGATCAGGTCCATGCGCGTGGTGTCGGCATGGATGTTTTCCTTGATCTTCACTCCGCCCAGCGTCTTGTTTTTGAAGAGCAGGTCCAGATCGCCGGTCTGGCCCTGGGTCATCACTTCGGTGATGGCAAATCCCAGCGCCTCGTAGGCGGCGACCTGTGACGGATGCGCGTGCCAGAGCAGGTTGCCCAGTGCGTCGGCGCCGATGGCCTGGCGCACCTGGTTGTAGGCCAGGCGCACCACCGGCAGCGTCAGGTTGGCGCTGGCCGCGTTGACGCCGTTGGCCACCGCATAAGGGTTGGCCCGGCTGATGCCCATCCACGTCCCCGAGGTCGAGGTCGAGTGATGGTAGGGGATGCCGTACAGGAAGGTGGGCGAAGCCCCGCTCACGCCGTCCACCACAATCACATCCGTCGCCACCGTGCCCGCCGGCACGGCGCTCACGGCGATCGTCTGCGGGCCGCCCAGCGACTTGGTGACTGCCGTGAGGGTGCAGCTGCCGCGGTTGGTGGCCAGCGTGGCGTCATAGACCTGCACCACCTGGTTTTCGTGCAGCAGCCGTGCGCCAAAGGGGGTGTTGTTGAGCGTGATCACGCTGCCGGCGACGCTGGCCACCGTGCCGAACACGCCGTTGCCGGCCGTCTGCAGACTGGCGTCAATGTCACGCCGAAACTGCTTCATGGCATCGGCCACATTGCGCTTGGCGGCGTTTTCCACCGCCTTGTCGCTGGCGTCGGTGGCGTACTCGACCAGCTTGGTGATCTCCACCGCGAAGCGGATGCCCACGGGGGTGATCTGGGCGTAGTCGTAGCTGGTGCCCGAACCGCGGCCCAGGTCGCCGCCGTCGAAGCTGGCGTAACCGAAGGCGCCGCCGGGCTGCACCTGCAGCGGAATGCGGGCCGTGCGGGTCGAGACCCGCTCCACGTCGCGCTTCTGGATCAGGCTGAAGAAGGTGTCGTCGCGTTCGTAAAGGATGGGCAGCTTGGGCCGCACCTTTTCAAGCTGCAACGCCACCACCAGCGAATTATGAAAAGCCATAGACTGACTCTCACTTGTTGCCGGGTTCCCGCCCGGCCCGTCTCCACTATTGCTTGCCTCAGGACGTCTAGCCCAGCTCGAGGATTTCGCGGTCGCTCAACCGCCGCCCCAGCTTCTGCTCCGCCTGGTGTACCAGGTCGCGGGCGGGGGCCTGCAGGGGCGGGGAGGGCGTGCCGCCGGCCTGCGGTTCCACACGGGCCTTGGCGGCAGCCGCCTCACGCTGCTGCTGTCGTTGCTTCAGGCCTGCGCCCGCCTTGCGCAGAATGGGTTCCAGAATGTCGCGCCCGGTCTGGCGCGCCCACTGCTTCACCCGCGCGATCATCTGCGCCCGCGTGGCCGGCGTGGCCCCACCCTGGCGGAAAAGATCATCCAGGGCCGCATTGTGCACCTTGTCCTCATCCGCCAGTCGCGCCACATCCTCCAGAAAGTCGCGCACGATGTTCTGCTTGTCGTAGTCGGACAGCCTGGCTTGCGCCAGGATGCTCTCCACGAAACCGCGTATCTCGCGCCCGGCCTCCTGGGCTGTTTCGTCCCAGAATTTCTCGTGGGCCTGCTTCTCCTCTTCACTCCGCCGGCGCCGGAGTTGCTCCAGTTCCTGGAGCTGCTGCCGGATGTGAGGCGACAGGTCCTGCTCGCTCATGTTGCGCGGCGATCCGCCATCTTCCGCCTGGGAGAGGGGCGATTTCCGGCCGTTGGCACCCCAGCCGAGGGTCTCCCTGATGGTCTGAACCGCTTCCTTCAGCCCTGGATTTCCCGCCTGCACCGCGCGCCCTGCCACGCCGTCCAGGAAAGCCTGCTGCAGAAACTGTACGTTGCGCTCGTAGGCGCCGCTGCCCGCGGCTGCGTCATACAGCCCGCGCCAGAACTGCTCCGGCTGGCCGCCGAAAAAGCTCTGGTCAAATCCATCGATGGCTTGCGCCTTTTCCACCGCTTCGCGCGCCCGCGACAGGCTGGGCACCAACTCCTGGTACTGCGCCAGTTCCTGGGAGCGGCGCGCCATTTGATAAAGTTGCGCCTTGATCCGCGGGTTGGCGGCCGCGGCCTGATCCAGCTC
>JBQCEU010000186.1:0-4047 GCA_051959955.1 Terriglobales bacterium | reverse complement strand
CGAGCGGCTGGCGCTGACCGCCAGCACCAGCGAGGCCTACAGTCACCTCTTCCGGCTGCTGTGCGACGGCGGCGACAATGTGGTGATGCCGGCGCCCAGCTATCCGCTGTTCGAGATGCTGGCGGGGGTGGAGGAGGTGGGGCTGCGCGCCTGCCCGATGCACCATGACGGCGGCTGGCACCTCGACGCCGCGGCGCTGGCGGCGGTGGGAGACGAGCGCACGCGGGCGGTGCTGCTGGTGCATCCCAACAACCCCGCCGGCAACTACCTGCAAGCGGAGGAGTGGGCGGCGGTGCAGCAAGTGGCCGCCGAGCGCGGGTGGGCGGTGGTGGTGGATGAAGTTTTTTTTGACTATGCCTGGCCGCCGGCAAAGCCGGCGCCGCTGGAGTTGGAGAACTGTCCGGCGCTGACGTTTCTGCTCAACGGCTGCTCCAAGCTGGCAGCGCTGCCGCAGATGAAGCTGGCGTGGATCAGCGTGCACGGGCCGCGGGCGGCGCGGGAGGCGGCGTGGGCGCGGCTGGAGGTGATCCTTGATCTGTTCTTGTCGGTGGATGCGCCCATCCAGCACGCTGCCCCGGTTCTGGTGGCCGCGCGGGAAACCATGCAGCCGCAAGTGCGCGAGCGGCTGGCCGCCAATCTGGCGGCGCTCGACCATGCCTTGACGGCGCTGCCGGCAGCCGAACGGCTGCGGGCGGCGGGCGGGTGGAGCGTGATGCTGCGGCTGCCGCGCATCCACAGCGACGCCGGGTGGGCGGAGCGGCTGGTGGAGCGGGCGGGCGTGCTCACGCATCCGGGGCATTTCTACGGATTGGAGCAGGAGGCCTGTTTGGCGTTCAGCCTGCTGCCGCGGGAGGCGGTGTTTGCCGAGGGCGTGAGGCGGCTGTTGGAACAGGTCCAACGCGAGCTGGCAGGCTAAAATGCCGGATATGCAAGCTGGCGATCCCGCTCCCGACTTTTCCCTGCCCGACCAGGACGGCCAAACGCGGCGGTTGCGCGATTTCCGCGGCCGTCCGCTGGTGCTGTTCTTCTATCCGCGCGCCAGCACCTCCGGGTGTACCACGGAGGCGCAGGGGTTTCGCGATCATTACGCCGAGTTCCAGCGGCTGGGCGTGGCGGTGGTGGGCGCCTCGCCGGATACGGTGGCGGCGCAGAAGAAGTTCGCGGTGAATGAAAAGCTGCCATTTCCGCTGCTGGCCGATGCCGAGCGCAGCCTGTGCGCGGCCTGGGGCGTGCTGGGCGAAAAGAGCATGTACGGGCGCAAGTTTTTGGGCGTGGTACGCACCACGGTGCTGGTGGACCCCAAGGGCGTGGTGCGGCGGGTGCTGAGCAAGGTGAAGCCCGCCGGACACGCCGAGGAAGTGCTGCGCGCGCTGACGTCGCTGGGAATGGTCTAGCCGCTGCCTTCAGGCTGCGCCGGTCAGGCGGCCAGGTCGCGGGCGGGCGCCGGGGGCATGCAGCTCGGCATACAAGGCGGCGAGTTCGGCGCCGCGTTGTTCGATGCCGAAGAGGGAGCGGACGCGGGCGCGGGCGCGGCGGCCGCAGGCGCAGCGGAAGTTGCGGTCTGCGAGCAGGCGGTGGAGGGCGGCGGCGAGGGCGGCGGGATCTTCGGGCGGCACGGTGAGGCCGGTGAGGCCGTGGGGACTGACCCAATCGGTGCCGGTGGCGAGGGCGGTGTTGACCACTGGCAGGCCGGTGGCCATGGCTTCGACCTGGGCGACGCCGAACATTTCGGCGGGCGAGCGCGAGGGCAGCACGAAGATGTCGGCGGCGGCGAGGCGGGCGGGGAGTTCGGCTTCGGGGACGTGGCCGAAGAAGCGCACGCGCGGGGCCAGGCCCAGTTCCGCGCTCAAGCGCTCGAGCGCCGGACGCTCGCGGCCCTCGCCCAGGAGGTGGAGTTCGGCGGGCAGTTCGCGCAGGGCATGAAGCAGCACATCGAGGCCCTTGTAATGCACCAGCCGGCCGAGGAAGGCCACAACCGGCGGATGCCGCGCCGGGCGGCGGACGGCGCCGGCGGCGAAGAAGCGATCGAGATCGAAGCCGAAGGGGAGCACGCGCACCCGCGACTGAAATTCGGCCAAGGTGCCGCAGTGGGAGCTGGCGGGGGAGCTGACCAGGATGAGATCCACGCGGCGCAGGAAGCGGGCGGTGATGGCGCGCTGCAGACGGCGCATCCAGGCGGGGTGGTTGAGCACCTCGGCGTGCATGGTGGCCACCCAGGGGCCGCGCTTCTCGAGGCGCAGCGCCGCCGCCTCGGCCAGCGGGAAGGGCAGATGAAAGTGCAGCAACTGGCTGCCGGCGGCCAGCTCGGCGAGGGCGGCGCCGAAGCCTGGATGCACCGGCATGGAGGCCACCACCGGGGCGCGCAGTTCGCGGCCCTCGATGCCGGGCGGAAACGTGCGGGCCGGGCTGGCGTGGGGGCGGCAGGCGAGCACGCGTACCTGAAAGCCGCGGCGGCTGAGGTCGCAGGCCTGGGCGTGGAGCACGGCTTCGATGCCGCCGCGATCGCGGCCCCAGTATTTGTTGACCAATCCGATGGTGGGAGTCATGGGCGGCGCCTTAGCCGGCGTGGGCGGTGACGTGGGGAAGATGGGCCGCGGCCAGGCGCCAGACGGCGTCGGTCGAGATCTGCTCCATGCAGCGCGCGCGCGGGCAGGTGTAGGCCACACCGCGCGTACCCAGGCGCGGATCGTAGCAGGGGCCGCAGCCGACGCGGCCCTGCAGGAAGGGCTGGCCGGGCGCATGGATTTGCGCCGCGGCGGTGGGGCCATAGAGGCCGAGAGCGGGGCGGCCGAGGGCGTGGGCCATGACCAGCGGCAGGGAATCGTTGCCGATCACCAGGTCGGCGGCGGCGATGGCGGCGGCGGTGTGGCGGAGGCTGAGCTTGCCCGCCCAGTGGCAGCGGGCGCCGTCGGCGAGCGCCGCGCACAGCCAGGCGCAGAGTGCGGCATCGTCCGGGCCGCCGAAGCAACGCACGGTGACGCCGGCGGCCTGAGCGCGGCGCGCCAGCTCGAGGAAGCGCTCGCGCGGCCAGCGGCGGTTGGGCATCGCCGACCAGGGATTGGAGGCGCCACCGGGCGCCAGCACCCAGCGCGGGCCGCACTCGTCGGGCTGCCACACCTGCTCGCCGGCGGCGAGCTCATCCCAGGTCAGGTCGAGGCGCGGCACCATGCGGGCCAGGCTGCCCACTTCCAGGCCGGCGGCGCGCAGCAGCCCGGCCTGCGATTGCAGGCGGTGGTGATCCGGGGCCCAGGGAACGGCGTGGGTGAGGCCCCAGGTGTCGCCCTCGCCATCGCTCCATCCCACCACGGTGGTGAATCCGGCGGCGCGCAACAGCAGGCGCAGGCGGCGGGAGCGGTGGGCCAGCAGCGCCACTGCTCCGGGGTGGCGGCGACGCCAGTCGCGCAGGCGGCGGAGGCCGTCCCAGAGGCCGCCTGCACGGCGAAGCCTGCCGGCCGGGAGGGTGAACAGGGCGTCGAGATCGGGATTGCCCTGGAGCAGGGGGGCGGCGTATTCGGAGGTCACCCAGAGGCAGCAGGCGTGGGGACGCAGCCGCCGCAGCTCGCGCGCCAGCGCGGTGGTGAGCAGCACATCGCCGGCGGCGCCCAACTTGACGATGGCGAAGCTGGTGGCGGTCATGCCCTGTCTCCTTCTTGCGGCCCCCGGGCCTCCGCCGCCTGCCAGGCGAGGCCGGTGACCAGCACGGCGATGGCCAGCAGGCGGGTGTTCCACAAGGTTTCCTGGGTGAGCGAAGCGGCCAGCAGGCCGCAGAAGCCGGCGCGCACGCCCAGCGGCAAGCGCGGCTGACGCGCGAGGGGCGCCAGCACGGCGGCCAGCAGCAGCACCAGCCCCAGGGGGCCGGTTTCGGCGAGCACGGTGAGCGGCATGTCCTGGGCGCCGCGGAAGAGGGCGTCGGCGCTGACCGCGCCCTCAGCGGGGGCGGGCAGACCGAGGTAGAGGGCGCGGCCATACCCCCCGCCCAGCCAGGGATGCGTTGCGACTTCGCGCCAAGCCTGGCGCACCGAGTCGAGATGTTGCTGGGTGCTGGCG
>JBQCEU010000185.1:0-2738 GCA_051959955.1 Terriglobales bacterium | reverse complement strand
GGGGCTGCAGTGGGAGTTTGAAGCCGTGGACGAAATCCCGCGCGAGGCCAGCGGCAAGACGCGGTTCTGCATCTCCCGCCTGAGCGCCGCGGAGCGGGCCGGCTGAACCATGGCTGACACCGCCTCCGCCCCCGCCGGCATGCCCACCGGCGCCGCCTCGCTGGCCGGCGCGCGGCGGCGGGTGCCGTGGAACGTGGGCGCCAACGTCGCCGGACTGGTCATCAACCTCGCCCTGACCGTCTTCATCACCCCCCTGCTGGTCCACGGCCTGGGCGAGGTGGCGTTCGGCATCTGGGCGCTGGTCGGCCACATCGCCGGCAACATGAACCTGCTCGATTTCGGCATGCAGGTGACGGTGACGCGCTACCTCGCCCACCACCATGCCCTGGACGACAAGGAAGGCATCAGCCAGGTCGTATCCTCGGCGCTTTTGTTTTCCCTGCTGCCCGCCGCCGCCGCCCTGGTGGCGGGCGCGGTGGTGGCCTGGCTGGCCCCGGCCATCTTCCACCTGCCCGCCGCCTACGTGACCAGCGGCCGGGCGGCGATTCTGCTGGTCGCCGCCAGCGTGGCGCTGCTGTTTCCCGGCGGCGTCATCAACAGCGCCATCCCGGCGCTGTCGCGCTACGACCTGCTCAACCTGCGCAACATTTTCTGGAGCGTGGCGCGGGTGGCGCTGCTGTGGTGGGTGCTCACCCACGGCTACGGCCTGGTGGCGGTGGCGCTGGTGTGCCTCATCGCCCAGGCGCTGATGCTGCTGCTGGGCGCCGGGCTGTCGTTCCATCTGCTGCCCTGGCTGCGCCTGGGGCGCCGCTTCTGCCGGCGCGCGACGCTGCGTTCGCTGGTCAGCTTCAGCTTCTGGGCCTTCCTCATCTCCATCGCCTCGCGCCTCATCTTCACCGCGGACAATGTGGTGGTGGCCGTCACCCTGGGGCCGGTGGCGGTGGCCTTCTACGGCATCGGCAGCTCCATCGCCGAACAGTTGCGCGGCGGCATGGCCACCGTCACCATGCTCTATGCCCCGCTGGCGGCGCAGATGCACGCCCTGCACGGGGAATCGGCGCTGGCGCTGCTGCTGCGCCGCGGCACCCGGATTGCGGTGCTCATCAGCCTGCCCGGCATTCTCGCCATGGCCGCGGTGGGCAACCCGTTCCTCAATTTCTGGCTGGGCGCCGACTATGCCGCCCGCACCACCCCCATCCTGGTGCTGCTGTGTCTGAGCGCCGGCATCTACGCCCTGGCGCTCACCTGCAATCAGGTGCTGTACGGCATGAACCGCCACCGCATCAGCGCCCACATCTCGCTCGCCGAAGCCTCCGCCAACCTGCTGCTCAGCATCCTGCTGGCGCTGCGCCTGGGCGCGGTGGGCGTCGCCTGGGGAACCTTTCTGCCGGCGCTGCTGTGCGAAGGCATCTTCCTTCCCGTTTATACTTGCCGCCAGGTATCCGTGCCGCTGACCACCTACTATCGCGACGTGCTGGGACGGCCGCTGCTCGCCGCCGTTCCGATGGGGCTGTGGCTGCTGTGGATGCGCACTCACAACCTGGTCCAGGGCTGGACATCGCTGGCGGCATGGATCGTGCCCGGCTGCGCGCTGTACCTGCTCAGCGTCTGGTGGGTGGCCCTCGATGGCGAGGAAAAGGCAATGGTCACCCGCCGTTTGCGGCGCGCCGCCCATGCCGGCGCGGGCGAGGCGGCGTCGTGAAGCGGGCGATCAAAACTGTCGGCTTCTATGTGGTGATGGCCGCCATGCTGCCCTGGATTGCGGCCGAGCGGCTGGCCCGCCGCCTCGCCGGCGACGACGTCTGGTTTGAACCCCAAGCCGAGTGGATGAGCCTCGTCCCCGGCCGCCTGGGCGTGTTGGTGCGCGCGGCCTTTTACCACCTCAGCCTGGCCGAATGCCCTTTGGACGTCGCCATCCAATTCGGCGCCCTGGTGACCCATTCCCGGACCGTTCTCGGTCACCGGGTTTACATCGGCATGCGCACCACGGTGGGTTGGGCGCGCATCGGCGACGATACCTTGCTCGCCGACCAGGTGCAGGTTCTCAGCGGCGCCCGCCACCATCAGGCCGCGCCCGGCGACGCCGCCTCCACCCCCCGCCAGGCGACACCCAGCCGCTACCAGCAGGTTGAGATCGGCAGCAACTGCTGGGTGGGCGCGCAGGCGGTGGTCATGGCCTCGGTCGGCGACCACACGACCATCGGCGCCGGCAGCATCGTCACCCGGCCGTTGCCGCCCGCGGTGACGGCGGTCGGCAACCCGGCGCGGGTCATCGTCCGCGCAGCCGCCGCACCCGCGCCCTAAACGCCCGCCCGCCTACTGGCAGGCCTGCGGCACGCCCACCTTCAGCGTGACCAGCGTGGAGGTATTGTCCTGACGATCGGTCGTGGTCATGCCCAGCACCGGCGGGATGTTGGGATCCAGTTGCCACAGGATCCACTGCGAGATGCCGGCCGGCGGGGTTGCGACCAGGTAGGACTGATTGGCCAGCGGCGCGGCGCCGTCACCGTAGTAAATGCGGTAGTAACGCGCATCCGCGGAGCTGCTGGCGGTCCAGGTCAGCTTGAGGTACGGAATCGAACCCCCGCTGGTGGTCTGGGTGGCGATGCATGCGCTCAGGCCGGAAGGGGGCGCCGGGGCGGTGGTATCCCAACCGGTGGTGCCCTGAGCCGCGATCTGGCTGCCGGCTCCGCCGCCCACGGTCACCTCCTCGACATTGGAGAACTCATTGCTCTCCA
>JBQCEU010000184.1:0-3833 GCA_051959955.1 Terriglobales bacterium | reverse complement strand
GCTGGCGGATGTGCAGGAGTTTTTTCACGAATACTACGCGCCCGACAACTGCGTGCTGACCATCGTCGGCGACCTGGACCCGGTAAAGACGAAAGCGATGGTCGAGCATTACTTCGGCTGGATCCCGGATCGCGGCAAGATCACGCCGGTGGACACCAAGGAACCGGAACAGAGCGCGCCGCGGCGCATGACGCTGCCCGATCCGCAGGCCAAGCTGCCCGGACTCACCATGAGCTGGCACGGCCCGGCGCGCGGCACCCGCGACTTTTATGCCCTCAACATGCTGGGCGAGCTGCTGTTTGACGGCGACAGCTCGCGCATGTATCAGGCCCTGGTCAAGAACAACCCGGTGGCGCTGCAGGTCGAGGGCGGCCTGGGATTCCCCATGGGCGATTCCAGCGATTACCGCTCGCCGGGTCTGTTCTCCAGCCTGGTGATTTACAAGCCCAACGCCACCGCCGACGAGGTGGAGAAGCTGGTGATGCAGCAGATCCACGAGGTGGAGGCGAACGGAGTGCCGGCGGGCGAGATGCAGCGGCTGCGCACCAAATTCAGCTCCGATTGGATTCAATCGGAGCAGACCACGCTCAGCCGGGCGCAGTTGCTGGGACTGGCGACGATGTTCGACGGCTCGCCGGAGAAGGCCAACACCGAACTGCAGAATTTCATGGCCGTGACCCCGGAGGAGATGCAGGCGGTGGCCCGCCAGTACCTGACCAGCGCCAAAGTCAACGTGATTGTGGATCAGCCGGGGGCGGCCGCCGCACCGGCGGCCAAGGCGCAGGGAGGGGTACGATGAGAGCCGCAAAATTGCTGCTGCTGGTGGCCTTGCTGACGGCGCTGCTGGGAGCGCAGGGCGCTTCGCAGACGCCCGACATGTCCAAGCCGCCGGCGGTGGGTCCGTTCACACCCTATACGCCCCCGGCCGCGCACCGCGACCAGTTGCCCAACGGGCTGCGCATCGTGGTGGTCGAGGATCACCGCTTTCCGCTGGTGACGGTGCAGTTGGCGCTGCGCGCCGGCTCCTCGCGCATGACGCCGGAGACCGCCGGGCTGGCCAGCGCCGAAGCCGACCTGCTGACCAAAGGCACGCCCACGCGCACCGCCTTGCAGATCGCCCAGGCGGCCGACGCGCTGGGGGGCGCGGTGGGGGCGGGCGTGGATCCCGACTTCCTCACCATCTACGCCAATGGCCTGAGCGACCGCGTGCCGGCGCTGTTCGAGCTGCTGGCCGATGTCACCCTGCACCCCACCTTTCCCGAGAGCGAAGTGGGCCTGGAAAAGGCCAACATGCTGCAAAGCCTGCGCGCCAACCGCGGCAGTCCCGGCTTTCTGGCCTCGGTGCAGTTCTACAAGCTGTTGTTCGGCAAGAATCCCTACGCCATCACAGCGCCCACCGAGGCTTCGATCGGCCGCATCTCCCGCGCTGCCCTGCAGCAGTTCCATCAGGACTACTTCCTGCCCAACAATCAGGGGCTGATCGTCATCACCGGCGACATCACCGAGGCGCGGGCGCACAACCTGGCCGAGCAATACTTCGGCGGCGACGCCTGGAAATTCGGCCGCCCCACGCCGCCTCCCTCGCCGCCGGTCGCCAACCCCGCCACCCGGCGCATTTATCTGGTCGAGCGCCCGGGGTCGGCGCAGTCCACCATTCTCCTGGGGAGCCTGGGGCTGACCCGCACCTCACCCGACTACTTTGCCTTCCGCGTGGCCAACCAAGTGCTGGGCGGCAGCTTCACCTCGCGCCTCAACGATGACCTGCGGGAAAGCAAGGGCTACACCTACGGCATCTCCAGCGGCAACAGCGCCTACCGCGAGCTGGGGGCGTGGACGGTTTCCACCGACGTGCGCACCGCCGTCACCGCGCCGGCATTGCAGGAGATCCTGGAGCAGATGGACAAAATGCGCGCCGCCGCCCCCTCCGCCCAGGAACTGAGCGGCGCCAAAAACTACATCAACGGCAACTTTGTACTCGGCCTCGAAACCCAGGGCCAGGTGGCCGGCGCCATGATGACCCAGGGGCTGTATGGGCTGCCGCCGGACTGGCTGGCGACCTATGTGCACAGCGTGACGGCGGTCAGCGGCGACGAGGCACTGGCGGCGGCGCAGGAGGTCATTGAGCCCGCGCACGCGCTGGTGGTAGTGGTCGGCGACGTCAAACAGATCGAAGCCGGGCTGGCCAATCTGGCGCCGGGCACCATGCTGACCATCTTCAACGACCAGGGCGAAGTGGTGGGAAGCTATCCGCCGGAGAAGCCGGCGGGCGGCGGCCGGCCACCTACAATCCATCCACCACGGCGGCCGTAAATTGGCTGCTGGAGGCAAAGGCGGCGCCGGCGGGCACCAGATCGCGGGTGAGAAGGCCGCGGGTCAGCGCCGCCTCGACCGCCATCGCGATGGCGGCGGCGGCTTCCGGCAGCCCGAAGCTGTGGCGCAGCATCAGCGCCGCGCTCAGGATGGCGCCGGCCGGGTTGGCGGTGTTTTGGCCGGCCAAATCCGGCGCCGATCCGTGCACCGGCTCGTAAAGCCCCACCGGGCCGCCGAGCGAAGCCGAGGGCAGCAGGCCGAGCGAGCCCGCCAGCACGCCGGCTTCGTCGCTGAGGATGTCGCCGAAGAGATTTTCCGTCGCCACCACATCGAAGCTGGCCGGGCGCAGGATCAACTGCATGGCGCAGTTGTCCACATAAAGATGGTCGAGCGTCACGTCGGGAAACTCCGGCGCCACCCGCTGGAACACCTGCCGCCAGAGCTGGCTGGTCTCCAGCACGTTGGCCTTGTCCACGCTGGTCAGCTTGCGGCGGCGTTGGCGGGCGAGCGCGAAGCCCATGCGCGCCAGGCGCTCGATCTCCTCCACGCTGTAGCGCAGGGTGTTGTGGGCCGACAGGCGGTCGGGGGCGAAGCCGCGCGGCTGGCCGAAGTAGAGGCCGCCGGTCAGCTCGCGCAGCACCAGCAGATCGGTGCCGGCGGCCACGGCCTCCTTGAGGGGCGTGGTGCCGCAGCCGGGGAGGCGGCGCACCGGCCGCAGATTGGCCCAGCAGCCGAGCTGCGACCGCAGCGCCAGCAGGCCGGTTTCGGGCTTGCGTTCCCGCGGCTCGGCGTCGAAAGCGGGATCGCCCACCGCGCCCAGCAGGACAGCCTGGGTGCCGGCAACCGCAATGCGCGTCGCGGCGGGAAACGGATCGCCGGCGGCGCGCAGCGCCGCGCCGCCGATGAGGTGTTCGGCCGCCGTCACGGAAAAATGGAAGCGCCGTCCGGCGGCGTGCAGCACGCTGAGCGCGGCGGCGGTGACCTCGGGGCCAATGCCATCGCCCGGCAGGGTGACAATTTTCAGTTCCAGGGCCATCCCGGCTAACTTTACTAGACGCCCCACAAAGTTGGGAATTTTTCCGCCGGCGGCGCGTACACGCACACTTCGCTGTCCTGCAGCGCCGCGATAAGGTAGTCGCACGCGGCGGGAATGTGCAGCGCATCGCTGGCCCGCAAGTGGGCGGGCGGTTCGGCGCCGCCGCCCACGGCCACATCCACCCGGCCGCGGATGACGGCGATGATGCGCTCCCCGGGCGCGCGGCCACCCTCATGCTGGCCGCTGGCCAGGCGTTGCAGATGGAAGGGCGGGTTCATGACGCCGCCTCCAGCGCGGGCGCGGCGGCGTGGCGCACGCAGGCGTGCAGGTCGGCGTCGGTGATCGCCTTGCGGCGGTCGGCCAGCGCCACAAACGCCGCGTAGGAACGGTCGAGATGGCCGCGGTCCAGGCTGGTGTAGCCCAGCGCGCTCAGGCGCGCGCGCAGCGCGTGGCGGCCGCTGTGCTTGCCCAGCACCAGCTCGTGTTG
>JBQCEU010000183.1:0-6469 GCA_051959955.1 Terriglobales bacterium | reverse complement strand
GTTGTTGGGGGTGGTGGGGGGGGGGGGGGGGTATGTGTCGGGTTTTCGGGGGGGGTGGGGTCAATTTGGGGGGTATTTTTTTCGGGGGGGTTTGGGGGTTGGGGGTTTATTCCCTGGGGTTGGGGGTGGGGGGTTTGGGGGTGAGGGGCGGACAGATCGTCGCGGGGGTGATGGCGGGGACATCGGCCGACGGGGTGGATGTCGCGCTGGTGCGGGTGGGGCGGAACTGGGAGTGGGAACTGCTGGGGTTTGAGCACTTTGGGTTTGGGAAGGGGCTGCGGGAGAGGGTTTTGGCGGTCGCCGGGGGATCAGGGAACGCCGAGGCGATAGCCAAGCTGAGTGTGGCATTGGGGCGCAAGATCGGCCTGGGAGTGCTCGCCGCCTGCCGGCGGCATCGCGTGCGGGTGGAGGCGGTGGCGTCGCATGGGCAGACGGTGTTTCATAAAGGAAGGCGGGCGACGCTGCAGATTGGGGACGCGGCCACCATTGCGGCGGTGACGGGCCGGCCGGTGATCAGCGACTTTCGCTCGGCCGACATCGCCCAGGGAGGCGAAGGGGCACCGCTGGTGCCGTGGGCCGACTGGAGAATGTTTGGCGACCGGCGGACGTGGCGGGTTGCGCTCAATTTGGGGGGCATCGCCAACCTGACGTTTCTGCCGCCGGGGCGGACGCCGGCCGGGGTGTGGGGATACGACACGGGGCCGGGAAACATGGCCTGCGATGCGCTCATGCAGCAGATCAGTAGTGGTCGGCAAAGCTATGACCGCAATGGGGTTATAGCAGGGCGCGGCAAGTCGAACGAAGCCGCGTTGCGAGCCTTTTTGCAACACCCGTATTTTCGGCGGCGGGCGCCGAAGTCGTGCGGGCGCGAGCAGTTCGGCGCAGATTACGTGGCCGGGTTGCGGCGCAGGTGGCCTCGACTGCGAGGCGAAGACTTAATGGCCACGCTGGTGGAACTCACCGCCGAAACCGTGGCGCGCGGGCTGAAAGCAGCGCCGCCCTGCACGGTGATCGTCGCCGGCGGCGGATGGCGCAACCCCGCCCTGAGAGAAGCTCTGCGGCGGCGCGCGCCCGGGTACGGCTTCATGCCCTCCGATGATTTCGGCGTGCCCGCGCAGGCGCGCGAGGCGATGGCCTTCGCCCTGCTGGGCGCGGCGCGGCTGTGCGGTGAGCCGGCCAACCTGCCGCGGGTGACCGCCGCCCGTCGGGCGGTCGTATTGGGTAGTCTGACCGCTGCGCCTTAGGCGGGTCGCCGGGGCGCCGCGCTGCGCGCGGGCGGGGGCGCGGCCCTGCGGGCCGCGGGGGCGCGCTGCGCGCGGGGGGTTCGCGGTGCCTGGCGGGCCCCCGGCGCGGAGCGCCGGCCCCGGCGCAGCCGGCCCTTAGCCGCGCAGCGGCTCCCAAGGAAGGCGGGCGCGGTTACCGAAATGGCGGCCTAGAACGGCATCCCCGGCAGCGGCGGCAGCACCGGCGTGAGTTGTCCCCAGCCTTCCTTCTTCACCGCGGCCATGTCGTTAATCAACTGCTGCGGCAGGCTGGCGTTGAGCTTGGGCAGCGCGGCCTCGGGCTGGTTGCCGATCACCCAGGCGACGGCGGCGGCGGTTTTCGACACCTGCTGGATCTCGGTGAAGTCAATCTTGTCGGGGGTGTCGGTGATGCGGTGGTAGTCCACGTGCAGCCCATCGCTGAAGAATGCGATGGGGATGCCCATCTTGGCGAAGTTGTAGTGATCGCTGCGGTAGAAGATGCGCTGGCCGCGCGGCGTGGGACCAATGTTGTCGTGGGTGGCGTCGGGGGCGGTGACGTCGTAAAAGTGGTTGAGCTGCAGCTTCTGGAAATTGTTGGTCACCTCTTCCAGCGTTTTTTCCAGATCGTTGCTGCTGATGTTGGGGCCGACCACCAGCACTTCGTGGGGCTTGACCAGATAATACGAGGGCGGATCCACGTAGCCGGGGGTTTTGGTGCGGCCGATCATGTCCATGTTGAGGTCCACGACCACCTTGTGGATGTCAATCGGGGGGAACTCGGTGAAGTATTGCGAGCCCCACAGGCCCTTCTCCTCGCCGGCGTTCCAGAGGAAGATGATGGTGCGCTTGGGGCGCAGGCCCATCGCCGCACCGGTGGCGAAGGCGTGGGCCACGCCCAGCAGGCCGGTCGAACCGGAGCCGTCATCGTCGGCGCCGTTGTTGATGCCGTCACAGTTGCTCTGATCGGCGGCGCGGATGAGGCCGCCGTCGGTGACGTCGCCCGCCGCCAGCTCGGGCGTCGCCTGCTTGCAGTTGGGGGTGTCGCGGAGGCCGATGTGATCGAGGTGGGCGCTGAGGATCACGTACTGGCTCTTCAGCACCGGGTCGCTGCCCTCGAGCATGGCCATCACGTCCTCGCCATGACCGTGGGTGGTGCGCACGGCAACGTTGCCGGAGATGGTCTTGCCCTGGGAGAAGCTGAAGCTTTGCAGGGATTCGCTGGAGGCGGCCGCATCCATTACCTGGGCGGCACTGACCTTCTCATCCTGGAAGAGGGCGTTGAGCGTGTCCATGCCGGCCACGATCTCGGGAACCGCCGCGGGCGGGTCGGCGGGCAGGAACTTGCTCACTTCGTAGTTCGGGCCGTTGGCGCCGAAGCGCAGCGCGCCGGCGTCGGGCTGGTCCATTTGGCTGAGCTGGACGTAGCTGGGGGCGGTGATCACGGCCACCGCGCCGTTTTGGGCGGCGTACTGCTCGGGCGTCAGATCGTTGGGGCCCATGGGATTTTTCGGAGTGACGCCGCGGCCGCTGAAGGAAGCGGTCAACTCGCGCTGGTAATCCACCAAGGCCTTGGGCTGGCCGGCCACCACCACCACTTTGCCGCGCACGTCGAGGCCCTGATAGGGATTGTCGCCGCCGATGACGTAGCCGTTGCCGGCGAAGACCAACTGGGCGTTGTTGAACGAACCGCCGATGAGCGGCGCGGCGTTGCGGCCGCGCGCCTGATTCACCATCCAGGCATGGCCGTAGGCGAGCGGGTGCGGGCCGGGGCTGAGGCGGGCGCCACGGCCGAAGAAGCCGCGGCCGCCGCGGTTTTGCGGCTCGGGCACGTTCACGGTGAGCTTCATCTCGCTGGGCACCGGGTTGGTAGTCTGCAGGTCCATGGGGATGAAGTAGGGCTGCAGCGGGCCGTTGGTGCCGCTGGTGCTGCCGCCCGGCTTCAGGCCCCACTCGCTCAAGTGGCTGGCCACGTAGAGCGCCGCCAGATCGTAGCCGCGCGACGGCAGGTTGCGGCCCTCGATCTGGTCACTGGCGAGGAAGTAGTCGTAGGTCTTCAGCTCCTGCTGGGTGATGGCGTCGGCGTTGCCGTAAGGATGGGCGTCCTTCTTGGCGGGCGCTTTGCGCGGCACCGCCGCCAGCGTAAACACCAGCGCGGCCAGTACAATGGTGGAGGTCACAAGGGCAGGGAATCGGCGCATAGCGCCCTAATGGTAGCAGGTCGCGCAGCGAGGGACGCAAGATGAGGCAACGATCATGATGGTGGTGGCGGGAATCCTGCGACGCCAGGGACGTGTGCTCATCTGCCAGCGCGGGGCGGGACGGTTTGCGGGCCTGTGGGAGTTTCCCGGGGGGAAGTGCGAGGCGGGCGAGAGCGAGAAGGAAGCGCTGGTGCGCGAGCTGCGGGAAGAGCTGGGCATCGAGAGCGAAGTGGGGCGGCTGTTTGCCCGGGTCAGGCACAGCTATCCCGAGAGCGGCGAAATCGAGATTGCGTTTTATGAAATCGCCGCATTTCAGGGCGAGCCCAGGGAGATCGCCGCGCCGCCATTGTTTGCGGCGCTGGTGTGGGCCGATACCTCGCAGTTGGAGAGCTATGATTTTCTCCCCGCCGACCTCCCCATCCTCGATCGCCTCCACCCCTGACCCCTGCTAGACTAATGGCGGCATGCGGATTGCACGCGAGTACATGACCTATCTGAGCCGGGTGCTCACCGAGCGGGCGCTGGCGGAGAAGCTGATCAGCGCGCCCGACCCGCATCCGGTAACCGAGGCCATCCACCGGGCCATCGAGCACGAGTTCGCGGTCGAGGACCGGATCAACGAGGAGGCGCGGGCGATCCTGTCGGCGCACGCGGAGGAGATGCAGCGGCTGGGGGCGAGCTACAGCGACGCCTTCAAGAAGATCAAGGCCGAGTTGGTGCGCAAGCACAAGGTGGTGCTGTGATGCGGCCGCCGCGGGACATGGACGAGAAACCGGCGCGGGTGTCGCGCGACAAGATCATCCAGCTTTCGCATGTGATCACCGAGGCGCTGGCGCAGCGGCCGGAGGTGGAGTTTCATCAGGACCACAACACGGTGCGGCTGGGGCTGCGGCGCCTGCTGGAGCAGTTGTTCGCCGGCGAAGCGAAGATGGACGAAGCGGTGCGGACCAAGATCAGCTCGCAGAAGAAGGGCATTCTGGAGGGCTCCGACGAGTGGGAGATCCTCTATCGCAAGTACTATCAGGAAGAACTGAAGCGCCTGGGAGTGTAGCCTATGAACCCGCCCGCCAACCCGCCCCGCGTGCGGGTGACGCTGACCCCCGACTACCGCGAGAACTACGCCAACACGGTGCAGATCCGTCCCAGCACCTGGGATTTTCTGCTGCAGTTCGGCACCATGGAGCCGCGGCAGCCGGATGAGGTGGAGATGCGCATGGTGCAGGGCATCTATCTCAGCCCGCAGCAGGCGAAGGCGGTGCTGCACCTGCTGAAGAGCCATGTCGAGAGTTACGAGAAGGCCTTCGGCGAGGTGCAGTTGCAGCCGCTGCAGCCGCCCGGCGCCGTCCAGTAAGGGGTCAGGGGTGAGGGGTCAGGGGTGAGGCAGAGATGGGCGCCGGTGGGGGTGTTCGCGGCGCTGGTGGCACTGCATGGGCCGCTGCTGTGGCTGCCCTACTTCTGGGATGAGGCGGGATACTACGTCTTCGCCGCGCTCGACTGTTTTCGGCATGGGTGGGTGATTCCCCGCTCGACGCTGGCGAACGGGCATCCGCCGCTGTTATCGCTGTATCTGGCCGCGGCCTGGGCGGTGGGCGGGTTTCATCCGCTGGCGACGCGGCTGGGGATGCTGGGGTGGGCGGCGGCGCTGGTGTGCGGCGTCTACCGGCTCGCCGCCACGCGGCTTTCTCGATTTGCGGCGATGCTGGCGGCGGGGATGGTGGCGCTGACGCCGTTGGTGTTCGCGCAATCCACCCTGGCGCAACTGGATCTGCCGGTGGCGGCGCTGGTGGTGTGGGCGCTGGTGGCGGGCGATGGCTGGGGCGGGGCGGCGCTGCTCAGCGCGGCCTGCTTGATGAAAGAGACGGCGGTGATTGTGCCGCTCACGCTGCTGGGGTGGGAGGCGGTGCGGCACCGGCGGTTCAACCCCCGGTGGCTGGCTCCGGTGGCGGTGCTGGGCGGGTGGTTTCTTTTCTATCACCATCACACCGGGTACTGGTTCGGGAACCCGCAGTACTTCGCCTACAACCTGGCTTCGACGGCGCTGTCGGCGCCACGCATCCTGCTGGCCTTGCTGCGGCGCAGTTGGCAGTTGGCGATCTACGACGGCACCGGGCTGCTGACGCTCCTGGCGCTGGTGGCCTGGTGGCGAACGGGGCGGGAGCGCAGCCGCGTTCCGCGACAGTGGTGGGCGATCATCGCGGCCTATTTGGTGTTTCACGCCGCGGTGGGCGGCGCCGTGCTGGCGCGGTATCTGCTGCCGGCGCTGGCGCTGTTCTACATTGCCCTGGCGGAGTGGCTGGTGCGCCTGCCCAAGCCGGGGCTGTGGGCCGCCGGGTGCGCGGCGTGGCTGGTGGCGGGATGGTTCTGGAACCCTCCGTATCCTTTTCCTTATGAGGACAACCTTGCCTATGCGCAGTTCGTGCGGCTGCATCAGGCGGCGGCTCGCGAGCTGGCGGCCATCCCCTTGCCGGGGCCGATCTATACCGCCTGGCCGGCGACCGACGAACTGACGCGGCCGGAGTTGGGCTACGTGACGCGGCCGCTGGCGGTACACGCTTTGCCGGATTTCAGCCCGGCCACACTGGCCGGGCTGAGCGATCCGCCACGGCTGCTTTATCTCTACAGCCGCGAGTATCAGCCGGCCCACGACTGGGCGCGGTGGCCAGTGTGGCGGCGGTGGGCGGAACGGTACTTCGCCTACACGCCCCCGGCGCCACCCTCCGCATGGTTGTCGCGTTCCGGGCTGCGAGCCGAGTTCCGGCTTGCGGCCGGCGGCCAGTGGGTGGAGGTCGCGAATGCCCGGCAGATTACGGACCGAGCGAAGGATAACCGCTAATCCGTGGTCGGGCTCGAAGCCAGCCATTCTGCCGACGTGATACCAGACAACCTCCCCGCCTGAGTTCACGATCATGGTCGTGGGCTCCAGTCACTCAATCCCCTGGAGAAAACGGTCGGCCATGTGTGCGGTCACGGAAGGGGTATCCCGGCAGTGTCCTTTTGCGCCATGCCGGCGGCGATGCGAGAGAGGAC
>JBQCEU010000182.1:0-20839 GCA_051959955.1 Terriglobales bacterium | reverse complement strand
CCCGCTGGGTTGCGGCTTGGGACGCCGAGCGCTCTACTGCTCGCTATGCATCCACACGTCGGCGAGCACCACCACCGACGTATTCAGCGTTTTGCCGCCGACGTTGACCCGCACCATATAGGTGCCGGGCTCGAGCAGCGGGCCCTGGGGTGCGGCGCCGCGGCCAAAGAAGCCGCCGCGTCCGCCGCCGGCCACGAAGGGCACCGGTTGCGGGCCGCGCGCCGCGCCGCGTCCGCCGCCTTGTCCGCCGAAGCCGCCACGTCCGCCTTCGTTCTCGGCGCCCGCGGGCGGCGGCGGCGCGATGCCGCGCATATCCCACTGGTAACGGTTCATGCCGGCGTGCACCTGCTCCTTCATGGTGCTCACCACCTTCCCGTTTTGCAGGAAGTCAATCGTGGCTGCGCCCATGTCGTTCTTGGCCCAGATGCTGATCGCCGTGCCGCCCTGCGGGTTCTCGCCGTGGAACTCATCCTGGAACACCGTCTCCTGCATCTCGGTGTCGTTCTTCCACTGCACCGCCGGCCGCGGATCGAACAGATGCACGTCGGCATCCCCGATCTGGTTGAGCTGCTCCAGCGGGGTGATGTCGTCGGCGATCCAGATCGAACGGCCGTGGGTGGCGATGATCAGGTCGCGGTCGCGCGGATGAACCAGCACATCGTCCACCGGCACCGTCGGCAGGTTGGTCATGAACTTGTCCCAGCTCTTGGCTCCGTCGGTGGAGATGAACAGCCCGCCCTCGGTGCCCACGAAGAGCAGATCCGGGTTGCGCGAATCCTCGCGCACCGCCTGGATCTCGCCCATCGCCGGCAGGTTGGCGGTGACATCCGTCCAGGTCTTGCCATAGTCGGTGGTCTTGTAGAGGTAGGGGCGGTAGTCGTTGTTGCGGTGGTTGTCGAGCGCCACGTAGGTGGTCGCGCCGCTGAAGTGCGACGGCTCGATGCGCGACACCTGCACGTAGCCCTTCGGCGCCGACGCCACGCTGGCCGTCAGGTTGCCCATCACGTTGGTGAAGTTCCGGCCGCCGTCGAGGCTCAACTGCAGGTTGCCGTCGTCGGTGCCCACCCAGATCTCGCCCGGCTGCGAAGGCGACTCGCGCACCTGCGTGGCCAGCGAGCTGGCCGAGTAGCCGTCGTGCTTGGAGGCCATGGGCAGGTTGCCGGCGATGATGATCGGCATGTCCGCCGCCCAGCGGTTGACGTTCTTGGACAGGTCCTCGGGGTTCACCGTCCAGGTGTCGCCGCGGTCGTTGGAGCTGAAGAAGTACTGCGCCGCCATGTAGATGCGGCCCGGATTGAAGGGCGAAATCTCAAACGGCGCGTTCCAGTAGAAGCGCAGCGGATCCAGCGGATCGGCCGGCTGGTTGACGATGTTGCCCGGCCCGCCGCGGCCGCCGAAGCCGCCGCCGCCCGCGTTCTGGTTCTCCGGCTCGGTCAGCCGCGGCCGGATGCTCTGCTGCGAGCCGTCGCGGAAGTTGTGCCGGCTCATGCTGCCGTCCTGCGACTCGCCGTAGACGATGTTGTAATCGTACGGATCCTGGCGGGTGTAGAAGCCGTCGCCGCCCGAGACCGTGAACCAGTTGGTGTTCACCGAGCCGGTGCGGTTGCGCACCGCGCTGGGGCCGCACCAGGCGTTGTTGTCCTGCAGGCCGCCGCAGACGTAGTAGGGATGCCGCATGTCGGCCGACACCTGGTAGAACTGGCCCACCGCCATGTTGTGGTTGTAGTACCAGCTCTCGCCCCCGTCATGGCTGATGTCAAACCCGCCGTCGTGGCCCACCAGCACGATGCGCGGATCCTGCGGGTTGATCCAGATGGCGTGGTAATCGGTGTGGCTGGCGGTCATGCCGTGCCAGGTCTTGCCGCCGTCTTCGGAGATCTGTCCCGGCGTGCCGCCCACGAACAGCTTGTTCTGGTTCTTGGGATCCACGCGCAGTTGGCTGAAGTACACCGGCCGCTGGTCCTGGTTGCTGAGGAAGGTCCAGGTGGCGCCGCCGTCATCGGAGCGGAACAGGCCGCTGGCGTTGGGATCCGGCGGCGGCTGCTGGCCCCGTCCCTCGCCGCCGCGTCCGCCCGCGCGCGGCTTCTGCGGGCCGCCGTCGGCGTCGGTGCCGCCGCCCACGCCCGCGCTCGCGCCCGCTTCCACCTGGGCAAAAATCACCTTGGGGTTGGGCGGGAAAATGGCGATGGCGATGCGCCCGTAGATGCCGTCCTTGGGCTTCGGCCACCCGGCGCCATCCAGCCGCTTCCAGGTCGCCCCGGCGTCGGTGGATTTCCACAGCCCGCTGTTGGCGCCGCCGCCGTTGTAGCCCCACCACGTCCGGCGATGCTCGTAGCTGCTGGCGTACACCGTCTTCGGGTTCGAGGGGTCAATCGCCACGTCCTCGAAGCCGGTGTTTTCGTCAATGTACTTGGCCTTGGTCCAGGTCTTGCCGCCGTCGCTGGTCTTGTACAGCCCGCGGTCCGGATTGGGGCCGAACAGGTCGCCGTTGGCGGCCACATAGGCCACATCGGGGTTGGTCGGGTCCACGGCGATGCGGCCGATGGCCTGCGTCTTCTCCAGCCCCAGGTGGGTCCACGTCTTGCCGCCGTCGCGCGTGCCCCACACCCCGTCGCCGAAGGACGAGCTCTGGCGGTTGTTGGCCTCGCCGCTGCCCACGTACACCACATCCTTATTGGAAGGCGCCACGGCGATGTCGCCGATGCTCTCGTTGGGCATGTTGTCCCACAGCGAGGTCCAGTGCAGTCCGCCGTCGGTGGACTGCCACAAGCCGCCGGTGGCGAAGCCGACGTACAGCAGCATCGGATCCTGCGGCGAGCCTTCAATATCGTCCACGCGGCCCAGCATGATCGCCGGCCCGATGGAGCGGAACGCAAACGGTTTCAACAGCGGGTTGGTGCTGACGTTGACCGCGGGCGGCGGCGGCTGGTTGCCGCGCCGGCCCTGGGCCACAAGCATGCCGCCGGTGGCCAAAGCCAGAACCAGCGGCAGGACAGAGCGGGATCGCATGGAAGCCTCCAAGGGGTGAGCCACCGGCACTGTAGCACAGCAAGACGCCAATGAGTAGCTCATGACACGGCAGTCAAAACGTAGCCGTCCGGCCCGCGATGCATCTCAAGAGAAAGATATGTCCCGGTCTGCGATTTCCGCCGCTTTGGCATTGGCTTTGGCTCTGGCAGTAGCCGCCTGCACGGTCCGCGTGCCCGGCCCCTTCCCCGCGCCCCGGCTGGATGAGGCGCGCCCCGCCGCTTCCACTATGGAATCCGTGGTGCTGGCCGGCGGCTGCTTCTGGGGCGTGCAACTGGTTTTGGAAAATGTCCGCGGCGTGCAGTCGGCCACCGCCGGCTATGCCGGTGGCGCCGCCGCCACCGCCCACTACGACCAGGTCTCGACCGGCCGCACCGGCCACGCCGAATCGGTGCGGGTGGTCTACGACGCCCGCCAGGTCTCGCTCGGCCAGCTTCTGCGCATTTTCTTCTCCGTCGCCCACAACCCCACGGAGTGGATGCGCCAGGGCCCCGACACCGGCTCTCAATATCGCTCCGTGATCTTTTACTCCAGCCCCGAACAACAGCGCATCGCCGCGGCCTACATCCGCCAGCTCACCGCCGCCCACGCCTTCGCCCGCCCCATCGTCACCCAGCTCACCCCGCTCGCCGCCTTCTACCCCGCCGAGGACTACCACCAGGACTTCGCCCTCCACCACCCCGGCGACCCCTATATCCGCCTCAACGATCTGCCCAAGTTCGCCGCCTTGCGCGCCCAGTGGCCGCAGTTGGCGCGTTGACCGCGGCGCCCCGGGCGCTACAATCAATCGGGTGGCGGCGGGGACCGAGTTGCCCCAGCGGCATGGGGCAAGGTCGCAGGGGCAGAACCGCGAAACTCGGAACGGCAGTTCCCTCAGCGCGGGGTCCGCGCCTGTCAATGCCGTAGCGACTCTTGGGAAAGGAGTGAGAAGCAAGCGGCGCGAGGCCAGCCGGAACCAGCGAGAGTGCGAAGCCGGGGCCGTGGGACCCCGGCGAAGCGTCGCCGGAAGTCCGGGAGAGCGGGCGGCGGAGCGGAGCGAAGCCGGGCGCCCGCGATCGAACACGAAGCGCAGCGCCGCTTATCGCCCCGCCCCGGTCCTTTCCGGATGCGTATCCTGCTGGTCAGCGACGATCCCGCCGACATCACCGTCGGCGCCTCCAAGGTGCCGCTGCGGTTGCAGCAGGTGCTGCGCGAACTGGGTCACGACTGCGACTGCCTGTTCAGCGAAGATCTGGGCGTCCGGCCGGTGCAGGAGCGTCTTCGTTACGCCGTCTCCCCCTGGTTGGCCTTGCAGGCGGCGCGCCGCGCCTGGCGCACCCATGGCCCCTACGATGTGATCGATGCCGCCGGCGCCGAAGCCGGCCCCATCGCCGCCGCCCGGCATCGCGGCGAATTTCGAGGTGCCGTGGTCATCGCCCGCTCCCACGGCCTCGACCACATCTACTATCGCGGCCTGGTGGAGGACGGCCGTGCCGGCCTGATCGCCAAGCCCTGGTGGCGGCAGCTATGGTATCCGGCCGTGCGGCTCAGCCAGGCCAGCCGCGCCTTCCGCCTCGCCGACGGCGCCATTCTCCTCAACCGCCGCGAGCGCCTCTTCGCCCTCCGTCGCGCCTGGCAGCCACCCGCGCGCCTGGCCGTCATTCCCCATGGCGTGCTCATGGCCCGCACCGCCGCCGCCCCGCCGGCGGAAGCGCCCCGCGGCGCCGGCGCCCTGTTCTGCGGCGCCTGGTATACCGGCAAGGGCATCCATTACCTGGCTGCCGCCCATCGCCTCCTGCTCGAGCGCGGCCGGGCCGCCCGCCTGACGATTCTCGGCCCTGGCGTGGGCGGCGAGGCGGCAGCGGTCGAACAGTGGGTCCGCTCCTGCTTCGCCCCCCTCTGCCAACCCTGGCTCACCGTGCTCCCCCGCACCGCCGACATGGATGCCGTCTTCGCCTGCTACCAGCGCCACGATCTGCTGCTCTGCCCCTCCACCGCCGAGGGCTTCGGCATGGTGGTGTTGGAAGCGCTCAGCCAGCGCCTGCCGGTGGTGATGAGCCGCGCCGTGGGCTGCGGCGACTGGCTCCGCCATGGCGAGCACGTGCTCAAGGTCCCCACCCGCGACGCCGCCCAATTGGCCGATGCCTGGGCCTTGCTGCTCGAAAATTCTGACTTGCGCCGTCGCCTCGCCGAAGCCGGCCGTCAGCAGGCGGCCGCCTTCACCTGGCGCCGTGCGGCCGAGGAAGCCCTGGCTTTCTACGCCTCGGTGGGCGCGGCGACCGGCACGGCCGTGGCCGCCGCCGGGCGGAAGTAGCGCTTCAGCCGGAGAATCGGCCGCTCAAACCCGTACCAGAACAGGCTGGCGATCAGCAGCGCCGCCGTCCAGCGCACCACCACGATCAGCAAGTCGCCCACCGCTCCGGCATGGATGCGGTCCATATGCTCGTCCAGCCCGCCGAGGAGGGCAAAGATGGGCATGTGCACCAGGTACAAGCCATAGCTGATCCTGCCCAGGTAGCGCAGTGGCCGCAGGCTAAGGCCGGCCGCCGCGGGCGCCAGGGCGGCAAGCAGCAGCACGCCGCCAAATGCCATCCCCAGGGCGGTATTCAAATAGGCAGGCGCCCGGGCATTCGCCCACCAGCAAGCCATGCCCCCGCCCACCGCCGCGGCAATGCCGGTCCGGCGCCAGGGCTTGCGGCTTGCCGGCCACAAGCGGATGGCCACCGCCAGCAAGCTGCCCGCCGCCAGCCCGTCCAGGTGAAACAGCGTGTGCACCGGCGTCAGTACGGCATGGGCGCGAATCTCCGCGCCCACGGCCAGCACTCCGACCAGCAGCCCCGCCAGCGCCCGCGCGGGCACCCACCGCACCAGCGGCGCCCACAGGAGATAGAACTGCTCCTCGATCGCCAGGCTCCAGGTGGGGTACAGCGTGCCGCTCAGCCCCGGCACCAGGTTCTGTACGTACAGCAGGAAGAACACCCAGCCGCCGGCGCCGCCGCTCCAGGAATCGGCCGGCCCCATCCCCCAGTACACCAGCGGAAACACCAGGAAATACAAGGGCCACACCCGCAGTCCCCGCCGGGCGTAAAAATTCCGGAACAGATGCGGCGTGCCGCGTTCATCCAGCAGAATGCCGGTGATGAGAAAACCCGAAAGGACGAAAAACAGGTTGACCCCCGTCCAGCCCCAGCCGGCGATGCCGCCCAGTCCCAGCGATACCAGCCGCGGCTGGCAGTGGTGCAGCAGCACCATCAGAATGGCCAGCCCCCGCAGCCCGTCGAGCGAGGGCAGGTGAGCGGCCAGCCACTCCGGTTTGGCGATGTCTTGTGCCATGGCAACCTTCAGAGTATGAACCGCTTGACAGCCGCGCGATTAAGCACAGACTGGGAATTAGAAGCAATCCTTCGGGTCAGCGAACAGGGAACAGGGGGCTGGGAACTGGGAACTGAGCGGTGGACCATGACAGCGAGCAACCGGGTTTGGCTGGCGGGGGTGGTGGCGGCCGTGGCCGTCTGCGCGTGGGCGGATTCCCACATTCGCATCGTGGCGGTCAGTTTCGTCGAGCACGGGGTCGAAGTGCGCCGCCCGCTCAGCAGCGCCGGCGATGCCGCGCCGCGCTGGTCGCCGGCCGCTCTCAACCAGCCCGTGGTTGAAGGGGAGAGCATTCGCACCGACCTCAATGCCCGCGCCGAAGTCGAGCTGGAGTGTGGTTCCGCGCTGCGGCTCACTTCCAACAGCGAGCTGAGCTTCCCGCGGCTCGTCCTGCGTGACGACGGCATCCGCGGCACCACGGTGCAGCTCGAGTCCGGCGAGTTTTACTTCACCCTGCAGGACAGCGACAGCCGTGATTTCCACGTGCTGCTGCCCGGCGGCGGCGAGGTCTCGACCGGCGACGGGGGGGTGAAGCTGCGGCTGGATGCCCCGGCCGGCCAGCCCGCGGCGGTGGAAGTGCTCGACGGCCAGGTGCGGTTGCACGATCGCCGGGAAACGCAAACGGTGAAATCCAGGCAAAGGGTCGAGATCCGCCTCAACGGCGGCTTCCGCACGCTCACCCTGGCCGAGGCCGACGCCGGCCAGCAATGGAGCCACCAGCGCGACGATGCCTTCCAGCGCGCCGTGCTGCAAAGCGCTCCCAGCACGCAGGTGGACGCCTCGCAATCCCTTCCCAAGCCGGCCATGGATACCCTGCTGCCCATGCTCAACACCGACAACGCCGGCACGCTCTTCCAGGTGCTCGATTCCAGTCATGGCGCCGGCGCCCCCGTCAAGGTCCCCACCGGCCGCCTGGCTCCCTACTGCGCCCACAAGTAGCGGGGTCTCGCGCCTATCAATGGGCGTGGCGCCGCACCGCGCGCAGCTCGGCCCGCAGCCGGCCGGTGTCCGCCGCCGAACCGCCACCAAAGCGCGCCGCCTGGTAGGCGGCCACAAACCGTTCCGCCGCTTCCGCCAATGGGGCCGCGGGCGCGCGCCGCGCCAGCGCCGCCAGCAGTTCTTCGGCGGTCTGTCCCGGCGTTCGCTCCACCCCCAGCCGCGCCAGCCGCCGCCGGAACGCCCGGTAGGCGCGCCGCGCCTGCGCCTGCCGCGCCGACTGCAGCCGGCCCGGCTCCCTGCCGGTCCGTGGCCCGCGCCGCCGCCACACCAGCACGCACAGCAGCGCCACCAGCGCCAGGGCCAGGCCCAGCACGCCCGCCGCCAGCCGGTTGCGGCCCGGAGCCGGGGCGCGGCGGGCCGCTCTCCACACCGCCGCCGCCGCCGCGCCGCCGTCGCGCAGCACGCCCGCCGCCAGGCTGCCGGCGCCGCCCTGCAGTCCGCCCGCCAGCCGCGCCTGCCGCAGCCAGTCGTAGTTCACCACCCACTCCTGCCACACGCTCGACAGCGCATCGAGCAGCATGCCGGGCCCGTTCTGCCGCGCCGCTCCCGTCTCCGGCGCGCTGGGCGTGGCATCGAAACGGATCCACACCGGCCGGTCAAAACCGTCGCGCCTCATGGCCGCGGAAACCGGAAAGTACGCCTCCACCCAGGTGTGCGCATCCCGGCCGCGCACCAGGTACTCGCCGGTAAGCTGGTTATAGCTGCCCATCAGAAATCCGTTGACCACGCGCGTCGGGATGCCCAGGCTGCGCCCCATCACCGCCAGCGCCGAAGCGAAGTATTCGCAGTCGCCGCTGGGCGCGTCAAACAGAAATTGCGCCAGCGGGTCGCGGCCGGTGGGCAGATTCTCCAAACTGTAGTGGTAGTGGGCGCGCAGATACGCGCTCAGCGCCTGCATGCGGTCCCAATTGTCGCTGGGGGCGTGGGCGACGATGGTGCGCGCCAGCTCGGGAATCCGCTCGTCCAACTGCGCCGGCAACTCAAGGAAGGGCCGCAGCCGCAGCCGCGCCCGCCCGGGGTCGCCCGCCGCGCGCAGATCGTCGGCGTTGGGCTCCGCCAGGTCCGACACCCCCGCGTACGCTCCTCCGGTCGAATCCGAACCCAGTCCCGCCAGGGTGGCGGTGTTGCCGTTCCAGGCCAGCACGGGATCGTGGGTGGCGGCGCTCAACAGCCGCGGCGGAAAAAACAGCACCGGGCTGCGCAGCGGCTCCAGCATCACCTGGTAGCGCACCAGCTGCGCCGGCTCCCGCCACCACGGCCGCCCCACCTGGATGCGCCCATTGTCGGTGCCAAACACCGCCGGGGGCTCGGGGTCGTACCAGCGCTGGCCGTCAAAGCGGGTCAACCCGCGGCCGCGCCAGGGAATGCGCTGAAACTCCGCCGCGCTCAGCGGCGGGGTGGCATCCAGCAGCCGGATGTGCATGATCGGCCGGTCGCTCTGCTGCAAGCGGGCGATCGCTCCCAGCCGCACTTCGTCGCTGAAACCGCTCAGCCCCGTCCCCAGCGGCCGCGCCGCCCAGCCGCCCAGGGTGGTGCGCGGCAGCAGAAAAAACACCGCCCCTCCCACCGCCACCGCCAGGCCGGTCAGCAGCAGCGAAACCCGCAGCAGCCGCCCCTGCGGCACCGGCCGCGCCGCCGGCAACGCCACCGCCGCCGCGGCTTCGGCCCGCGCCATCTCCTGCGCCACCAGGGTCAGCACCAGCAGCGCCAAAAACAGCAGAAACAGCAGCAGGAAAATCCCGGAGACGGTCAACAGCGCCGCCGTCAAGACCTCGAGAAAAGCCAGAATGCCCAGCAGCAGGTCATCGCGCCCCTGCCGTTCGGCAAACAGCCGCGCCGCCGCCGCCAGCACCACCAGGTGCAGGCTGGCGATCAAGAAGCTTCCCGACAGCCGCCAGCCATCCAGCGCAAACACCGGCAAATACGCCAGCAACCCCAGCGACCAGACGCGGGTGGAAAGCGCCCAGTGCCGCCGGCGCCAGTACAGCCATCCGCGCAGAGCGAAGGCCGCGCTCACCACCGCCGTCACCGCCCACCCCAGCCGTCCGGTGGTGGCCAGCGTGGCGAAGCCGGTGGCCAGCAGCGCCAGCAGCAGCCCCTCGCCTTTGCGCCTCATAGCCTCAGTTTAGGCTATGGTTTCCCCATGCCTACCGACGCGGACTTTACCTGGGTCTTCCGCACTCCTTTCCCCGAGCAAACCCCGGCTTTGGTCGAAACGGCCCAGGAACTCGCCGGCCCCTTCGACGCCATCCTCCACCTCCGCCGCCAGGGCCAGGGCTGGCTGCTGCGCGCCGCTTTCACCGGCGACCCTGACCAGGCCGAGGAACGCGGCCGCGCCTTCTGGCTGGAGTTGCACAGCCGCTGCCTGGACCTCAACCTGGGCCTCGAACTGGTCGAAGACGACGGCGCCGAGCCAGACGGCTGGCTGGCCCCCGAGGCTTTTCAGCCCCAGCCGCCGCGGCTCGTATACGCCTCTTCCCCGCCCGCCGCCGCTCTCGCCCGCCAACGCGTGCCGATTGCCGAAGAACCGCTCTACGACATCCTGCGCGCCGGCGACCCCGAAATGGACGCCAACCTCGCCCACACCATCACCTGGATCGAATCCCAGGGCCTGCCGGTCGTCAACCTGCTCAGCTACCTCGATCTCCCCCTGTTCACCACCTACGCCGCTGCCCATCCCGACGAGCGTGACCAGAACCTCTTCCTCCACATGCTCCACACCTGGACCTGCTATCGCCGCTTTGGCGCCCTGCACGCCCGGCTGCCCGAGGAATTGGCCGCGACCTTCACCGATGCCCGCTACCTCCGCATCAACACCACCCAGTTCCGTTCCCCCGCTCCCGCCCTGTGCCTGCAGTTCGTGGACTGGACGCAGCCGGTGCGCGGGGTGGGCGCCGGCCCCACCCTGTGGGCCAAGGAGATCTACCTCACCCACTGCGAGCCGCCCACGCCCGCCGATGACCGCGAGCTGACACTCATGATCGTCACCTGCGACGAGAACGGCGAATTCGGCTTCATTCCCCTCGAGATTCCGCTCAGCCTCCCCGCCGTGGACCAATCCATCGAGGCCTTCTTCGCCCCCGGCGCGGGCGACGAGGACTGGGCGGCCAACGCCGAGGATCTGTGCCGCCTCACCCGCCTCGTGGCCACCTGGTGCCTCTATGCCTCCGTCCGCGACCCCGCCCGCTATTTGCAAGCTTAAGGTTTCCCCCCGATAGCCAAGCCTCAATGGCCCGAGCACACTGGCACCTATCAGGAGCTCGCGCCGATTGCCACTTCGCCGCTGTCCACTCCTCATTGCCGCTCTGTGTGTGCTCGCGCTCGGTCTGGGTGTGCCACGCCCGGTTGCTGTCCGCGCCGCCGCCACTTCTCCCGCGCCTGCGCCGCCGCCGGCCGCCGGTGACCTTGCGGCCGCCGCCCGCCCCTTCCTGCTGGACGCCGCCGCGCTCCCGGGCGACCGCTCCCAGTTCCCGCGCGACGGCGTGGTGCAGCTCTACCATCTCCGCTATGAACAGGCGCTCCCCGACGGCCTCTCCGCCCTCGTGGTGCAGAGAATCTTCCAGTTGCGTGATGCCCAGGCCGCGGCGATGTTCGTTCCCGACAATGTCTGGTACGACAGTGCCCGCGGCCGCTTCCAACTGCTGCAGGCCGCCGTCCTGCGCCGCCGGCCGGCCGGAACCTGGCGGACGGCGGGGGAGGGAACGGATGGCGGCGATATCCCCGGCTGGGGCGTCAATCGCCCCCGCCAAATCCATCTCCCCAATCTCCGGGCCGGCGACCGTGTCGCCCTCCTCTACGCCATCATCCCCGAGCCCCGCCCGGATTGGTCGCAGCTCGGCGGCCGCTTCCTCGGCAACATGTTTGCCCTGCGCGACAGTTTCCCCACCCTGCGCGCCCGCTACGTGCTGGCTTCCCGCGCTCCCCTCGCGGCCAGCGCCGTCGGCCTGGCGCCGCCGCGCACGGGCGTGGATGGCGCCGGCCTGCCTGCCCGGAGCTGGGAGGCCGATCATCAACCGGCGTTCTTCAGCTCCGACAACGGCCCCGCCATCACCGATGTCTCGCCCTTCGTGCAGGTCGGCGGCTTCGACACCTGGTCCGCCATGGCCAGTTGGTACAGCGACCTGCTGGCCTCCCGCTCGCGCTTCAGCCCCGAACTGACCGCCAGGCTTCAAACCATAGCGCAACCCGGCGCCGCCGTCGCCGGCCCCGCGCAGGCCCGCGAAATTGTTGCCCGCGTCTGGGCCTACCTGGCGCGCCATCTCTCGTACCTGGGCAACGAACGCGGCGTACACGCCTATGTTCCCGATCCCGCCGGTCAGATCTTCCAGGCCGGCCGCGGTGACTGCAAGGATGGCGCGCTGCTGCTGGCCTCCTGGCTGCGCGCCGTGGGGGTGGAAGCGGACGTGGCGCTGGTCCGCACCCCCGCCATGGGCCGGCTCGCCCCGGAGCGCGACGGCCATGTGGCCGCCACCGTGGCCGCCTTCGATCACGCCCTGGTTTACGTTCCCATCACCGGTCAGTGGATTGACACCACCGCGCCTCATCTCCTGGACAGCGAACTTCCCGAAGCCGACCAGAACTCCTGGGCGCTGATCGTGCGCGCCGGCCAGAGCTCGCTGGTGCGCGTGCCCGCCGCCGTCGCCGCGGCCAACCTGACCCGTCGCGAGCTGCAGCTTCGCCCCGCGGGCGGCGGCTGGCTCCAGGCCACCGGGACCATCGCGGTTCAGGGCGCCGCCGCCCCCGCCTTGCGCGGCGCCTACGCCCGCCCCGCGGAGCGCCAGGGCAGGCTCCAGGCCTGGTTGCAAGGTCTGTTCCCAGGCGCCCAGGTGGACGCGGTCGCCGCCACCGGCATCTCCCCGCCCGCCGCCGCTGTTACCCTTCAGTTTCGGGCCCGCATCCCCGCCGCGCCGCTCACCGTCTCCTGGGCGCAGCAGCACTTTGCCCGCGAACTGGCCGAGGAAAGCTCGCGCACCCAATGGCTGGACCTGCCCACGCGTTTTCAGTCCGACGACACCTGGTCGCTGGACCTGGGCGCGGCTGGTTGCGCGCAGCAGCCCCTGCCCCAGCCGGTACATCGCAGCGGCCCATTCGGCGAGGTTGCGGTTTCGGCTGCCTGTCAACACGGCTGGCTGCAAGTCCACTCCACCGTGCAGCAGCTCGCCGAGCGCATCCAGCCCGCCCAGTACGCCAGTTTTCGCGCCTTCTGGCAAGCCGTGGACGCCACCCTCAACGCCCCCGTGCCCACCCTGCTGTCGGCTGCCGCCCAGGTAGCTGCCCGGTAATCTCAGGAAATTGTTGGGTGGCCTGAGCCGGCCAGAGTAAGCTTAAAGTACCAGTCCGCAACCATGAAGAAGTGGCTCATTGCCATCTGCGTAATCATTCTGCTGGCGCTCGCGGGCGGCGCCGTGTGGCTGCACTCCGCCGCCGGCTTCAGCGCCAAGGCGAAGCCCACCTGGATTGAAGCCCGGCTCGCCGCTCTGAGCCGCCGCCTCGCCCTGCCCGGCCGCGAAAACCAAATCAAGAATCCCCTGCCGCCCACGCCCGAGCTCCTGGCCGCCGCCCGTCAGCTCTATCAGACGCAGTGCGCCCAGTGCCACAACACCAACGGCGACGGCCGTACCAGCCTCGGCCAGTCCATGTATCCGCAGGTTCCCGACCTTCGCGGACTCACCCAGAACAAGACCGACGGGGCGCTCTTTTACACCATTCGCAACGGCGTGCGCATGAGCGGCATGCCGGCCTGGACGCAGGACTCCGACCAGCAGCTTTGGGAACTGGTGGATTTGATCCGTACCATGAGGAAACAATGAGACTCCGCCGACCTCTGGTTTGCGCTCTGCTGCTTGGCTTGTGCGCGCTCTCCGCCGCCGCCCAGGATCAAGCCAACATCGTCATCACCGGCACGTCCAAGTTCAATCTCGCCGTGCCGCTTTTCCCCGCCCCCGGGGTGGCGCAGAACCTCCAGAACACCTTCAACCAGGTTCTGTGGAACGACCTCTACCAGTCGGCCGTCGTAACCATGGTGGGCCGCAGCCTCTACACCGCTGCCGCGCCCGCCGGAGAAGGTGACTTGGGCAACCCGGCTTACCGCCAGCAGTGGTCGGCGCCGCCGCTCAACATCCAGCGCCTGGTGTTTGGCGATCTGGGGATGGCAGGCGGCGGGCTGGTGGTGTCCGGCTATCTCTACGATGTCACCCAGCCCCCGGGCGCCGGCCGTTTGCTGGCCCGGCGCTACGCCAATCCCGCCACGGTGGAAGGCGCCCGTCAGATCGCCCACCACTTCGCCGACGACATCGTGGCCGCGCTGGGGTTTGGCCCCGGCATCGCCAGCTCGCAGATTGCCTTCATCAGCAACCGCAGCGGCAGCCAGGAAGTCTGGACCATGGATTACGACGGGGCCAACCCGCAGCAGCGCACCCATCTCCACGGCATCGCCTACTCGCCCCGCATCTCGCCCGACGGCCGGACGCTGGCCTTCATGAGCAAGGTGGGCAACGGGCAGCCGCAGATTCGCCTGCTGTCGCTCACCACCAACCGCCTGCTGTCCTTCCCGACTTTCAAGGGCATGACCACCACCCCCGCCTGGTCTCCCGACGGCGCCAAGCTGGCCTTCGCGGCCCAGATGGGCGGGCCCAACCTCGAGATCTACACCATCCACGCCAACGGCAGCGGCCTGACCCGCCTCACCCACTCCCGGGGGTTCGACAATCTCTCTCCCACTTGGAATCCCAAGCCGCCCGCCGGCAGCTCCGGCCAGATTGCCTTCGTCAGCAGCCGCCTCGGCCTGCCCCAGATCTACACCATGAATGCCGACGGCAGCAACCAACAGCGCCTGCCGCTCACCGGCTACGCCGTCAGCCCCTCCTGGGCGCCCAACGGCCTCTCGCTGGCCTTCGCCTGGGTCCGCCAGGGCGGGGGTGAGAACAGTGGTGCCTCCGACGTTTACATTTGGTATTTCGGTAGCCAAAAGTATGTGCAGTTGACCCATAATGAACAGCGAAATGACTTTCCGAGCTGGGCACCCGACAACCGGCACATCGTATTTGAATCTGGACCGCCTTATCACAACCAGCTCTACTCCGTTGCCGCGGATGGATCCGTACCGGCGCAGTTGACCACCAAAGGGGACAATGAAATGCCCAACTGGTCGTGGCATTGATGTCCCGCGCAGAGAATGAGTAGTACTTCCTAGGGGGAATGACAATCATGGATTCGAAAAAGCCATCGAGCCGGTCGCTAGTTGCTGCGGTTGCCTCGGTTTTCCTGTTGACCTTCGGCATGGCCGCCTGCGGGAAGAAGGCGGCGCCGCCGCCGCCGCCGGCTCCGCCGCCGGCCGCGCCCGCGCCGGCGCCCACGGTTACGCTCAACGCCTCGCCCACCTCGATCCAGAGCGGCGAATCCTCGACCCTGAGCTGGAGCTCGGAGAACGCGGTCAAGGTGGAGCTTGACGGCACGGCGGTCAACCTCAACGGTTCCCAGGCGGTGAGCCCCACCGACTCCACCAACTATCAGATCACCGCTACCAGCGCCGATGGCCGCACCGCCACCGCCGCGGCCCGCATCACCGTCACCCAGCCGCCGCCTCCGCCCGCCGCCGCGCCGCCTGCCACCAGCGACATCGGCACCTTTGAGGAGAAAGTGCGGGATGCGTTCTTCGACTACGACAAGAGCGACATCCGCCCCGACGCGCAGATGACCCTGCAGTCCGACGCCGCCTTCCTCAAGGAGCATCCGGAGATCAGCGTCCAGATCGTGGGTCATTGTGATGCTCGCGGCAGCGCCGAGTACAACCTGGCGCTGGGCAGCCGCCGCGCCGAAGCGGTGAAGCAGTACCTGGTGTCGCAGGGCGTGGATGCCGGCCGCATCACCACCAACAGCGTCGGCAAGGAACAGCCCTTCTGCACCGAAACCACCGAGGACTGCTACCAGCAAAATCGGCGCGGTCACATGGTCAAGGGCGGCCAGTAAGGCCAATAATGGCACAATGAAGGCAATGCTCGCGGGCGGTGGCGCAAGCCGCCGCCCGTCGCTCTTGGGAGGCTAAAATGCGCAAATTCGCAATCGTGATTCTGACCGTGGCCACGCTGGGCTTGCTGGTCCAGCCGCGCTCCGCCGCGGCCGAGGACAAAGGCATCATCGCCCTGCAGCAGAGTGTCAGCCTGCTGATGAGCCAGGTCGCCGACCTGCAAAAGAGCATGAACACGCAGCTCGGCATGATGCAAGGCCTGGTGACCCAGAACACCGATACGGTCAACAAGCTGAGCAGCGCCATTGACGCCATCCAGCACACGCTCAACGGCAATGCCCTGGTCAGCTCGCAGCACCAGACCGACATCGGCCGCCAGTTTCAGCAGTTGGCCGACACCATGGCCCAGTTGCAAGCCCATCTGCAGCAGATGGATGACACGCTCAAGCAGATCCACCAGATGCAGCAGACCATTCCCGCTCCGCCGGCCGCCGCCGCCGGCGGCGCCGATCCCAACGCCGCGCCGGGCACGGGCGCGGTGACCGCGCCCAATGCGCCGGCGCAGATTTACCAGAAGGCGCTGAACGATTTCACCAGCGGCAGTTCCGCCGCCCAATCGGAGCTGGCCGGCTTCATTCGCGCCTATCCCAACGATCCTTCCGTGCCCGACGCCACCTACTTCCTGGGCACCGTCTTCATGCAGAAGGGGCAGTACAACGAGGCCATCAACCAGTTCGATCAGTTGATCATGATGTACCCCGACAACGCCAAAACCCCGATGGCCGAGTTGAACAAGGGCATCAGTCTGTCGAAGCAGGGCAACCGCGCCGCCGCCATCAGCGAGCTCCGCGCCCTGGCCAAAAACCACCCCGGCACCGAAGCCGCCCGCCAGGCCGACATCGAGTTGAAGAAACTCAGCCCGCGCTGAGCGAGCCAAGCGGGATGGCGGCGCAGCCGCCAGGAGCCCGCGCTCAGGAAACGCCCTCAGGCGCCGCCGCAGCACACCGGCGGAAACGTCTGTCCCGGCGGCGTGGTGGCCGGCGGCCTTTGCGCCGGCGGTCCGGTGGGTGGCTGCTGCGGCGGGGGCATCTGGCCGGGGTTGAGCGTGGGTGGGGGCGCGTCGCCGGGCCGGCGAAGCGTGGGCGCAGGCTGGCTGGCTTCCTGAGCGCGCTGTGCGGCCCGCTGCTGCTGCCGTTCGGCGCCGGCTTCCAGCGCCGGGTCCGGCTGCGTTTCCACCAGCTTCTGCCCGTCCGCCTTGTAGATGGTCACCTGCAAGACGCGATCGTTGTAGAAGCGCACGAACGTGGTGTCCTCGGGTGGGGCGCCGTAGACCCAATCCTCCACCTGCCGCCCCTGGGCGTCGGTTTCGCCGCTCTTGTTGCCGGTGCGCCCCAGCGCCGCCACCACCATGTCGCGGGTCATGCCCACCAGCACTTTGTGCTCATTGATGGCTGTCTTGACGCTCGCCGGCAGCGGCTGCACCATCACCGCCGCCTTGGCGGGCGGGTCCCAGTCAATCAGAGTGGAGAGATCGTGTTTGACCTGCTCGGGCGTCAGCGCCGGCACGCCATGTTCGTAGTGCACGGTGATCGTCGCCCCGTGCGGCCCGATTTTTTGGTCGGAGGTCACCACCGGCTGCGCCGTGCCTCCCATGCCCAGCGAGATGTGGTCGTACCAGTGCGTCTTGTGCGGCCCGCCGTTGATCTGAAAAACGATGGCGTCGTCCTTGAACTCGATGCCGGTCACCGCCACCCGATCGCCCACCCGCGCCGAGTCCGCGCTCTGCAGTTGCTTCTGCACATCTTCGGCGTTCAGGATTTGTCCCGCGGGATCAATCTCGATCCCCTTCTTGTCCGGGGGCAGGGCGTGGCGCGCAATGCCCACCTCCGCCACCAGGGCTTGAATGATGGCGATGCGCTGGGCCGCGGTCAGTTGCGGGGTGGAGGCCGTCAGGCGCGGCAGCAGCGGGGCCAGCATGACAACAGCGGCAACCGTGGCGCAGCTCGCACTCCAGCGCGCTCCCATATACGCAAATTATAGGCCGATTCAGGATTACCGGTGGGGCAGCGGCGGCAATTCCACCGCCAGGCGATTGTAGACGTGCGCCTTGCCCCAGCCGCTTTTCTCGGCGAGCTCGCGCGCCAGCCGCGTCGCCTGGCCCTTGTGCTCGGCATTGTGGACCGTCCCCTCGAGGGTCAGGTTGCCATCAACGATCCTGCACTCCACCTTGTCACCCAGGAAGGGCGCGGCGGTGAAACCGGCCTGCAACTCCTTCTCGAGTTCCGCGGCGGTCTTGGGCTGGGCGGGCGTGGACACAGTTTTTTCCGCGGAGGCGGCCTGATGGCGGGTGGCGCGATGCGCGGCGTGCGGGGCGGCCGGCGTCTGCGCCAGCAGCAGCGTGCCCAGGATGGCGGCGGGGAACAACATACTCCGATACTACAATAGCGATATGGATTGGGATCTGCTGATCGTCGGCGCCGGACCCACCGGGCTGGCCTGTGCCATCGCCGCCGGCCGGCACGGCCTGCGCGCGGTGGTGATCGAGAAGGGCTGTCTGGTGAACTCGATCTTCCATTACCCGACTAACATGGTGTTTTTCACCACCTCCGAGCTGCTGGAAATCGGCGACCTTCCGTTCCCCTGCGCCCAGGCCAAGCCCAGCCGTCTCGAAGCGCTGGCCTACTATCGCCGCGCCGCCCAGCACTACGGCCTCGACGTCCGCCAGTACGAGCGCGTGGACGCCATCGAGGCGCTCCGCCCCGGCTTCCGCGTCCGCACCAGCCGCGGCGAGTATCGGGCGGCGGCGGTGGTGATCGCCACCGGCTACTACGACCTGCCCAACCCGCTCGGCATCCCCGGCGAAGACCTGCCCCACGTGTTTCACTATTTCCGCGAAGCGCACCCCTTCGCGGGCCAGCAGGTGGCCATCATCGGCGGCAAGAATTTCGCCGCCGAAACCGCCCTCGACCTGTATCGCCACGGCGCCCGCGTCACCCTGGTGCACCGCCGCGCCGAACTCGGCTCGGGTATCAAGTATTGGGTCAAGCCGGATATCGAAAACCGCATCAAGGCGGGCGAGATCGCCGCCCGCTTCTCCACCCAGGTGCGCGAGATTCGCCCCGGCAAACTGCTGCTGACCGGTCCGGAGGGGGATGCCGAACTGGCCGCTGACTTTGTCTTCGCGCTCACCGGCTATCATCCCGACTTTGATCTCCTGCGCCGCGCCGGCGTCGCGCTTGATGCCCGGCAGCGGCCGGTGTGTGATCCCGCCAGCTACGAAACCAACGTCCCCGGCCTCTACCTCGGCGGCGTCGTGGTGGCCGGCCGCAACACCTCGGAGATCTTCATTGAAAACGGCCGCTTCCACGGGCAGGTGATCGTGGCCCACCTGCTCACCCAGCGCGCGGCGCCGCTGCCTCTCGCCTGAGCGGAGATTCCGTGCCGCGCGAAGCCATCGTCATGATCGAGACCTCGGTGGATGACTGCAACCCGCAGGTCATCGGCTACGTCCTGGAACGCGCCCTGGAGATGGGCGCGCTCGACGCCTACACCACCCCGGTGCAGATGAAGAAGGGCCGTCCCGGCGTGGTCATCACCCTGCTCGCCCGCCCCGCCGACAGCGAGGCCCTCGCCGCCCTGCTGCTGCGCGAGACCACCTCTCTGGGGGTGCGTCTCCAGCCCTGTGAGCGCCTGGTGCTGGAACGCCGGCTGGTGCGGGTCGAGACCCCCTACGGCCCCATCACCCTCAAGATCGCCGGCGAAAAAGCCGCGCCCGAGTATGAAGAGTGCCGCGCCGCCGCGCTCCGCTGTGGCGTGCCCCTGGCCCGGGTCGAAGCCGCCGCCCGCTCCGCTTTTTCCGGTTCGGATCACTCGCGCCTGTGAGATACTTCATCTCTACTTCCTGTCTCCCCCCCAGTCAGGATTGCGCCGCATGGATTTTAAGACTCTGCTGGTGGCCGACTACGTCGTCCAGGTGTGTTGCGCCCTGGGCCTGCTGCTGATGAGCCGCAGCGTAGCCGGGCTGCGCGGCCTCCGCTGGTTCGCCTGGGCCTACGTGGCGGTCACCGCCGGTCTGGTGCTGGTCAGTTGGCCCGCTGCCTCCGTCGTGCTGTTGCTCCTGTGGCTGGGCCGCATGCTGGTGCTGCTGGGCGCGGTGCTGATGTCGCAGGGCATCGCCGAGTTCGCCGTGGCCGGCGCCAGCGTCCTGGGCTGGGGCGGCTCGCTCCTCGCCCTCTTCGCGCCGCTGGAGTTCTTTGCCCTGAGTGAACGTCCGGAACTGGCGGTTGCCATCTTTGCCATCGCCTTCGCCGCCCAGATGCTGGTCTGCGTGCTGGTGCTGCTCTCCCATCAAGCTCCCGGCGAACGCGCCGCCAGCCGCACCATGGCCGCCATCCTGGCGGCGGTGGCCGGCCTGTGCGTGACCCGCGCCATGCTCGCCCCGCTGCGGCTCAGCCTGGGCAGCCTGGACAGCAATGCCGTCGGCCTGAGCCTGGCCTTCACCTACCTGGTGCTGAGCGCCATCATGGCCTTCGGCTTCGTCTGGATGATGACCGCCCGCCTGCGCAACCAGCTCGAACTGCAGGCCCGCACCGATGCCCTCACCGGCGTGCTCAACCGCCGCGCCCTCGAGGCCAGCGCGGTGCGCGAGTTGGCCGCCTGCCAGCGCCGGCAATCGCCGCTGGCGGTGCTCGCCATTGATCTCGACCACTTCAAGTTCCTCAACGACGCCTACGGCCACGCCGCCGGCGACGTCGCCCTCGCCGCCACCGCCGGCCTGCTGGTGCAGTGCCTGCGCAGCACCGATCTGCTGGCCCGTTTCGGCGGCGAGGAGTTCGTCGCCGTGCTCCCCGACCGTGATGGCATGCGCGCCAGCCTGATCGCCGAGCGCCTGCGCAGCCGCCTGGAGGAGTTGCGGGTGGAATACGAAGGGCAGCAGTTGGCGCTCACCGGCAGCTTCGGGGTGGCCGTGGCCGGCCCCGGCGATACCTGGAGCGGCGTCCTCCGCCGCGCCGACCGCGCCCTCTACGAGGCCAAGCGCACCGGCCGCAACTGCATCCGCGGGGAGAGCAGCGTCCTCCGCCCCGCCGTCCCCCGCTCCACCAGCCGCGGCATGGCCTTCAATTAGGCATTCATTAATCGCGGGCGCCCCGGCGCGGCTGCGCCGCGCCGCCCGCTCTCCCGAACTTCCAGCGACGCTGCGCCGGGGGCCCCTGCGCCCCGGCTCCGCATCTCCAGAAGAAGAGGCGGAGCCTCGTGCAAGCTGTTTCGCCGCCCCCCGGCGCCGCCGCGCGCCGCGCGGCAGGAGCCGGGCACGAATGAAATAACGCGGCGTAGCCGCCTCCTTCCCATGCCCCGTGCAGCGGGGCATCCCCCGCGCGGGCGCAGCCCGCGCGCCCCCTGGCCTCGCACCGCGCCGCGGCGCGCCCCGACCGCGTCCGTCTAGCTCACGACCTCGGCGGCCTGCGTGGCCGCCGGCGCCTTCGTACGTGCGAGGAA